>NZ_ATVA01000004.1 GCF_000420485.1 Paucidesulfovibrio longus DSM 6739 | reverse complement strand
GCCCGCTTCGGTCAATGATAAAACGGGGCGGAATTCCGCCCCGCGTGGATTCATTCACTCTCGTCGTTCTGCTCGGGATCCTTCTTTGGGGTACTGGGCTTCCAAATTTTGCTCAATAGCCCATATATGCCGTTGGTCAGGAATATCACGCCCGCAAGAGCCATGAGCCAGCCAGCCCAGCGGAAGGCCGGAAAGGTGTCAGCCTGGGTAACTGTGCCGCCAATGGCGATCGCTTGACCACAGATGATCATAATTAGTCCAAAAACGATATTGGAATACGTTTGCTTACTCATCGCGTATCTTCTCGTAGATATCTTTTGCGGCATGAATTCCGAAGCCAGTATATCCGGCTTTGCTGACCGGCGGCGGTCCAGGCACATTGTAGCCGACAGCGAGATCGAGGAATTCTGAGGCCGCCTGAACCTTCTCCGGGTTGGCGGCGGCCCAAGTGGTCATGGCCGCGCCCGCCGCTCCGTAGACTTCCTTCGGCGTCAGCCCCATGGCGGTCAGCGCCGCCACCTTGAGTCCGTATTCGCCGAAGGTTTTCAGCCCTTCCTGCATGCGCGGGTCGTTGGCGAACGTGTCCACGGTCTTGGCTACGGCCTCGCGCGCGCCTTTTGAGCCGTCCTTGACGGCTTTAGCCATTCCCTCACGAATTTTCGGGTCGCCGAGCGCATCCCAGGCCTTGCCCGTGGCCTGGCCCGCCGCTTCCATGCCTTTGTCCAGCGCTTGGCCCGCTCCGTTATATATGCGTTCCAGCGGGTTCTTGGCGTTGGATTGTTGCTCGGCCTGTTTCAGCTTGCCTGCGGGCGCTGGATGTTGGTCCTGATTGTTCAGCCAGTATGCAGGATCCGAGAGCAGACTGCCGGGCTTGCGCCATGGCTGGGCGGGCTGCTGCCTCGTCTGGCCGGATTTGCCTTCTTGCGCTGCGTGGCTGTCCGTCGCATAGAGCACTCCGGCGTCCCTGGAAATTCTTTCGTCGCCCCAGATTCCGCCGCTTCCAGGGACGGGCTGACGAAAAACTGTCGGGTTGGATTGCGGAGCGGGCTTCTTGTTCGGGTCGAATCCGTTATCAAGCATCCGCACCACCCCGGACACCAGGTTGGCGGCGGCGTGGCCCGACAGGCCCCGCAGATCGTCATCCGGTTTGCCCTGCGTTCGATTTTCCGGGCAGTTCGCCCCGTCGCACAGCACCACATCCAGAGGGGGCCGCCTGGAGAAGTCCGGAAGGCGGGGCGGATGGTTTTTGGGGATTTCATCCATCACGTACACATCGTCCCGCTTCGGCGGCGCGCCGAAGGGAAAACTGTCCCTCTCCCCGGTCCGGCTGGAGGCTTTTTGCTGGTTCGGGTCCATGAAGCTTTTCATGTACTCCTCTCCCCCATCCTCATACTGGATCCATTTCCTCAAATTTCCTTGACGATACATGAGAGTCCTCCTGGTTTACAACAAGTATGTATAACGTATTTTCGATACCTTCCGGCGCGAGCGTACACCCGGTTTTCCGGACAGGATGAAACAGGAAGGAAAAGGGAAGGGAAAAGGACGAGTTTTCCCTGTTGACGAGGTTGGGAATGGAAGCGTCTTGCGCCGAAGCATTTTTCCATTTACATTCAAAAGACTGGAATAAACTGCGAACAAGGGGGCACCCATGAGCGAAGACGTCTGCCGCCAATGGCTCAACGAGGTCAACTGGGACATGATCCACGAGGACGCCGTGACCATGTACCTGGAGTGGGGCAACAACAACTGGAAGGACGCGCTGCGCCCGCCTGTGGCGGATTCGGACGGCTATTCCATTTATTTCGTGATCGACACCTGGGCCGCGCCCAAGGTGGTGCTCATGCGCATGGACAAGTACGGCTCGACCACGCTCTGCGAGAAGAAGCTGCCCAAGGAGCTGGCCGACGCCTATCTCGAGTCCATCGGCGGGCTCAAGGGCATTCATGAGCTTTCGCCGGAAGTGCGCGCCTGGCTGGAGACGGAACTGGACGCCTAGATGAGGTCGGGAGACAAGATGCGGCAATACGATGCGGTGGTGATCGGCGCCGGCCCGGCCGGGGGCGAGGCGGCCTCGCGGCTGGCCAAGGCGGGGAAATCCGTGGCCATAGTGGAGTCGCGGGGCTATGGCGGTGTCTGCCCGCTGCGGGGCTGCAATCCCAAGAAAGTCCTGCTGGCCGGAGCCGAGGCCGTGGCCACGGCGCAGCACATGCGCACGCGCGGCGTGACCGGGGAGGTCCGCGTGGACTGGGCCGAGCTGCAAGCCTTCAAGCACCTCTTCGTGGGGCCGATTCCGGAGGAGGCGGAAAACCACTACATGGAGCTGGGCGCGGACACCCTGCACGGCCTGGCGCGCTTCACCGGGCCGGACAGCGTGGCCGTGGACGGGCCGGAAGGCGTCGAGGAGCTGCGCGGCGAGCATATTGTGCTCGCGCCGGGCATGGCCCCGCGCGTCCTGAAGATGCCCGGAGCGGAACACCTGCTCATCAGCGACGATTTTCTGGACCTGGAAACCCTGCCCAGGCGGATCGTGTTCATCGGGGGCGGGTTCATCGCCTTCGAGTTCGCGCACATCGCGGCGCGCTGCGGGGCCGAGGTCACGGTGCTCTGCCGCAGCACGCCCCTGAAGCGCTTCGACCCCGTGCTCGTGGACGAGCTGGTGCGGGCCACGCGCGGCGCCGGGGTGGACCTGCGGCTGAACGCGCCGACCCATGGCGTGGAAAAGACTCCGCACGGGCTGCGCGTGCTCTTCGGCGACGGCGAGAGCGTGGAGGCGGACGCCGTCTTCAACGTGGCGGGCCGCGTGCCCGACCTCGCGCCCCTGGACCTGGGCAAGGCAGGGATCGATTCCGGGAAGCAGGGCGTGCTCGTCAACGAGTTCATGCAGTCCGTGTCCAACCCGCGGGTCTACTGCGCGGGCGACGCGGCGGCCACGCCCTTCGCGCTCACTCCCACGGCCACCATCGAGGCGGTGGCCGTCGCGGAGAACATCCTGCACGGCAACCACGTCCAGCCGGAATACGACGGAGTGCCCTTCGTCTGCTTCTCCATCCCGCCCATCGCTTCCTGCGGCGCGCAGGAGCGCGAGCTGAAGGCGCGGGGAGTGGAATACAAGACCGAGTCCCGCGACCTCTCCAAATCCTTTCCGTGGAAGCGTCTGGGCGAGGCCTACGCCAGAAGCAGGGTCTTCGTGGACGAAAAGGGCGACAGAATCCTGGGAGCGCATGTCTTCGGGCACAACGCCGAGGAAATCATCAACCTTTTCGCGCTGGTCATTCGCAACGACATGCGGCTTTCCCAGGTGCGCTCCACGGTCTGGGCCTATCCCACGTGCGGGTACTACCTGAAGTACATGGTCTAGCGCGCCGCGCCGGATCGCCGTTGCGCAGCCTGGGACGCCGCCGAATGTTGCGGATCGGACACGGGAAATTCACCACGGCGTCACGCAGCAAGGGGCGGAACAGGATACTTGGACACGAATATCAACCAGAACACCCCTTGTTGGAGGTATTCCATGTCCGCATGTCCGCAGCCTTTTGCCTGTCCCCAGTGCGTGCTTCGTTCCGCCAACGGCAAGGCCTTCACGCCGAGCGCCGCAGCGGAGGCGGCGGAGCGGTTCGCGGACTGGCCCGCGCAGGGCCGGAACCGGGCCGAAGTGCGCGGTGAGGGCGTGGACCTGCGCCGCGCCGTTCCGAAAAGCTCGCTGCGCTTCTGGTTCTTCGGTTCCCTTGCGCTGCTGGCCGCCTTGTTCTTCCTGCTCGGCGTGGACGGCGCGGAAAAGCGCCTCGACGCGGGGTTTGCCTCGGGAAGCGCTGCCCCTGCCGCCGAGCCGCGCCTGTTCTAGCGCGCTCGCATCCGTTTTCAATCCGTCACGCTTCGCAGCCGGAAGCGGATCGCCCCAGCGGGAGGCGGTCCGCTTTTTCGGCGCGTTCCGGCCCCTTGCATCGGCCCCTTGCTTCGGCCGGTCGCGAAGGACGGATTTTCCGTTTTGTAATGCGTTGCGGAAAGGGATATGTAGACCCACTGAAATCAATCATTCCCGGAGGACTTCCCCGATGATCCATCTGCCCAAGGGCTATGCGTATGCCGTTGCCGCCGCGGGATTCAAGAAAAAAGCCCGTCCCGACCTGGGCCTGATCGTCAGCGAGACCGAGGCCGTCTGCGCAGGCGTGTTCACAACCAATCTTTTCCAGGCCGCCCCCGTGACCGCCTGCCGCGAGGCCCTGGCGGCCCGTCCCCATGCCCGCGCCCTGGTGGTCAACTCCGGCCAGGCCAACGCCTGCACCGGCACGCTGGGCCGGGAGGACTGCGAAGCCGCCCGCGCCATGATCGGCAGGCTCGCCGGGGTGGAACCGCGCGACGTGCTGCCTTCGTCCACGGGCGTGATCGGCCCGCGCCTCAAGCTGGACCTCTGGGAAGCGGCCCTGCCCCTGCTCGGCGAGTCCCTGGGCCAGGCCGGACCGGAGGACGTGGCCAAGGCCATGATGACCACGGACACCCGCCACAAGCTGACCAGCGCCAGCGTGACGCTCTCCGGCGGCGAAGTGCGCCTGCTGGGCATGGCCAAGGGCGCGGGCATGATCGGCCCGAACATGGCCACCATGCTCGCCTTCGTGCTCTGCGACGCCGAGGTGGACCCGCAGTGGTGGCAGGGTCTGCTTTCCCGCGAGGCGGACCGTTCCTTCAACGCCGTCATCGTGGACGGCGACACCAGCACCAACGACACGGCCCTGGCCCTGGCCAACGGCGCTTCCGGGGTCCGGGCCGAGAGCGCCGCGGACCGCGAGCTGCTGGCGCTGGCCGTACGCGACGCGCTCTTCGACCTCGCCTACATGCTGGTGGAGGACGCCGAGGGCGGCACCAAGGTCGCCCGCATTCAGGTTTCCGGAGCGAAAAGCGACGCGGACGCCGAGCTGGTGGCCCGCGCCGTGGGCACGTCGCCCCTGGTCAAGACGGCGCTTTTCGGCGAGGACGCCAACTGGGGCCGGGTGGTCTGCGCGGCGGGACGCAGCGGGGCGAGCTTCGATCCCGAACGCCTGACCCTGCGCTTCGGCGAGGTGCTCGTCTTTGCCCAGGGCCGGCCCGAATCCGGCGACCTGGACGCGCTGCTCGGCCCGGTGATGAAGGAGCCCGAAGTGCCCATCCTCATCGACCTGGGCGCGGGCGACGGCTTTTTCGAGGTGCTGGCCTCGGACCTGACCCGCGACTACGTGTCCATCAACGCGGACTACCGCAGTTGAGGAAGAGTTTTTTCGAGGAACCGATGCAAAGAAGGATTCATGTCTGACGAAGCGGTCAAGAATTTCACCGGCAGAAGCCGCACGACGCGGCTCGCGGACCTGGTTTTCGAGGCCGGAATGCTCCGGCGGACGCCGCGCAGCGGGTACCAGTTTCTGGGCACGGGCCAGGAGAACGTTGCCGAGCACAGCTTCCGCACGGCCATGATCGGCTGGATGCTGGCGAAGCTCGCCGGGGCGGACTCTGGACGCGTGGCCGTGATGTGCCTGTTCCACGACCTGCACGAGGCGCGCACCGGCGATTTCAACTACGTGAACAAGATGTACGACGAAAGCCGCGACACGGACGCGCTGCGTCACGCGCTCAGCGGCACGGGCCTGGAAGAGGACGTGCTGCCCCTCTGGGAGGAGCTGGAAGCCACGGAGAGCCTGGAGGCGAAGCTGGCCCAGGACGCGGACCAGATCGACTTCATCGCCAATCTCAAGGAACAGCTCGACCTGGGCAACAAATACGCGGGCGACTGGATCGGCCCGGCCCTGGAGCGGCTGCGCACGGACGAGGGCCGCGAGCTGGCCCGCAGCGTGGTCGAGACGGACCACAAGGACTGGTGGTTTCGCGGGCCGGACCGGGACTGGTGGGCGAGCAAGAACGGGGGGCGGCGCTGAAGCCGCCTTTGCCCTCCCCGGAACTTTTCCCGTCCGTTTTTACCGTTTCTGCGAAGGGTAAGGTCATGGCGTAGGGGATTCCCCCGGGTCTGTGTGAATCCCACAACTGGTGCCGCCTAAAAGGAATTCCCTTGCCGTTTCGCAGCGCGTCATGTAGACACCTGGATATAATTGGAACCGCTTCTGGTTTCAGGCTATTTTGAAAGGAAAGGCTGTCCGGCGCTTTTGCGCTGACATGCCGGACATTTCGTTTTTCGGCGGGAGGGGCGAAAAACATGAACCATCAGGATGCCACGCAAGGCTCCGGCGGAGCGCTCGCGCCGCTGACTCTCCTTGGCTCGAAGGCCCTGGAGTTTTTCAGCGAGATGGGAGCCATGTTTCTCTTCTTTCT
The DNA here is from genome assembly GCF_000420485.1 of Paucidesulfovibrio longus DSM 6739. Classification (NCBI taxonomy): domain Bacteria; kingdom Pseudomonadati; phylum Thermodesulfobacteriota; class Desulfovibrionia; order Desulfovibrionales; family Desulfovibrionaceae; genus Paucidesulfovibrio; species Paucidesulfovibrio longus. The sequence goes on along the minus strand of NZ_ATVA01000004.1, from coordinate 28,120 downwards.
GCACGCCTTCCAGCTGATCTTCTCCTCCTGGGGACAGTTCCCCAAGATCGTTCGTCAGATCTACTTCATCGGCGTCAAATCCATCAGCGTCATCGCCCTGATCGGCCTGTTCACGGGCATGGTCATGGGCATGCAGCTGTATTTCGCGCTCTCCCTTTTCGGGGCGGACGGATTCCTCGGCACGGGCGTGGCCCTGTCCATGGTCCGCGAGCTGGCCCCGGTGCTCACGGCCATCATGGTCACGGGACGCGCCGGTTCGGCCATGACCGCGGAAATCGGGGTCATGCGCATCTCGGAGCAGATCGACGCCCTGGAGATCATGGGCATCAACCCCATGAGCTATCTGGTCAGCCCGAAGATGGCCGCGTCCATCGTCAGCTTCCCCATCCTGACCAGCTTCTTCAACCTTATCGCCCTGTTCGGCGGCTGGCTCACGGGCGTTCTCCTGCTCGGCGCCAACGAAGGCGTCTATTTCTACCGCGTGCAGCAGTCCCTGGAATGGGACGACATTTCCGGCGGCTTTCTCAAGGCGCTGGTTTTCGGCATCGTTGTCTGCACCGTGAGCTGCTACCAGGGCTACTTCACGCATTTGCGCAAGGACGGGGTCGGCCCGGAAGGCGTCAGCCAGGCCACGACCCAGGCGGTGGTCATGAGCTGCGTGCTCGTGCTCATGTCCGATTACATCCTGACCTCGCTGCTCTGGTAGGTGGATGCGATGAACGCCAACCGCAACGACATCCGGCTGACGAACCTGACCGTGGGCTACGGCGACAAAGCCGTCGTCAGCAATGTGAACGTGACCCTGCCCGCGGGGAAGATCAGCGTCATCCTCGGCGGCTCCGGCTGCGGCAAGTCCACGCTCATCAAGCACATCCTGCGGCTGCACGATCCCATTGAGGGCGAAATCCACATCGGCAGCCACAACATCATGAACCTGAGCCGCAAGGCCTGGGCCTGTCTCAAGCTGCAACTGGGCCTGCTCTTCCAGGACGGCGCGCTGCTCGGCTCCATGACCCTGGCGGACAACGTGGCCCTGCCCCTGCGCGAGCACACCCGGCTCAAACCCAAGGAAGCATACGAGCTGGCCGCTTCCAAGCTCGCCCTCGTGGGCCTGGAAGACTACGCCGAGCTGTATCCGAACCAGCTTTCCGGGGGCATGCGCAAGCGGGCCGGCCTGGCCAGGGCCTTGATCATGGACCCGGCCATTCTCTTCTGCGACGAGCCCACCTCCGGACTGGACCCGATCAACTCCGCCGAGCTGGACCAGCTCCTGCTGGAACTGAAGCAGCGGTTCGACATCACCGTCGTCGTGGTCAGCCACGACCTCGCCAGCATGCGGACCATCGCGGATCATGTCGTGGTCCTGGGCGAGGGGCGCGTGCTTTTCGACGGCACGCGCGACGAGCTGGAGGCCACGGAAGATGAGTACCTGCGGCGTTTCCTGGACCGGATCGCCAAGTCGAGGAGCGCGCCGAGGCTGAGCACGCAGCGGCTCGACCCCGCCCTGCTGAAGATGAATTGCTCCGAGCTGCTCGCTTCGGAGAATGGTTAACGAGGAAGGGATTGCCAGACATGTCCAAAATCAAAAAATATTCACGGGAAACAGCGGTCGGCGTCTTCGTCTTCGTCGGCCTGCTCTGCATCGCGTACATGAGCGTCAAACTCGGCAACGTGAAACTCTTTTCCAACGAGTATTACACCATTTCCGCCGTGTTCACCAAGATCACGGGCCTGAAGGTCAACGCCCCCGTATCCATGTACGGCGTGGAAGTCGGCTACGTCGAGAAGATCGACCTGGACCTGGAAGGCAAAGAGACCAACAACGTGCCCGTGGCCGTGGTCACCATGGCCGTCCGCAAGGATTACCGCATCGACGACGAGGCCGTGGCTTCGATCAAGACCAGCGGGCTCATCGGCGACAAGTTCGTGGACATCGCCCTGGGCCTCGGCACCGAGCCGCTCCAGGACGGAGCCGTGATCTACGACACCAACCCCGCCATCGACCTGGAAGACCTCATCAGCAAGTTCGCCATGTCCGACAGCGGCGGCGGGAAGTGAAGAAATATTGCATTCGGGAGGAAGGACTACAACAATGAAACGCATCATCATGCTTCTGGTGCTGCTGGGTACGCTTGTCGCATCGACCGGCGTCGCCAGAGCCGAAACTCCTACGGAAACGCTGAAGGCCGGGCTGGACAGCTTGCTTGCCATCCTGCAGGATCCAAGCTATGACACAAGTCATGGTATATCCCAGGAGCATCTGGATGCCATGCGGAACGCCGTTCACCAGTTCTTCGACTTCCGGGAACTGACCAAGCGGGCCGTGGGCAGACCCTGGCTGAACTTTACGGACAAGCAGCGCGACGACCTGACGGCCGTTTTCACGCAGCTTCTGGAAAAGACGTACCTGAAGAAGTTGAACACCGAGTACCTGAAGGAACTTGCGGCGTTCAAGAAAGAGTCCATCTCTTTCCTCGACGAGCAGGTCAAGGGCAACAAGGCCATGGTCTACACCCGCCTTCAGCTTACGGACAAGCCGCTCGACGTCAACTTCCGGCTCATTGAACGCGATGGCAGGTGGTGGGCTTACGACGTGATCGGGGAAGGTCTCACCCTCCTCGGCATCTACCAGGACGAGTTCAAGAACGTCCTGATCGACAAGTCCCCGGAAGACCTGATCGAAATCCTCAAGGAAAAGATCAGGGCCATCGACGAGAAAAAAGACGCAACCACCGCTGCAGAGGCCCCGGCGTCCTGAGCGGAACAGTTCATACACTTGCGAGGGTGACAGGAATGAATCGGAAACATCTGAGCGCACTGCTTCTGCTGGCCGCCATGGCCCTCTTGGCCGTGCCGGCGCTGGCCCTGGAAGACGCCCGCCCCACGGAAGTAGCCCAGTGGGACTACAATTCCGGCGGCGAGTTCGACGAGGCTTTCGACGCCCAGGGCAACACCCCGGCGGCAGAAGGCGACATCGTGGACCGCACCCCCGATCCCTTCGAGGGCTGGAACCGCTTCTGGTTCCAGTTCAACGACAAGCTGTATTTCTACATGCTCAAGCCCGTTGCCCAGGGATACGCCTACGTCATCCCCGAGCGGCCGCGCAAGTGGGTCGAGAACTTCTTCACCAACCTGATGTTCCCGGTCCGCTTCGTCAACTGCGTGCTGCAAGGCAAGCTTTCCTCCGCGGGCATGGAGACCTCCAAGTTCATCGCCAACACCGCCTTCGGCCTCGGCGGACTCGGAAACGTCGCGGGCGACATGAAGCCCGTGCGTCCCACTCCTCCGGGCGACGAAGACCTCGGACAGACCTTCGGCGCATGGGGCATGGGCAACGGCGCGTATCTGGTCTGGCCCTTCCTCGGACCCAGCTCCGTGCGCGACACCGCCGGATACGTCGGCGACTACTTCGTGACCCCCACCAGCTACCTGAACCCCTGGTACTGGTCCATGGCCGCCAAGACCTATGAAAAGGTCAACTACGTCTCCCGCCGCATCGGCGATTACGAAGACATCAAGGAAGGCGCCATCGACCCCTACGTGACCTTCAAGAGCGCCTACCTGCGCTACCGGGCCAAGAAGGTTTCCAAGTAGCCGTGAAGTCCGCAACCATCGCTGTCATCTCAGACACACACATGAACCAGCCTCCGGGCTGGTTCTTGCGTGTGTATGAGCAGTACCTCGCACCCGCCCACGCCGTGCTGCATTGCGGCGACATCACCGGTCCCGCCACCTACCACGAGCTTTGCAGGCACCCCCGCTTTCACGCCGTGCTGGGCAACTGCGACTGGGATCCGAACCTCTCCAACGATCTCCCGCCCATGCTCCGCCTTGAACTGCTCGGCCTGCGCATCGGCATGGCCCACGGCTGGGGCAGCCGCTCCAGCGTGCCGCTACGCGTGGCCGAAGCCTTTGGCCCGGAATTCGACCTGATCTGTTTCGGACACACCCACCAGCAATACTGGTCCGACGAGTTCGGGCCGCAAATGCTTAATCCTGGCTCCCTCGGCGAATTCGGCTCCCTTGCGCTCGTGACCGTTGCGCCCGGAAAAGCCCTGTCCTGCGAGTTCGTCACGGTTTTCACCGACTAGCCCTCCGCGAAAGCAAGTCTTGCCTCCGGCGGCCAAAGGGCCCACGGCCCTCTGGACTCCCTTTCTGCGCCGAATTCCGTTGCTGCGCACCGAGATTCGGCGCGGTGGCTGCGGCTTGACCCGGTGGCGTCCGCGTTCACTCTTGCCCTGTCCTGCGGTGAAGAGATGCCTCCGAAAAAAGAAAAAATAGCGAGCGGCGGGAGCTGCGAGAGTTGAAAGTTTTGGGGGAAGGGGTTTCCCCCTGGTCGCCGAAGGCAAAAAAAGAAGCCCTTGTTTCCAAGGGCTTCTTTAATAATCACGAAAAGCGCGGGACTAGTTGAGCAGGTCGGGCCGGACCAGTTCCACGGCGCCCTTGGCGTTGGCGCGCTCGAACAGGGAGTTGTTCACGGCCTGGTACATCTCGCGGCGGTAGATTTCCAGAGCGGCCTGGGCCCAGCCCTGCTTCTGCTGCTGCCAGAGTTCCTCGGATGCGGGCAGGGTTTCCTTGAGCCGGGCGACCACATAGCCGTTGGCCGAGGAGTAGGGCGTGGGCAGCCACTGTCCGGGCTTGGCGGTGAAGGCGTCACTGGTCAGCTTGGGATCGACCTGAAGCCCGGCGATCTGGCCGGAACGGACGAACGGCTCGGTTTCCTTGAGTTTCGGCGCATACGTCGCCAGGACGTCGCCCTGGCCCTTTGCGCCTTCGACGAGCACTTCCTGCGCCTTTTCCAGAGCGAGCTCCTGGGCCTTGGCGCGGCGGATCTCCACGTCGATCTGCTGCCGGACCTGTTCCAGGGGCATGACGGTTTCGGGCAGATCGTCGATCTTGCTGGCCACGAGGTAGCCGCCGTTGCCGATCTTGAGCGGGGTCTTGGTGGTGTTGCCGTCCATGAGCGTCATCAGCGTGTCCGCGGCTTCGGCATTGAGGCCGAACTCTTCCACGAGCTGCTCGCGGGTCATGGGTCCGGTTTCCTTGACGGCCAGCTCCAGGTTCTCGGCGATCTGGGGCAGCTTCACGCCCTGGTTCATCTGCGAGATGGTCTCGTCGAGCTTGTCGCCGAGGATCTTGGCGGCCTTTTCCTGGGCGATGCGGTCCACGATGATGGGCTTGGCCTCTTCAAGGCTCATCTGGCGGGGAAGCTCCACGTCCACGAGCTGGACGAGATTCAATCCGGCCTGGGTGATGATCGGGCGGCTGATGGTGTTCTTTTCCATGCCTGCGAGAGCCTGGGCCAGTTCGTCGGGCATTTCCGCCGGAGACATCCAGATGGGCTCGCCGGGAGCGGTGTCGCCGGGAAGGGCGAAGCGCTTGGCCAGGCTGGCGAAGTCCTCGCCCTGGGCCAGCCGCTTCTGGATCTCGGCCATGCTCTTCTGGATCGCGTTCACGTCCTCCTGGGTGGGAGTTTCGCCCACGGGCAGGAGAATGTGGCGGAATTCATAGCGCTTCTGGCTGACCAGGGTGGCGCCGGCGGTCTCGTAATAGTCCTGCACTTCCTGGTCCGTGACTTCCTGTCCGGGCGCGAGCGCGGCCGGGGTGAAGGCCACGTATTCGAAGTTGGCCTTGGCGGGCTCGGTGAAGCGCGCCTGATTCTTTTCGTAATACGCCTGGGCCTCGTCGTCGTGCGATTCGGTCTGGGCGAAGAAGTCCGCGGGGCTGATGACGGTGTATTCGACCACGGCCTGCTCGTTCTGCCAGAGGAACAGGGAGCGGATTTCCGGTTCGCTGGGCTGCGCGGGCAGGGCGGCGAAACGGTTGAACTTGCCGAGCAGCAGCTTCACGCGCTCGTTTTCCTCGAAGCGTTCGGGCTTGCCGCCGACAAGGGCCTTGTAGCGGTCCATGTCGAAAACGCCGTTGGTCTGAAACTGGGGGTTGCTGTTGATGTCGCGCACCAGTTCCGCGTCCGACACCGTGATGCCGTTCGCTTTGGCGACCTGCTCCATGAGGAGCATGTTGACCATCTGGAAGAGCACGGAGCGCTTGGCGTCCGGCTCCTGGTTGGCCGTTCTCGGCAGGAGTCGCTGGAAGTCGTCCACGGCGATGGGGTCGCCGTTGACGTAGGCAACCACGGTTTCGGAATCACCCTGGGGCGAAGTGAAAGTGAAGATGAACGCCAGTATGATGATGCCGAAGAGGAGCTTGATGACCCAACTCTGGGCATTTTCTCGCATTTTGTCGAGCATGGGTGAGACCTCGGTGCGTGTTTTACGTTTTCCGGCCTTAGGCGCGGTCGGAGGCGCGAACGTAGTTGAGAAGGCCGCCTGCCTTGATAATATCCAGTTCCTTTTCCGTCAAATCATTTGTCACTTCAACAGGCTCGGCGTCCTGGAGCGTCATTTCGCACCTGCCTCCGGGTTGGATCGAAGCGGTCTCGATGCTCAGCACGGAGTTTTCTCCAATGCGGTCGTAGTCTTCGGGATTGACCAGCAGCAGGGGCAGGATGCCGAAGTTGACGAGGTTGGCTCGGTGGATGCGTGCCAGGGACTTGACGATCACGGCGCGCACGCCGAGGTGGCGCGGTCCCAGGGCCGCGTGTTCGCGGCTGGAGCCCTGGCCGTAGTTCTCGCCGCCGAGGATGAACCCGGACCCGGCTTCGCGCATGCGGCCCACGAACCCTTCGTCCACACGGCTGAAGATGTATTCGCTGATGGCCGGAATGTTGGATCGCAGGGCCGTGATCTGGGCTCCGGCGGGCAGGATGTGGTCCGTGGTGATGTCGTCGCCGACCTTGAGCTTGACCGCGGCGCGCACGGTCGCGGGCAGCGGCTCGAAGCGCTCCAGGGCCACGATGTTCGGTCCGCGCAGGATTTCGACGCCGTCGCCGTTTTCCGGAGGGAAGATGAAGAGATGACGGATGCTGGGCGCGCTCGCGGGCAGCTCCACGCGCTGCGGGGCCGGGCCCCATTCGGCCGGATCCGTGAATTTCCCGGCCAGGGCGAGGTTCACGGCGGTCTGGGCGCTGGCCAGATAGACCTGCGCGTCCTTGGTGCCGGAGCGTCCCTCGAAGTTGCGGTTGAAGGTGCGCACGGAAACGCCCGCGCTCACGGGGGAGCCGCCCATGCCGATGCACGGCCCGCAGGAGCATTCCAGCAGGCGCGCGCCCGCGTCGAGCAGCGGTTCCACGAGGCCCTCGGCCGCGAGCATCTTGAGCACCTGCTTGGAGCCGGGAGAGATGAGCAGGTCGGTTTCGGGCGGAAGCTGCCGACCGGCCAGCACCTGGGCCGTGGTCTTCATGTCGGCGTAGGAGGAGTTGGTGCAGGAGCCGATGGCCACCTGGCTCACGGGCAGTCCGGCCAGCTCGCGCACGGGAACCACGCGGTCGGGCATGTGCGGCTGGGCCACCAGGGGCTCCAGGGCCGAAAGATCGATTTCCACGGTTTCGTCGTATTCCGCGTCCGCGTCCGCGACCAGCTCGCTCCACTCGTCCTCGCGGCCCATGACCTTGAAGAACTCGCGGGTGCGTTCGTCCGAGGGGAAGATGGACGTGGTGGCTCCCAGCTCCGCGCCCATGTTGGTGATGGTGGCGCGCTCCGGCACGGTCAGCGTGGCCACGCCCGGCCCGGCGAATTCAAAGACCTTGCCCACGCCGCCCTTGACGGTCAGTCGCCGCAACAGTTCGAGAATGACGTCCTTGCCCGCTGCCCAGCCCTGGAGACGGCCCGTGAGCAGCACGCGCACGACCTTGGGCATGGAGATGAAATACGGCTCGCCGGCCATGCCCAGGGCCACGGAAAGCCCGCCCGCGCCCATGGCCAGGCTGCCCACGCCGCCCGCGGTGGGGGTGTGGGAGTCGGAGCCGATCAGGGTCTTGCCGGGACGCGCGAAATTTTCCAGGTGCAGTTGGTGGCAGATGCCCGTGCCCGGAGGCGAGAAGACCACGCCGTAGCGCGCGGCCACGGTGCGCAGATAGCGGTGGTCGTCCGGGTTGCGGAAGCCCATCTGGAGCGTGTTGTGGTCCACGTAGCTGACGGAAAGCTCGGTGCGCACGCGGTCGAGCCCGATGGCCTCGAACTGGAGATAGGCCATGGTGCCGGTGGCATCCTGGGTCAGGGTCTGGTCGATGCGCAGGCCGATTTCGCTGCCGGGGGTCATTTCCCCGCTGAGCAGGTGAGCGCCGATGATCTTTCTGGTGATGTTCTGGCCCATGTGAATCCTCGGGAGTCCCAGGTCAAGGTTAAGGCGGGTCAGGGCTTGACCGCCACGATGCTGCAATCCACTTCCCCCTGCCGTTCCGGGGGCCAATGGCGGAAATCCGGGTGCAGCGCCGCAAGCTCGCTCGCGGGAGCGTCGTATCGGTGCTGAACCCGGTATTCGTCGAGCCGGAATCCGCGCGCCTCGAAAAGCCCGCGCCACTGGAACGGCGCGAGGCGGTTCTGGAAAAAGCGGTCGCGGTTGATCCGTTCCCATTCGTCTGCGGAGTGGGCGCGGTAGGCGATGGGCGAAAAGCCCTGGTCCGCGCCGAACGAGCGGTGGTCGCGGGTGATGATGGTCAGGACGGCGGCCCCGCCAGGGGCGAGCACGCGCCAGAGTTCGTCCACGGCCGCTTGCGGGGAGCGGACGTGCTCCAGCACGGCAAAGGAACAGGCCAGCCCGATGGAGGAATCCGCGACGGGCAAGGCGGAAAAGCGATGCGGAAACCGCAATTCGACGCGTTCCCCGTCGAGAACGGTGCGCCCTGCCTCGGTCTGAAAAAGAGCGTCCCAGTGCTCTGCGACGAGTTGCGGGGTCTGGCCGCGCGCTTCGGCCAGGGCGAGCACGTCGGCGCGCATGGCGCGATAGCTCGGCAAGGACGCGCTGATGTCGGGCCAGCGCATGCTGAAATCGTAGGCGTCCACGGCCAGAATGTGCGAGGGCGGGGGCGTTTCGAGCAAGGCCAGCAGCCCGCATTCCAGTCCGAGATAACCGCCCGGTCCCACGTGCAGCATCCTGCCGCCCGTGGCCAGGCCGTGGTTCCGAAGGCGCCGGAGCAGGAAGGAAAGGTTGTCCGTGGCCCGGCTGGACGGAAACGTGCCCACGAGATGGAAATCGCGTCCCCTGCTTAGGCCCATGCCTTCAAGCTGCGCGGAAACGGCTTCCCGCCCGGAAACCGTGGTCACGATGACGACGTCCGCACCCAGGTCGGGCAGGCTCGCCGGAGCGCGAACGGGCAGTCCCTGAAAGGATCGCCCCTGGAGGCTGGGGTCGTTGTCCAGAACCGCCAGGAGGCGGATTTCCGATCCTTGCTCCTCGAAGAATCGAAGCAGGTCGCGGGAGCCGTTGCCCGCCCCGAAAAGGACCACGGATTGGTCCCTTTCGAGGCGGGGCAGGGCTTCGATGTCGATCCATTCGAAGGGCATGTCGAGATCTCTGACGCGAACTAGAGTGCGAAGCCGTCCGCGGGTCCGCAGGCGGAAGCGTCGTCCTCGGCGTAGCCGAGTTCAAGGCGTTTGATCCGCTTGCGCACGAATTCCGCTTCCACGTTCAGCCGGAGCTGGTCGTGCTGCAACTCGAAGATTTCCCGGGCAAAGGAAATGCGTTTCTTGGCATCTTCCTTGGCGCGGAATTCCTTTTCCTCAGCGGCCTTGGCGGCCTTGTCGGCGAGGATGGCCTCCAGCTCGACATTCAGCTCGGCGATGCGCTCATCGACCGATTTTGATTCTGCGGCGTGTGGGTGCGTCATTCTCGGGTTCCTGAGCCTTGGGTTTCATGCGGCCCGAAGGCAAGGTGTTGAAGAGGTTCCAGAATTGGGGCCAGAGCGCGGTGAGCATGCCGGGGTTTTCAATGGCGATGCCGGGACGCAGGAAGGAAACCAGCGCGGACGCGAGGCAGAAGTAGGGCGAGGGACTTGCCCAGGAGCCTTCCCAGTGCAGTTCCGACGGGGAGACGCGCAGGCCGTCCTCCTCGGCGGAATAGCTCGCGCCGAGATGGTCGAGGAACTGGATGGCGTCGTCCAGGTCCGCGCCGTGGGGCGCGCGCACCAGCAGTTCGCGCCGCGAACGCAGGGCCAGGGCCACGCCCAGGGGGAAAAGCTCGGGCGCGTCTCCCAGGTCGATGTCCTGTTCGGGCAGCTTCAGCGCGGAGCAGACCAGCCGGTCCCCGTCGAGCTGCATGTCCGCGCCCAGTCCGCCCAGGGCGGCCAGCGCGGGGTGATCGAGGTCGGCGCGGCGGAACCCGCCGAGGGTGATCTTGCCGTCCGCGAAAATGGGCAGGGCCAGAAGATGCGCGGCAAGCACCGCGTCCGGAGGCAGGACCGGGGATTCGGGAAACACGGGCTTGCCCGGAGCCACGCGGCAGATCGTGTCGCCCAGGTCGGCGTCGATGCCTGCGGCCTGGAGCACCTCGACCACCTCCACCAGGGCGGAGCGCAGACCGGGGCGCGGCGAGAAGTCGAGGACCAGGCCCTGGGGGTAGGACCATGCGGCCAGCGCAAGGCCGGCGGCCAGTTCCGGCGAGGCGAATTCCGGCAGGGTCACGCGGGCGGCCATGTCGCCGCCGCATTCCAGCCGGGCGGGCAGTCCGTCGCCGTGCGGGTTCAGGGGCACGAGCCGCGCGCCGAGCTTCGGCAGCACGGTGTTCACGGCGGAGAGGTCCAGGAGCTTCAGCCCGGAGCCGCCGGAGAATTTCATGCGGCCCGCGCCGCCCAGCGCAAGGCCGAGCAGCAGGTGAAAGTTCAAGGCGTCGTCCCCGGCGAAGATGAGCTTGTCCTCGAAGACGAGTCCTTCGGAACGCTGGGCTTCGGCCCGATCGTCGCCGATCCAGGAGACGCTGCCGCCGGCCTGGTTCAGGCTTTTGACCAGTTCGATGAAGGGGTCGTTGAGGATGATGGCGTCCAGCGCAAGGGGGCGTCCGCAGGCCGCGGCAAGGACCATCCAGAGCCGGGTGCGCCGCAGGCAGCGGGGCGCGGTCATGCTCACGGCCACAGGCGTGCGCTGCGGGGCGAGCATATAGGCGTCCGCGCGGCGGCGTCCCTTGGCGTCGTCCTGACCGAAGAGATTCACGAGGTTGAAGAGCTGGCGAAGCAGGCGGGGGGGCAGGTCGCCGGAGCGTCCGGCGTTTTCCCACTCGGCCCAGAGCGATTTTTCCAGCGCGGTGTCGATGCGCTGCTTGCCCTGGGACCGGCGCCAGGTGGATTCCTTGCCGAGTCTCTGGCTGCGCCGCACGAGAAGCTTGAGGATCCGTGCGTCCAGGTCGAGGAGTTCTTCGAGACGCTCCTTGCGGATGTCCTGGCCGGCGGGATTGTTCTTTCCATATTCGGTTGTCATAAGGCTCCCTGGGGGAATGTAATAAGAGGGGCCTTTCTAGCCTGAAAAGCGGCGATCTTCAAGCGCTGAAACAGGGGCTGCGCAGCGGGCCGGAATACATATATTAAATGATCGGGCAAGGGGAACGGCGCGAGCGCAACAAAAAAGGGGAGAGGCCGAAGCCCCTCCCCAGAATCGATGCTTCGTAAGCGATGCTTACTTCATGTCGGCGCCGGAGGCGGCCTTCTGCATCTTGACCTCGACCTTCTCGGTCAGGCTGCCGTAGTACTCGCGCAGCAGCACGAGGACTTCGTCGCGACCGAAGTGGTCCACGACCTCGGCGCCTTCGGAAAGGGCCTTGCGCAGCTTGGTGCCGGACAGGATGACGCGGTCTTCCTTGGTGTGCGGGCAGGTGCGCATGGAGGCCATGCCGTCGCACTTGTAGCAGTAGAAGGTCCAGTCGATCTTCATCGGCTTGGTGAGCAGGGCCTTGCCGGGTTCGGGGCAGGCTTCGGTCACGTAGGGGATGCGGTCGAAGATTTCCTGGGCCTCGAACAGGCCGTAGAAGTCGCCGACACCGGCGTGGTCACGGCCGATGAGCATGTTGTTGATGCCGTAGTTCTGGCGGAAGGTGGCGTGCAGCAGGCCTTCGCGCGGACCGGCGTAACGCATGTCCAGCGGGTAGCCGGCGTTGATGACGTTCTCGGGCACGAAGTAGTTGTCGATCAGGGTCTGGATGCACTTGATGCGGACGGAACCCGGGATGTCGCCGGGCTTCAGGTTGCCGATCAGGGAGTGGATCACGACGCCGTCGCAGACTTCCACGGCGATCTTGGCCAGGAATTCGTGGGAACGGTGCATCGGGTTACGCAGCTGCAGAGCGGCGACGTTGGCCCAGCCGCGCTTTTCCATCTCGGCGCGGATCTGCGCGGGGGTCAGGTAGACGCCCGGGAAACGCTTGGCGTAGTCGCCTTCGGAGAGGACTTTGACGGGACCGGCCAGGTTGTACTTGCCCTGAGCCATGACCATCTGGACGCCCGGGTGATCCTTGAGGGCGATCTCCATGAACTTGCCGCCGGTGGAATCTTCGCCCTGGCCCTTGTAGACCATTTCGGATTCCCACAGCTTGTCGGCTTCGGTCATCTCGTACTTTTCGGTGATCTTCATGGTCGCGTAGGTCACGCCGTCAGGGGCGACCAGGGCGACTTCGTCACCGACTTTCACGTCTTCGTCGTTGGTGTCCAGGGTGACGGGGACGGGCCAGAAGGTGCCGTCGGCCATCAGGAATTTCTCGCACACGCCCTTCCAGTCAGCCTTGCCCATGAAGCCGTTCAGCGGAGAGAAGCCGCCGATGCCCATCATGATAAGGTCGCCTTTGGCGCGGTCGGAAATCTGGATCTTCTTCAGGCCTTCGGCCTTCTTCTGCTCAGCGGCGAGTTCGGCGCCTTCGAGCAGGCAGCAGACGAGGCCTTTGCCTCCATGAGGGGGTACCAGTTTGGACATGTGATCCTCCATATAATTGGTGTTAGCCATTCACCTCAGCCAGGGCAATACGCGGCGAAAACTCCATGTCTCCGCCGCTGCGAATGTGCTCTGCATTGAAACGTGGGATGGTTATGTCCCGATTGTGAATCTTGTGTCAAGGGCAAAATTTCTAAGGCATGGCGCGAGTTCCGCTCTTGCGGGGCAGGAGAGTGCCTCAAGAGTAGCTCAAGATGTTTTCTAGAGCTGAATCGGAAAAATAGAAACAAGAAACTATAATAATTTTCTAGAGTTGTCGATAGGCGGCAAGGATGGCGGCTTGAGAAAAAAAACACTTGCAAGCCCTGTGGGCTTGAAATATGGATGTGCAGGTTGGAGGTGGATACGACTTGGTCGCAACGCGTCGATGTCGCTGGGAAGGCTGGAATCTTCTGTTCCGTCCTCGCTTGTTCAAAAATTCACTTTCACCTTGACACCTCTTGCCGGGCTTGCTATTCCCGCTGTTCATAGCCTTGGCAATAGGCGAATAATATACATTGGTTGAAGGTTTTGTCGGTAGATGTGTAAGTTACTTTAACACCTTAGGAGGATATGCTATGCCGACCTTTGTCAACCCGGAAAAATGTGACGGCTGCAAGGGTGGCGAAAAGACCGCTTGCATGTACATTTGCCCGAACGATCTCATGATCCTGGATCCGGCCGAAATGCGCGCCTACAACCAGGAGCCTGATGCTTGTTGGGAATGCTACAGCTGCGTCAAGATTTGCCCCCAGGGTGCCATCGAGGCCCGTCCCTACGGCGACTTCGCTCCTCTCGGCGGTACCTGCATCCCCATGCGTTCCGCTGAGGACATCATGTGGACCGTCAAGTTCCGCAATGGTTCCGTCAAGCGCTTCAAGTTCCCCATCCGCACCACTCCGGAAGGATCCATCAAGCCCTACGACGGCAAGCCCGAGCCCGCCGACCTGGACTCCGAGCTGCTGTTCACCGAGACCGAGCTTGCGAAGCCCAAGGAAGCCCTTGGCAAGAAGTTCGACGTCACCGACGGTGGAATGTCCCGCGTGTGGAAGGGTGGCGAGCTCCAGGACTAGCTGCGGCTGGTTTGTTGCTTGCCTGAGAAATTGAATCGAATTTACTCCAAGGAGGAACTGATATGCCTCTGCTTCCCATCAAAGAAGCTTCCAAAGGCGTCGCTCTGGCCGAACCTGAAGTGATTGAGATGCACGCCGACGTCCTGCTCGTCGGCGGCGGCATGGGCAACTGCGGCGTCGCCTTCGAAGCCGTGCGTTGGGCCGACAAGGTCGGTGGCGACATCTCCATCATGCTCTGCGACAAGGCCGCTCTCGAGCGTTCCGGCGCCGTCGCCCAGGGTCTGTCCGCCATCAACACCTACCTCGGTGAGAACGAAGCCGACGACTACGTCCGCATGGTCCGCACCGACCTCATGGGCCTGGTCCGCGAAGACCTGATCTTCGACCTCGGCCGCCACGTCGACGACTCCGTCCATCTGTTCGAAGAGTGGGGCCTTCCCTGCTGGATCAAGAAAGACGGCAAGAACCTCGACGGCGCCAAGGCCAAGGCTTCCGGCCTGTCCCTGCGCAACGGCGACGCCTGCGTGCGTTCCGGCCGCTGGCAGATGATGATCAACGGTGAGTCCTACAAGTGCATCGTGGCCGAGGCCGCGAAGAACGCTCTGGGCGAAGACCGTTACATGGAGCGTATCTTCATCGTGAAGATGCTGCTCGATGCCAACCAGCCCAACCGCATCGCCGGTGCCGTCGGCTTCTCCACCCGTGAGAACAAAGTCTACGTCTTCACCTGCAATGCCGCTGTCGTCGCTTGCGGCGGCGCCGTCAACGTCTACCGCCCCCGGTCCACCGGTGAGGGCATGGGTCGCGCCTGGTACCCGGTTTGGAACGCTGGTTCCACCTACACCATGTGCGCTCAGGCCGGCGCCGAGATGACCATGATGGAAAACCGCTTCGTCCCCGCCCGCTTCAAGGACGGTTACGGCCCGGTCGGCGCCTGGTTCCTGCTCTTCAAGGCCAAGGCGACCAACTACAAGGGTGAGGACTACTGCGAGACCAACCGCGCCATGCTGAAGCCTTACGAGGATCGCGGCTACGCCAAGGGTCACGTCATCCCCACTTGCCTGCGCAACCACATGATGCTCCGCGAAATGCGCGAAGGTCGCGGTCCCATCTACATGGACACCAAGACCGCCCTGCTGAGCACCTTCGAGACCATGACTCCCGAAGAGCAGAAGCACCTCGAGTCCGAGGCTTGGGAAGACTTCCTCGACATGTGCGTCGGCCAGGCCAACCTCTGGGCCGCCACCAACTGCGCCCCTGAGGAGCGTGGTTCCGAGATCATGCCCACCGAGCCGTACCTGCTCGGTTCGCACTCCGGTTGCTGCGGCATCTGGGTCTCCGGTCCGGACGAGTCCTGGGTTCCCGACGACTACAAGGTCAAGGCCGACAACGGCAAGGTCTACAACCGTATGACCACCGTCAACGGTCTGTTCACCTGCGCGGACGGCGTCGGCGCCTCCGGCCACAAGTTCTCCTCCGGTTCCCACGCTGAAGGCCGCATCGTCGGCAAGCAGATGATCCGTTGGGTTGTGGACCACAAGGACTTCAAGCCGACTCTGAAAGAGAACGCCGCTGACCTCGCCAAGGAAATCTACCAGCCGTGGTACACCTACGAGCAGGGCAAGGGCATCTCCACCGACCCCGTCGTGAACCCGAACTACATCACCCCGAAGAACTTCATGATGCGCCTGATCAAGGCCACTGACGAATACGGTGGTGGTGTCTCCACTCTGTACATGACCTCCAAGGCTCTGCTGAACACCGGCTTCTGGCTGCTCGGCATGCTGGAAGAGGACTCCAAGAAGCTGGCCGCCCGCGACCTGCACGAACTGATGCGCTGCTGGGAGCAGTTCCACCGTCTGTGGACCGTGCGCCTGCACATGCAGCACATTGAGTTCCGCGAAGAGTCCCGTTACCCGGGCTTCTACTACCGCGGCGACTTCATGGGCCTGGATGACTCCAAGTGGAAGTGCTTCGTGAACTCCAAGTACGATCCCGCCACCGGCGCGACTACTATCTTCAAGAAGCCCTACTACCAGATCATCCCGTAAGCGGGTACGTCTACTCGGCTGCGGGCCTTCGGGCCCGCAGCCTTTTCTTCTGGGAGTGGGAAGATGGTCTGAACCCGGCCTGGGACTTCGAGTCGTCCTTGCCTGGGTTTAGGCCATTTTCTTGAGTGGGCCTTCTAATGATCATCTAGGGAGGAATGAGAATGTCGAACAACAGTATTCTCGTAGTGGGCGGTGGATTCGCAGGGATCACCGCCGCCTTGGAGGCCGCTGAATTAGGCTACGAGGTCTTCATCGTTGAGAAGAACCCGTACCTTGGCGGACGAGTGGCGCAATTGAACCAGTATTTCCCGAAATTGTGTCCTCCCTCCTGCGGCCTTGAGATTCAGTTCCAGCGCATCAAGAAGAACCCCAAAGTCAAGTTTTTCACCCTTTCCGAGGTGGAATCCGTCAGCGGCAAGACCGGTGACTTCAATGTGAAGATCACCACCAAGCCCCGCTACGTGAACGGTCGCTGCACCGGTTGCGGCGAGTGCGCCAAGGCCGCCAAGACCGAGGTGGAGAGCGAATTCGATTTCGGCACCGGCAAGCGCAAGGCCGCCTATACCACGCACCTTTTCGCGTTCCCGGCCCGCTACACCATCGATGCCGATGCCTGCGACAAGATCGAGCTTGAGCGCATCAAGAATGCCTGCCCGTACGACGCCATCGATCTGGACGAGCAGCCGCGCAGCTTCGAGCTGAACGTGGGCAGCATCGTCTACGCCACCGGCTGGAAGCCGTACCCCATGGAAAAGCTGACCACGCTGGGCGCGGGCAAGGTTGCCAACGTCATTTCCAACATGCAGATGGAGCGCCTGGCCTCTCCGTCCGGCCCCACCGACGGCAAGATCGTCCGGCCGAGCGACGGCGCCGAGCCGAAGCGCATCGCCTTCGTGCAGTGCGCGGGCTCCCGCGACGAAAACCACCTGAACTACTGTTCGTACATCTGCTGCATGGCCAGCCTGAAGCAGGTCCGCTACGTGCGTGCGCGCTACCCCGAAGCCAAGATCGTGGTCTACTACATCGACCTGCGCACCCCGGGACGCTACGACAAGTTCAAGGCGCTGACCGTGGACGACCCGAACCTCTCCCTGGTCAAGGGCAAGGTCGCGGCCGTGGCCGAGGACGCCAGCAAGAACCCGATTCTCACCGTGGAGAACGCGGTCACCGGCATCAAGAACGACGAGAAGTTCGACCTCGTGGTGCTCGCCACCGGCATGCAGCCCAGCATCGCCGGCGAGAAGCTGCCCATGGGCCTGCCCGTGGACGAAGAGGGCTTCATCATCGGCGGCGAGGACAAGGGCGTTGTGGCCGCCGGCTGCGCGAAGCTGCCGCTGGACGTCATGAAGACGGCTCAGAGCGCGACCAGCGCCGCCCTCAAAGCCATCCAAAACGTTGTCGGGAGGTAAAAAATGGCTGAGAAGCTTGGTGTATACATTTGCGGCGGTTGCGACATCGCCAAGAGTCTTGATGTCGAGGGCCTTGCTGCGTTCGTCAAGAACGGCAAGCACCAGTCCCTTTGCCCGGTGGTCAAGACCAACTCGGTGCTCTGCTCTCCCGAGGGCAAGGCCGAGATTGAGGCTGACATCCAGGCCGAGGGGCTGGACGGCGTGGTCCTCTGCGCCTGCTCCCCGCGCGTGAAGTGGGACGTGTTCCAGTTCGGCGCGACCCAGGTCAACCGCGTGAACCTGCGCGAGCAGTGCGTCTGGACCTTTGCCGACGATCCCGGCAAGGAAAACCTGCTGGAGCTGATGGCCAAAGACTACGTCAACATGGGCATCACCTACCTCTCCAAGAGCAAGGTTCCCGCGCCGGAAACCGAGAAGTGCTCCCAGACCCTCCTGGTCCTGGGCGGCGGCTTCACGGGCATGACCGCCGCGCTCGAGGCCGCCAAAGCCGGACGCGAGGTCGTCCTGGTCGAGAAGCAGGCCGATCTCGGCGGCGCCATGAAGAACATGTACAAGACCTTCCCCCTGACCTACCCGCACACGGAGCTTCAGGACACCGGCCTGGCCGGGCTGATCTCCGCGGTGACCTCGAACGCCAAGATCACGGTCAAGACCTCGGCCACCCTGGAGCAGCTCAAGGGCGCTCCCGGCCACTACACCGCGGTCGTGAACGGCGAGGAGCTGAGCATCGGCGCGGTCGTCCTGGCCACCGGCTGGACCGCGGGCGACGCCAAATACCTGGCTCCGCTCGGCTACGGCAAGTTCAAGAACGTGGTCACCACGGCCGAGCTGGAAAAGATGGCCAAGAACGGCGGCATCAAGCGTCCTTCCGACAGCAAGGCGCCCAAGAGCGTGGCCTTCATTCTCGATGTCGAGAAATTCATGGAAAAGGTCAATTACGCCGAGAGCGCCGTGTGCGAGCCGCCGGACGACCTGCCCTGCGACGGCACCGAAGAGGAAGGCGAGGAGTGCGAGACCTTCCACTACGAGAACAAGGAAAGCGCCAAGCACCTTGCCTACAGCTCGGAAATCTCCAGCCTGGTCGCTCTGAAGCAGGCCGCCTACGTCCGCGAGGATCCCGAGGCTTCCGCCTTCATCCTCTACGACCACATGATGGTCCCCGGCGTGAACGAGCGCTTCTACAAGGCCGCCCAGGACGATCCGGGCGTCATGCTCGCCAAGGCCCGCGTCACCGAGATCAAGGAAGGTTCCGGCGGATCGCTGATCATCTCCGCCAAGAACTCGCTGCTCGGCGAGGACATCGAAATCGTGGCCGACATGGTCGTCCTGCCCACGGCGCTGGTGCCGGGCACCGCCCATGAGCCGACCATGAACTTCAAGTACCGCCAAGGCCCCGCCTTCCCGGATCTGGAGCTCTTCGACGGCTTCACCGATTCCAACTACATCTGCTTCCCGTACGAGACCCGCCGCACCGGCGTGTACGCCGCGGGCTGCGTGCGCCAGCCCATGCCCATGAGCCTGGCCGCGGACGACGCCGCGGGCGCCGCGCTCAAGGCCATCCAGTGCGTGGACAGCGCGGACCACGGCGTGGCCGTGCATCCCCGCTCCGGCGACCGTTCCTACCCGGTGTTCAACTTCGTGCGCTGCACGCAGTGCAAGCGCTGCACCGAGGAATGTCCGTTCGGCGCTCTGGACGACGACGAAAAGGGCACGCCGATGCCGAACCCGACCCGCTGCCGCCGCTGCGGTACCTGCATGGGTGCCTGCCCGGAGCGCGTCATCGGTTTCGACAACTACAACATCGACCAGATGGGCTCCGCCATCAAGCAGGTCCAGGTGCCGGACAACATGGACGAGGGCGGACCGCGCGTCATCATTCTCGCCTGCGAGAACGACGCCTACCCCGCGCTGGACATGGCGGCCTTCCGCGGCCATGCCTGGAGCCCCTACGTTCGCGTCCTGCCCGTGCGCTGCCTCGGCTCCGTGAACGCCATCTGGGTCGCCGACGCCATGAGCAAGGGCGTGGACGGCGTGATGCTCCTCGGCTGCAAATACGGCGACGACTATCAGTGCCACTTCATGAAGGGCTCCGAGCTCTGCAACCGCAGAAAGGAGAACATCGCCGAGTCGCTCAAGCGTCTGGGTGTTGAGCCCGAACGCGTCGAGCAGTATGAAGTCGCCATTGACGAGTACGACAAGGTTCCGGGACTGATCGAGAAGTTCATGACCGAAGTCGTCGCCAAGTTTGGCCCCAACCCCTTCAAGGGCTACTAGGAGGAATTGGACCATGTCGAACCCCGTCAAGGTTCAGCCGGACCTTAAATTCGTAAAGGAACTGCAAGCCGTTGGGGGCGAGTCCCTCAAGAAGTGCTATCAGTGCGCCACCTGTTCGGTGGTCTGCCCCCTCTCGCCCCAGGACGATCCGTATCCGAGAAAGGAGATGGTCTGGGCGCAGTGGGGCCTGAAGGACAAGCTTGTCAACGATATCGACATCTGGCTCTGCCACAACTGCGGCACCTGCTCCGACCTGTGTCCCCGCGGCGCCAAGCCCGGCGACCTGCTCGGCGCGCTCCGCAACATGGCCTACCGCAGCCTGGCCGCCCCGCAGATCATCGGCAAGTGGATGAGCTCCTCCAAGTTCCTCCCGCTGCTGGTGGCCATCCCCGCGGTCCTGTGGATGCTCATCTGGGTCATCCGCGCCGGACAGCTGGGCACGGCCTTCCCGCTCTTCGAGCTGGCCGGCCACGGCTGGGAAGTGTCCGAGAACGGCGTCATCGCCTACGGCGGACTCTTCCCCGGCGACTTCACCATCGACCCGATCTTCGTGCTGACCTTCTTCACCATGGTCGGCATCTTCGTGGGCGGCGTGCGCAAGCTCCTGGCTTCCTTCGCCGACCTGCCCAAGGTCTACGTCCTGGGCCAGAAGGAAACCCCCGGCTTCCTCTGCGCGCTCATCGACACCCTGAAGTACGAAGTGCTGCAGAACAGCCAGCTCAACGAGTGCGGCGCCGAGCCCAAGGACCAGCAGCGCTTCAAGGGACACCTGCTGCTGATGTACTCCTTCGTGGCCCTCGCCATCGTCACGGGCGTCGTCGCCGTGACCCACTGGGGCGGCTACTTCCTGAGCTGGATCGGCGCCCCCGAAGGCCTGACCGACTTCGTGTCCATGGTCGGCCATACGCCCATGAACCTCGTGAACCCGGTCAAGCTCCTGGCCAACGTCGGCTTCTTCGCCGGACTGCTCGGCCTGATCTGGCTGACCGGCCGCCGCGTGAGCCTGGACAAGGCCAAGCAGGGCTCCTCCTGGTACGACTGGTACCTGCTGACCATCATCTGGGTCGTATTCCTGACCGGCTTCGGCGCGGAAGTGCTCCGCCTGACGGGTCAGAAGTTCATCGCCTACCCCACGTACTACGTGCACCTGGTGGCGGTGTGGATGCTCTTCGCGTACCTGCCCTGGTCCAAGCTCGGTCACCTCGTGTACCGGACCGTGGCCCTGGCCTACGCCAAGAAGATCGGCAGGATTCCCATGGGACCGCGCGTCTAGCGCGAGCCGGGCGAGAATTAACAAGGTAACAACGTTTCTACCTTTTTTAGGAGGCATACGATGTCCGACGTCAAGGAAACCCCCGTCCAGGAAGTGCAGGAAAAGGTGTTCCCCATCAGCACGTTCGTGAACGCGCTGCGCGGTGCCGACCAGGTCGACGCCGAGATCCTGGAGTTCCTTTCCTTCGTGACCCAGTCCGACGTGAGCGCCGATCTGGCCCCTGTGGCCGCCGGCCTTTCCAAGGGCTATATCTACGAAGTCGAGCCGAGCCTGACCAAGCAGGCCGCCGGTGACCTCACCGCTCTCGGCAACAAGGTCAAGCTGGCCCCCCTGGCCGGTGCCGAGCTGTCCCAGGCGCAGGCCGCCCTGGGCAAGCTGGCCGAACTCCAGAAGGAGAACGCCGCGCTCAAGGCCGAGGTCGCCAAGCTGACCTCCGAGAAGTCCGACCTGGATGCCCAGGTCAAATCCCTGGCCGCCAAGGTCAAGGTCACGGATGACGCCAACAAGGCCGGTGAATCCAAGATCGCTCTCGCTTCCAGCAAGATCGACGACATGGTCAAGAAGCTCAACGCGCTCATGGAAGAAGTCAACAAGGTCAAGGAGCAGGGCGTGGTCGTGGCCGGTGCCGCCGGCGGCGGCGCTGATGCCGGTGCGGCTGCGGGCGCTTCCTCGGATGCGCCTTCCACGGGCGGCGAGCCCGAAGCCGACTTCGGTTTCGGTTCCAACCCCTTTGCCGATTCCGAATGGTAGACCGCTGCTCCCTGGGATCATGAAAGGCATTCAGGCCCCTGCTTCGGCAGGGGCCTTTTTCTTGGCCTGGAGAAGGCCCAGGCGATCAAGGGAAAGGTCTTAGGGCCGGTGATCCCGGCAGAAAGGGCGTTTCGTTCAGCGCGCGGGACTCGCGCCGCTCAGGCGGCAGATCATGCGGGCGATGACCGGACCTGCAAGCACCACGGCGAAGAGGCGCAGGGTCTGGAGCGCGAGCACGAAGGAAACGTCGCAGTCGCTTCCGAGGGCGATGGCCGCCACGGTGTCCAGCCCGCCGGGGCTGGTGGCCAGATAGGCGCTGAGGATGTCCACGTGCAGCCAGGCCACGAGCATCCAAGCCGCGCCGCAGCAGAGCGCGATCAGAGCCGCCGTGGCCAGGAGCATCTGCGGAACGGCCCGCAGGGCGTAGCGGACCATGTCCGGCGTGAAGCGAAGGCCCACGTACCAGCCCAGGCTGGCGTAGGCGGCCCAGAGCAGCCAGGAGGGCAGGGTCAGGGTCATGGTCCCCGTGGCCGTGAGCGCGGCCCCCATGATCATGGGCAGGATCATGGCTCCGGCCGGGATGGGCAGCACGCGGGCGAGCAGCATGGACCCCGCGATGAGGGCCAGGGTTTCCAGCGTGGGAACCAGCGGGGGGAAAAGAACCGGAACCGCGGCCTGTCCGGGGTGCAGGGGCGCGGGGCCGCCCATCAGGAAGCGCGAAACCACCGACGCGGTCAGCACCACCAGGGACATGCGCAGATACTGCATGAACGCCACCATGCGCACGTCCGCGCCATAGGCCTGGGCCAGAGCGGTCATGGCGGCCGCGCCGCCGGGAGTGGTGCCCCAGGCCGCCGTGCTGCCGGGGAGGGTGCCGAAGCGCAGCAAACCGAGACCCACCAGCGCGCCGGAGGCCAGGATGGAGGCGACCGCCAGGAGCATCACGGGCCAGTCCGACAGCATGGCCGCCAGGGTGGACGGCGTCAGGGCGCGAGCCACCATGCAGCCGATAACGGCCTTGGCGAGCGTGAACATCGCTTCGGGAAGCTTCAGTCCGGTCCCTTTCAGGGCGAAGAGCGAACCCGCCAGCAGTGGGCCGAGCAGCAGCGCGGCGGGAAAGGCGGCCAGTCGAAGCAGGCCGGAAAGCAGGATGGATACGAGCACCAGCAAGGCCCAGAGGGAGCCGGAGCGGGCAAGGGATGGCATTTCGAATTCTCCGGGGAATGGGGACCGGGGTTCAATGCGGGAACGGCTGCGCGCCGCCCGCGAATCTACGTGCCGCCGCCGCGATTGTACAGCCTGCCTGGACGCGGGAGGGGGAAGCTTCGGGCAGCCCTCAGAACAGGTTGTTGATCTTGCAGGCGGCGCAGGCCGCTCCGAATCCATTGTCGATGTTGACCACGGTCACTCCGCTGGCGCAGGAGGTGAGCATCCCGAGCAGCGCGGCAAGGCCGGAAAAGGCGGCTCCGTAGCCCACGGAAGTGGGCACGGCCACGATGGGCTGCGGGAGCAGTCCGCCGACCACGCTGGCCAGCGCGCCTTCCATGCCTGCGACGACGATGAGCACGCGGGCGCTGCGCAGCGCGGGCAGGCGGTCCAGAAGCCGATGGACTCCCGCCACGCCGACGTCGGAATAGAGCGTGGCCCGGCTGCCGAGCATTTCGCAGGTCAGCCGCGCCTCTTCGGCAACAGGCAGGTCGGAGGTGCCTGCGGTGACGATGGCGATTTCGCCATCCCGGAATGTCTGTTCGCCCCGCACGAGGGTCAGCACGCGCCCAAGGGGATTGTACCGCGCGTCCGGGCAGACGGAGAGCACGTGCGCGGCCATGGCGGGCGAAACGCGGGTGGCCAGGACATTGGAACGTTCGCCCATGCGGAGCATGATTTCGCCCACCTGTTCCGGCGTCTTGCCCTCGCCGTAGATGACCTCGGGAAGGCCGTTGCGCAGGGGGCGGTGCAGGTCGAGCATGGTGTGGCCCATGTCCAGGAACGGGAGGTCGCGCAGGCGTTCCAGTCCCTGTTCCACGCTCAACGAGCCGTCCTGGATTTCAGTGAGAAGCCGTTTCAAATCGAAAGTCATGTTTCCTCCATGCAGAGGGCGGCAAGCCGCCGGTTCCGGCCCGAAAGCGGAAGGCGGGTCTTCGCGGCTGCAATGAGCCGCCGGGCCTCGGAAAGGCGCGGCAATGAACTCGCCCCGCCGGGCGCAGTCCCCTGGACAGGACGCCGCGCGTGTGCGTTGCCTGATGCGCTGGACGGCGCATGGCGGTCACTTCCCACCCTTTTGAATTTCTTCGTAGATTCGGGCCAGGGGCAGACCGTGTTGTTGCGCCAGGGCGCGGCAGTCTTCCAATTCCGGCTTGGAGCGCAGCCGTTCGCCGCGCAGCAGGGCATGCTTGATCCGTACCGGGCCGAAAGCAGTCTCCAGCGTCTCGAATTCGACATCCAGCACTGACTTGCGCAGGGGAAAGCTCTTCACGCCCAGGGTCGAGGTGTGGCGGAAGAGCAGTTCCTTGAAGCGCTCCTCCTCTTCCGGCGCGCAGAGCAGCGAAAGGCATGTGGCCGGCCTGTTTTTCTTCATTATTATGGGCGTGAAGTGCACGTCCATGGCGCCTTGTTCCATGAGCAGGTCCAGGGCCGCTCCGAGCATTTCCCCGGTCATGTCGTCGATGTTGCATTGCAGCAGCCGGGCGGGCTGCTGTCTCCAGGCGGCAGGGGCCGCCTCGGCGCGCGCCAGGTGCACGCGCAGGACGTTGGGGATCTCGGAGTCGCGGTGTCCGATTCCGCAGCCGCTGCGCAGCGTGGTCATGGCCGGGGAGTCCGTGAAGACGTCCGCCAGGGTCGCCAGGATGGCCGCGCCCGTGGGGGTGGTCGCTTCCTGGCGGACAGCGCCCCGCGTCGTGGGGACGCCGTGCAGGATCTCCACGGTGGCCGGAGCGGGCACGGGCAGGGTTCCGTGGGCGCAGCGCACGAACCCGCCCCCCAGCTCCACCGGGGACGACCAGACCGCGTCCGCTCCGAGGCTGTGCAGGCAGATGGCCGCGCCCACGATGTCCACGATGGAGTCGGTGGCGCCGACTTCGTGGAAGTGCACTTCGTCGAGAGGCTTGCCGTGAACGCGCGCTTCGGCCTGGGCGATTCTGCGAAAGATCTCCAGGCTGGTCTGCTTGACCTCGCTGCGCAGTCCGCTGCCGAGAATGATGGCTTCGATGTCCGCGAGGTTGCGGTGCGCCGAATGCTCGCGGGCCTGGCCCGTTCCTGGGAACGCGAGGGACACATCCACGCGGGTGCCGCAAAGGCCGTGCCGGGAATCCACGCTGACGTCGAGCCGGAATTCATCGTCCATGCCGAGCTTGGAGAGTTCCGCGCGCAAATGGTCCGGGTCCACGCCGAGGTCGATCATGGCGGCCAGATTCATGTCGCCGCTGATGCCCGCGAAGCAGTCGTAGTAGAGTATGTTCATGGTTCCGCGCGTTTCCTCCTGCTCCGCGTCGGCCGGGCCGTCAAGACCAAGGCCGGGTTGCGCATGGCCAGGCGCGCATGTCCGCGCTTCAAGGATATCGCCACATAGGTTCGGTTTTGTCCAGTCCGCCTCGTCCGGAGCGGCTTCGAGCGTGC
Organism: Paucidesulfovibrio longus DSM 6739; assembly: GCF_000420485.1. Lineage (NCBI taxonomy): Bacteria > Pseudomonadati > Thermodesulfobacteriota > Desulfovibrionia > Desulfovibrionales > Desulfovibrionaceae > Paucidesulfovibrio > Paucidesulfovibrio longus. Next base: position 2,887 of record NZ_ATVA01000004.1, on the reverse strand, counting down.
AGCGCGATTTCGTCTGCCGAGCGTATTTCCGGCCCAGGGCGTTCTTGACGTCCGTTCTTCGGCGCAGTCGGAGAGAAATGGAGTTGTATCCTGAAATCAACGTAACCTGCTGAAATCAAGTCAGCGTAGCGAGGGGGATAATTCGTAAAGTTGTATACCGGAAGTGAGGTGCCGGTCGGCTCTGAGCGAAATCTGAATAATAAAGTTGCATACTGGAGATGGATGTTTTCACATTCAACCTACCGCACCTTCATGCCCTCACGCGTATGCTTTATGCGCGGCGACAGGAAGAATTGGATGAGGCGACGCTGTTTGCTCTTGATCTCGGCGGAGGCTTGCATGCCGGGGGAGAGGTTGCCGCGGTTGCCCGCCGCTCCATCCAGGCCAGTCGCCGGGATGGTCATTTGTCCCGCGAAAAGAAATGATAGTTCGGCCGCTTATGGTGTATGTCTGGGCAAAGAAAGAGTCTTCTGACGGTCCAAGAAGATCGACCGAGTGAAGGCCAATGTTGACATTTCCAATTCTTACTCCAGAGAGCGTAATTTTTGGATCATAGCCCCTATTGTAAGAATTAAGTGCTAACAATGCGTTGAGAACATCTTTATGAATAGCCATTATGCCACCTCATTATATGAGTATTTAAAAGTCGACTTTTAATTTGGCCCTTGCACCTGAGATTTCTAATTCCATAAAATGCGCAAGAATAGGCAAGTTCATTGTAGGACCATCCCCCATCCAAGTCGCCTTAGTTTGAATTTCAAACGACTGATACTGATCATCCGTCAACTCAACCCAGACATCCTTCAGATCATATCCTTGTCCCAGGAGGGCTGTTGCATTCTCTTTTGTGAGCAGCACCGCAGTCATGGGGTCGGAAGCGTCCGAAAGATACACCAGCGGCGGCAGCCATTTCCCGGAAAAAAAGACTCGCCCGTCTAGGCTGGGACGAATGAGCTGAACGGCATCGACATCAAGCCCGGCTGCCCGCCAGGGCCAAACGGCCATTCTTAGTGGATGAGCATCAATATCCAGCAAGGCGATAACACAGCGGCCATCTCCGAGATCGCAATAGGCTGCCTCGCCATGTGTCCTTACTTTCCCGTCTCCATACCTTTGGAACACCTCGATAGGAAAAATCGAATTTCTGGTTTCAACCATGCTCACACCGCTGACCACTCCATTGGGCGTTTGAACATCAATGCCCAAGTAGAATGTATCTGTCCGAGCGAAAGCATTAACAATGAGGATGCTCACAAAGAGCAAAAACAGAAATGCAGCAGCTATGGATGACAGAAATGCTGGGATGAATGAAAACCATTTTGTCCTGACCAACATCAGTGACAGGAGCAGCACAGGGAAATAATAGATGGGTATCACCGCAACAGCTGTCCAATCTGGTCTATGGCTGCCGAAGACGATCAGCCAGAAAACAAATCCATAACTAAATGCGGGATACTTCTTGAACATGGTGCTGATCCAATTTCGGAACGCACCAAGGAGCAGCAAGAATTTGTTTATTCGTGATTTAGAAGAACTACATGCATTGCTGTTTTCATGTTCCGAACCATTTGCTCTTGATTCAAGTCTTATACTTTCATTTTGCTTGTCTTTTTTCACAGCTTACCTAACAACCCTCAGCTACATGCGCGTAGAATTGATCGAGACATATTCGAATGCATACAAATACTGTTTGCATAAGACGGTGTGGATGGACATTCTTGACAATATATTTTTGATCCGATCTGAAGTGATTGTGATCAATTTATTTAGGTTTTTTGTGCATAATTTCGGATGAAATTCAACCCAAATCTGCGGCAATTCGTTAAAATATTTGAAAAGAAAAGTGTGATTGGAAAACTGCGCCAGTAAGTAAGAAGGAGGACATATAAGATTCGGGGGAGGCTTTTGATGTCCAAGCAGAGGAGAAGGTTCACCGCCGAATTGAAGATCCGTGCCGTCCTGGATGCTCTCTCCGAGAAGCAGGCTCCCCCGCGCTCGCGGGATGGTCCTACACAGGAGAATTTCACCCCGGCCAGCGCCGCGTCTTCACCGCGCTCGCGGGGGAGTCCACAGTTTTGGTGTTGCAGGAGGTCGAAGAGGGAAGAGCATTTTACATCAACAAAAAAAGCCTCGAAGTGGTTGCTCTCTTCCGGGCAAGCAGTGCCCGGAGATGCGACCATTCGAGGCCAAGGCTCTGTCGGACCCCTGTCCGCCGAGCAAGCAGTGCTCCAGGAGAAGGGACAACAGAGTGGTTGAAAGCTATACGCAGAAGCCGATCTTGTCAACGCCCGCCCTGCTCGGCTTGGGACTATCCCCGGATTCGCGGGGAGAGTCCCAAGTCATGTCGGAGAAAAATAAAGTTGTATACTCAAACTAGCGTAACCAGTTGAAATCAGGTAGGCGTAGCGAGGTTGATATTCCGTAAAGTTGTATACTGGAAGTGAGGTATCGGTGGGTTCGGGGCGAAATATGAAAAATAAAGTTGTACACCCAAAGACCCGTCGGATGGGTGGTAAATAATGTGAGCGGGGCTCGCTGATCGACATGCCCTGTGCGCCTTCCCCCATCCTTTGGACCACTGAGCGGTCATTTTAAGGTGGAGCCCGGCGTCCGAGTTCGAGCCTCCGAGGAGGCGATTTGCCGTATCCGTTGTGGAGCGTAGCCCGTCCCCGTAGGGGCGGCCCGAAGGGCCGAGGGCGGAGCGGAACAACGGATACGAGCCAAGTCAATGAACATTGAAACTGCCCCTGTATACATCCGCTGGAGTCCTCTTGTCCAACGACGAATGTCTGCGTTCCTCATTGTAGTAGTGAAAATACCGTGTCAGGCCATGATATAGCTCGATCCCATCGGAATACGCCTTGGGGTAAACATCTTCGTATTTCAC
>NZ_ATVA01000003.1 GCF_000420485.1 Paucidesulfovibrio longus DSM 6739 | reverse complement strand
AGTGTTCCCCGCGTGCGCGGGGATGAACCGGGGACGTGTGAGGGATGCGGCGAGACCAAGACGTGTTCCCCGCGTGCGCGGGGATGAACCGCTGCACAAGGTCTTCGTGGCCAGGATGGCGTCGTGTTCCCCGCGTGCGCGGGGATGAACCGGCGCAATAGGCAATGCCGTCCTGCTAGCGCATGTGTTCCCCGCGTGCGCGGGGATGAACCTGAGCCGCGCGAGCGGACTACTGTGCGTGCTGCGTGTTCCCCGCGTGCGCGGGGATGAAGTCGCCAGCGTTCTCAATAAAGCGAAGATCAAAAGCATTCGCCCGATTCATGGGTGGATGAATCTTTGGAGTAGCAGGATGAGCTTGAGAATTTTTGGATCCGTTTGGTACCATAAGCCCTTTCATCCATGATGGCTTGCCTGCGGCCCCAGCCATTTCAGCATGCTTTCAGTGCCATTCGTGGTATTTTGACATGCTGAGATCTCGCAGGTGAGCGAATTCTCGGCTTAATCGTTATGATCTGTCACGCTGAAGGCTAAAAGGGTAATCATGGATTGCGTGTACGTGATGTATCCGCTTTTCCCACGACGCCATGCAAAATCAAAGACATTCCGCGTTTTATGCACATAATGCGACAGGGCGCTTTGAATGTCTTTGCGGCGAATAAGTCATTTTTTATCAGTTGGTTATGGTGTGTCTCGGATTGGCTGCTTCCAAGCATGGCATTCAAGAGGTCGTGGGTTCGATTCCCTCCAGCTCCACCAGAGAATAGTAAAGGCTTGGAAGGTTTTCCTTCCAAGCCTTTTTTCGTGCGGCGAGAAAGTAAAATTAGCTGTTATATCAATGCTGAATGGTTGCTACTCTCGGCGCTGGTGCGCCATGCCCTGCCTTTTTGGACACCATTACGGATTACAGGTACTCTTCTGAGGGTGATTCGGAAGCGATCGGGAAGTGTCAGGCCCATCGGCGTGAGGCTGCCTCGCGTGATCTGTTTTGACGGAAGAAGCTGCAACGTTGGAGGGATTGCTGATGAAGTATGAGGGCTCATGCCTGTGCGGCAAGGTGGCTTTTGAGATAGAAGGGGACTTTGAAAGTTTTTATCTTTGCCACTGTGAGCGATGCCGGAAGGATACCGGTTCTGCCCATGCCGCCAACCTGTTTTCTTCCACAGCCGAATTGAGATGGTTGTCCGGCGAGGACAACGTGCGGACGTTTGATTTCAACTCGACAGGGCATATCAAAAGCTTCTGCATTGATTGCGGCTCGGCTCTTCCGAATATCCAGATGGAAGGGAAGCTGCTTGTCGTCCCTGCGGGAAGTCTCGACAGCGACGTTCCGATCAAGCCGGACGGTCACATTTTTTACGCACGAAAGGCCAATTGGGATTCCGGGCTGAATGATGTCCCCGTTTTCGACGGGCTTCCCGAAGAGGGCGAATAGCCGGGGCATCAAGGCTGACCCTGGACCGCATGCAGACAGGAGAAGCGGTCGGGCTGGCGAACCGCTTCGTCGCGGAAATACGTTTCAAAAGGGCGGTCCATCGTGTTCAAGGAGAAGAAATGGTCCCTGACAGGGGCATCCGGCGCGGAATATCATTTCGACATCCTCCCCAAAAGCCAAGAATTGCCGCAATCGCCGGGTGTTTTCATCCTGGCGTACACCCACCCGCGCGGGCATGTGGCGGGGTGGGCCGTGAATCCTCTGCTCGTAAGCCATGCCGACAACATGCGCCGAGCCCTTGCCAGCGAGGCGGAACTGAGCCGTGACCGGAAGTTCTTATGGAACAGCAACCTTGTGCTGTTGGAATCCGACGCTTCGGCCAGGGAGACGTGCGTGCGCGACCTGCACATTCAGGAGTCGAAGCAGGCCTGACCTGCTGACCCTTTCGAGCAAAGCCGAGGTGGATCGTGCCCCTGAAAAAGCCGCCGAAGCATGGAGCTTCGGCGGCTTTTCGTTTTGGGGGCGTCTCGCTGCTAGTGTCCGGCCAGGAGACTGTTGCGCATTTTCCTGTAATGCTCGCCGCAGATGATCAATTCGACCACCGCCGGGAGCGCCTTGCTGTTGGTCAGAAGCGTCCTGGCGAGCAGCCCCCAGTACATGGGGCTTGAGAGCGAGAATATTCCGATCCTGAACATGCTTTTCAGAAATGCCTTGGCGTCGCACAGGGTCATGTGCGCTTTCACCGTGGGGCTGTAGTTGTTGAGGAACGTGTGGATGCGGCGGTAATATTTTCTCCTGGAATAAATGTCTGTTATGATGCTGCGATATCCGGAGAGGAGCGTTTGGGCGGGCATCCTTGGGATGAAGTTCAGTTCTCCGTCCGTGTTCGCCCCCTTGGTCGTTTCGAGCAGTCGGTGCTCGGATTGCAGACGGTCCCAGAGACGGGTCTGGGGCAGGGCGTTGAGCAGGCCGACCATGGCGGTCACGATTCCGGTCTTCTGGATGAACTTGATCTGATTGTCGAAGATGCTCTCGGTGTCGCTGTCGAATCCCACGATGAAGCCCGCCATGACCTGAAGTCCCTGCCGCTGGATGGTCCGGACGGCGCGGGCCATGTCGCGGCCGGCATTCTGGAATTTGCCGCACTCCCGCAGCCCTTCCATGGATGGCGTCTCGATGCCCAGGAAAACCTTGTGGAAATTGGCTTCGCTCATGAGCCCCATCAATTCGGCGTCATCCGACAGATTGATGCTCGCTTCGGTCATGAACTGGAACGGGTGGCCGTGGTCCTGCTGCCAGGACACAAGCTGGGGGAGCATCCGCTTCACTACGGTGGAATTGCATATGAAGTTGTCGTGCACGATGGGCCAGGTCCGCGAGAAACGGCGGCAGGGTGACCTCCGCCTCGTTCAGGACGAAATGGTCCATTTCGGGAAAATCCTCGAACCGGGCGTTGAACAGCGGACCGCCCGCCACCACGGTTTTGCCCATGTCCTTGCAGCGGGCGGCGACTTCGCGCACCGAATCGAGCTGAATGATCATGGCGCTGATGAAGACCATGTCGGCGTCCCGGATATGCCGATCGAGAAGCGGGGTCGTGTTCATGTCTACAAGTGTGATGTTCCAGTCTTTTGGAAGCATGGCAGCCACTGTCATAAGCCCAAGTGGCGGGAATGCTGCTTTTTTAAATATGTACATAAGAACGCTTGTGAAACTCCAAAAAGTATCAGGACACTTTGGATATACGAGTAGGGCGTTCATAATATCTCCATTAGCACCAGTATGTTGCGATGCCGCATCAAGGCGACGCAGACGAATATCGCAAAAAAACGTGCTTTTATTATCACTGTAGCACATTCAAAGCGAAGAGCAACATGAAAAATGCATTGCGCGCCGCGTCGCAGAGCGTTTCTTCGGTGCCCTGGCAGGCGTCCTTGACAATCAATGATGCTGTATGCAACCTAATAATATAAGTATTTGAAAAAAGAAAAATGGATCAGGGAATGTCCTTTGTATCTGAGCAGAAAGCAGGGGGAAAAGAATAACATGAAATACGGGAAGGAGGTGTCGAGCTTCGAGATGCTGCCTCGCGAAAGCGCGGTGCTTATCTACGGCGCGGGCGGCGCGGGCTTGCGCCTCCTGGAGCGTCTGACCTCGGTCAGGCCGGATTTGAATGTGCTCTGCTTCGTCGACAGCGAAAAGAACGGCGGCAGCGTCGCGGGAAAGCCCCTTCGCAACGTGGCCGACCTGGGGCCGGAGGAGTTGAATGCCACCATCCTTGTCGCCTCAATCTATTATCGGCAGATTGCCCTTGAATTGCAGCGCCGCAATATCCAGCGCTACTACATCTTCTTCGAATATGGAAACGCGGGCAAAACCAAGGAACTGCGGCTTCCACTGGCGGAGTTGCATCTGGATGCGCGCCTTGAGGTGGTCGACGAGCCTCCCCTGGATGCGCTGGACGAGACGTGGCTGACCGTCTTCAATCTTCCGGTGGGAAAGACCCCGGATGAGTATTCGGACCTCGCGCCGGGCGGCGTGGCCTTGTCCGGGTGCGGCCTGGCTTTGTCCTGTCTGGACGATCGCGGATTCGAAAGTGTCCGGCGGGAGCTGGAAAGGAGAGGGTACAGGCATGTCCTGATCCTGGACATCGAAGGTGATTCCGACCACTTGCGTGGACTGATCGGATTCATCCGCGCTCGGGCGGACGTGGGGCGTGTGGTGCTGCACAGGGGGCCGGGAAGGGTCAAGAGTGTCATCGTCGCTGAAAGCGTACGACTTCTCTACTTTCCCATACCCAAGTGCGGCTCCACGAGTATCGGGTTCATGCTGCGTTCCCAGCTGGAAAAGGGCTTCGCGTTCAACACCTCACCCCATAGAGGGAGAAGCGGCGGCGCCCTGCTCTGCTATGCGGATGTTTCCGATCCACGGTATGAAGGCTTCGTTTCCTTTGCCGTGGTCCGCAGTCCGTATGCCCGGCTGGCTTCGCTTTACAACAGCAGAATGAAAAGGGGCCCGGAATCCTATGTCTTTCCGTCGGTGCGGGCGCGGTTCGGCGGCTGCACGTTTGCCGATTTCTGCCGTTACGTCGCTTCCTGCCCGGATGCCGTTTCCGAGCATCATTTCAAGTCCCAGTCTTCGTTCCTGAGCATGCCGGGCGGGGGGCTTTGCACGAACCGCCTCGTGCATCTGGAGAATCTGAGTTCGGAAATCGGCCCGCTCTTTGCCGAGGCCGGGATAGCATCGAAGATGCAACACCGGAATCGTTCGAACAGGAAGGCCGGTGATTATCTTGCACGGTATTACGACAGGCAGCTCATTGATCTGGTCAACGAGCGCTACGAGCAGGATTTTGTGCAGCTTGGCTATCCTTTTCGATAGGTTCCTGCGCGGTGTTTTCTGCCGCAGGACGCTGCTAGCTCCGAACCTCGGCTGCGGCTGACCGGCTTCTTCTTATTGATATCATGAAAAAATTGATTCATTGAGGGGCATCGAGTATGCTTGCGGCACTATTATGACAAAACCGCCTGACCTTTCTCTCGTTCTCCCGGCGCGCGAACAGTACATTCCCGTCGCTGTCTCGGCTGCGCTGGCCTTTGCCGAGGATCTGGGTTTCGGAGGCCAGGCCGCCCACATCAGCCTGGCCATGGAGGAGGCCATGGGACATGCGCTCGCGTATGGCTACGGGGGCCCGGAAGATACGATCGAGGTGCGTATCGCATCCACGTCTTTTGGAATCCGCATACAGGCCCGCTTCCGGGGCCTGCCGCTGCAATTCGACAAGCTGCCGCAATACGACCCGAAGCGGGTGGCCGCGCATGCGGACGACACGGGCATCGGTCCTCTCCTCATCGAAAAGATGATGGACAAGTCCGCGTTTTCCATCCAGCCGGGCGGCATGCGTCTCGTTTCCATGGAAAAGGAACTGCCTGCCGAGCTGGCGGAGAAAGCCCCGTTGCCCCGGACCGAGGAGAGCTGCGGACCCATCGAGTACGTGCTTCGGTTCGCGGAAGTCGGCGACGCCGAGGATATTTCCCGGCTGGCCTTTCAGTCGCATGGCGCGGTTCTTTTCCACGAGCACATCTATTATCCCGTGCGCGTAGCGGAAATGCTGCGGTCAGGGGAAATGAGGTCGGTTGTGGCCGAGGCTCCGCAGGACGGAGGCGTCGTCGGCCACGGTGCTCTGGTGCGGCGCTGCCCCGGCGCCCAGGTGGAGGAATTGACGTTCGGCATTGTGTCGCCGCGTTGCAGGCGTACGGGGTGCGCGACCGGACTGGCCGAAATGCTGGAGGAGGACGCGCGCCAACGGGGGTTGTACGCGATCATCGTCTTTGCCGTGACAAACCACCCGCATTCGCAAAAGGCGGTTCATACCCAAGGATTCCGGGAATGCGGCATGATTCTCGACACCAGTCCCGCCTCGCAGTCCTGGGGACGGAGCGGGGCGGACGATCGGCGCATCGGCAACGTGGTGCTTCTGAAATACCTGAAAGGCGGGCCGGACATCTTGTTTCACGCGCCCGACCGCCATCGGAGCATGATCGAAAAGATATATGCGAATCTGGGCGTCTCGGCGCGTTTCGCCTCCGGCCCGGAAAGCGCGCCGCCGACGGGAGAAACCGACATCTGGACAATGATGGAGATGAACGAAGGCTGGTCCATCATCGGCGTGAACCAATACGGGGCCGATACGTTCATGCGGGTCGCGGAGGCCTTGAACCACGCCAAAGCGCAAGGCGCAGCATCCATACAGCTGTATCTGCCTTTGGGGGAGCCGGCCACGCGGACGATGACGGCACGCTTCGAGACGTTGGGATTCTTCTTTGTCGGAGTGGGGCCGGACGATGAAGGAAATGAAGGGCTCCTGCTGCAATACGTCAATTCCAGCCACTCGGACTACGATCTCGTTCATGTTCACTCCGGCTTCGGCCAGGAGCTGAAGGAGTACGTTCGCGCCTGCGATCCCCGCGTGCCCGGGGCGTCCTAGGGAGGACCGGGCCGTCTTGGGCCCGGCCTGGATTCAACGCTGACGTCGTTGCGAAACGCGCGGCAGGTTGTCGGCTCGGCTCGGCTCGGCTCGGCGCGGCGCGGCTCGGAGCGGGACGGAAGGATAAGCAGGCCAAGCTCCTCTGCACCCGCTTTCGGGCGAAGCACACCTCTCCTCTTCGCCTCTCGACTTGACCTTCGCCGCGCGATGCCGCAAAGGTAAAGTATGAAGAACTCTTCGCACAACGGGCTGCGCGAGCCCATCGATCTGCTGCTCACGCCCTTTCAGCGGTTTGCCCGGCTGGAAGCGGGGGGCGGCATTCTGCTGCTGGTCGCGGCCCTGGCGGCCATGTTCTGGGCCAACTCGTCCTGGTCCGACACCTATTTCAAAATCTGGCAGACCCCGCTGGGCGTGGGCCTGGGCGATTGGTCCCTGACCAAGCCCTTGTCGCTCTGGATCAATGACGGGCTCATGGCCGTGTTCTTTTTCGTGGTCGGCCTGGAGATCAAGCGGGAGATGCTCGTGGGCGAGTTCGCGGACCCGCGCAACGCGCTTTTGCCCATTGCCGCGGCAATTGGCGGCATGGCCGTGCCCGCGCTGTTCTACCTGCTGCTGAACCCTTCGGGCGAGGCTGCCGCGGGCTGGGGCGTGCCCATGGCCACGGACATCGCCTTTGCCCTGGCCGTTGTCGCCCTGCTCGGCAAGCGGGTGCCGCAGCAGCTCAAAGTCGTGCTCACCGCCGTGGCCATCGTGGACGACATCGGCGCGATTATGGTCATCGCCCTGTTTTACACGGCCGCCATCGACTGGACCATGCTCCTGGTCGGGCTGGGCATGCTCGCGGTCATGTTCGGCATGAACCGGGCCGGGCTCCGCCATCCGTTGCCGTATGTCTTGGTGGGGGCGCTGGTCTGGTTCGGTCTGCTCAAATCCGGGGTGCACGCCACCGTGGCAGGCGTGCTCACGGCCTTCGCCATTCCGGCGCGGCCGCGCCTGGACTGCGTCGCGTTCACGAACTCCGCCCGCGCGCAGCTCGAAAGGTTTTCCGCAGCCCGGCCGGGAGATTGCACCCGGGAGCTGACCCGGGAACAGCAGCACGCCCTGGGCGACCTGCAAAGCATCATCCACGACGCGCACCAGCCCCTGCTGGAACTGGAGCACGCCCTGCATCCCTGGGTTTCGTTCCTGATCCTGCCGATTTTCGCCCTGGCCAACGCCGGAGTGCCGCTGGGCGGGGACGTTTCCGGCGCGCTGCTCCATCCTGTCAGCCTCGGCATCGTTCTCGGACTCGTGGCGGGCAAACCCCTGGGGGTGCTGGCAGCCTCCTGGATCGTGCTGGTCCTCGGACTGGCGCGGCCTCCCGAAGGCGTTGGCCTCGCGCATCTCGCGGGCGCGGGCTGCCTGGCGGGCATCGGGTTCACCATGTCCATTTTCGTGGCCGGGCTGGCTTTTGCCGACGGCTCGACCCTGGAAGGGGTCTCCAAGTTCGGGGTGCTGTCCGCGTCCGCCATATCGGGACTGATCGGCTGGTCCTGGCTGCGTTTCGTTGCTTCCCGGCGCAAGTGAGTCTCCAGGCCTGCCGGACCCTGCGCCCGCGCCGCATGAGCCTGCGAGCGCCTGGCTGCGTCGAGGCCGTCAGCGGACGGGCGCAGGGGCCGAACCAGGGAGGGATGCCGGGCCGACCGGCTTCAGCGCTCCCGGTTCTTCAGCGCCTTGCCCGCGTTCCAAGGCTTGCCGATGATTTCGCCCAGCGACCAATACAGGATGCGCGTGAAGTCGAAAAGGATCGGATCGACCTTTTTCAGGTCCGGCTTGCCTTCGGTCAGGCATTTTTCGTCGATCCAGGTTTCCGCAACCTCGCCGATGAAGATTTCGTGCTCGCCCGCCATGACGGTCTGGGCGAGACGGCATTCGATGGAGATGGGGCAGTCCGCGATCATGGGCGCATGCGCCAGCTTGCCGTTCTGGACCGGAAATATCCCGCTCTTGTCCGTGTTCTTGCCGCTGACGATGCCCACGTAGTCCGTTTCCGCGAGCATGGCCCGGGACGGGATGTTGATGCTGAATTCCCCGTGCGCGCGGATGCCCGCGCTGGTGTGGTGGGAGGGGTGCACGCCGATGGACAGGTATTGCGGGAACTCGCCCATGGCGTGGTTCATGATGCCCACGTGGGCGATGGTCATCCAGTTCGGCCTGCCGTCCACCTCGGCTCCGACGATGGTGGTCAGGGAAGGGTAGAGGGCGCACTTGCCGCCGATGGCTTGCCTGTTCATGATGTTCTCCTTGATTTGTGTGTGCATACAAATTTCATGGCTTAGCAGCCCGGATATACGGGCGATTCAGCGGATCGCCCAGCCCAGCGGGTCGCCCAGCCCATCCGGACACGGAGCCGAGCCGGGCGCGTCCGGCTGCATCAATCGCGCTCTTCCAGCGCCCGGCAGGCTTCGGCAGTCAGCCTGGTCAGCTCGCGGCCCGGAGACTCGCCAAGCACCTCGCTGTATTCCCGGTGCAGGGCCTGCCATGCCTTGCGGATCTCCGGGATCAACGCTTCCCCTTCTCCCGTGGCCGTGAGCAGGACGTTTCGGCCTTCTCCGGTCCTGGCCAGGAGCCCCCTTCGGACAAGGCCCTCCACGAAGCGGGAGACCGTGGACGGAGCCAGGTGCAGTTCCTCGGCCAGTTCTTTCTGGGAAATGCCGGGCCGCTCCACGGCGAGCATGAGCAGGAAGGCATATGAAGGGGTCATGCCCACCGGGGCGAACTTCTGCTCGCCCAGCCTGGTGATGGTCCGGGCCAGGGCATTGGCCGTGAAAAAGAGGCAGCAGTCCAGAAGCCGGGTGGCCGTGCAGGAAGGGGAGGATTCTGGGGAGGCGTCGTCGGTGGTCATGGTCGTTCCTCTCTATTGTTTGTACATGCAAATACTAGGTGAGGGAGGAAGTGTCAACACTGACGGAGCAGCTGCGGCCTGGAAGCGTTCTGGACGGGCGGCAAGCGAGCCGCAGGCCGGACGGCTGGATCTGCCGCTGGCTGGATGACAAGAACTTCCGCAGGTCGGATAGCAAGAGCTGCCGGAGGCCGTTTGGCAGAGTTGCCGTAGGCTGGATGACAAAAACTTCCGCAGTGCGGGCGGCTGGAGCTGTCGCAGGTCGGATGACAAGAGCTTTCGCAGTGCGGGCGGCTGGAGCTGCCGGAGGCCGGACGGCTGGATCTGCCGCAATCCGGGCGGCGCGGCGCGGACAAAAGCGTCCGGACAGGGGATGGATTGCGCTTTTCCTGCGCGGCTTGGCCCGTGCGCCTCGGATTTTGCTTGCGCGGTTGCCGGGCATATCCTACATGCCTTGTACCAAAAGCCCCGTCCGGGGCCAGAGGCTGTGTTACCGAACACGAGGTGCTTTTGATGCGCAGCCGTATTTCCAAGAAAAACAAGAAGAATCGTTCTTCCGCTTCCATGCGTCCGGCGCAGGGCGCGGCCTTGGCCTGCGCTGTTCCCGATGTTTCGCAGGAAGAGCTGCACGAGGCCTTTGCCCGCCGCGTGACCGAGGACCGCCTGGCGGCCGTTTCGGCCGCTCTGGAGGAGGCGCCCAGCGTGGCCTCGCTCTGCCGCGTGGTGGAGGAGTCCTACGGACTTTTCGACGAACTGCTCGCGGACATGGATCTCGAGCCTCCCCTGGCCTGCGCGCGCGGGTGCAGCCATTGCTGCTACAATCAGATATCCCTGACGCCGCCCGAAGCGATCTACCTGGGGCTTTTCGTGCTGGAGAAGTATCGCGGCGCAGCCTTGGAACAGGTTCACGAGCGGTTGCAGACCATATTGGACCTGATCCGGGGCAAATCGCGCACCGAGATCGGGACCATACGACATCTGCTGCCCTGCCCTTTTCTGGAGGACGGAGCCTGCGCCGTGCATTCCGCGCGTCCCCTGGTCTGCCGGGGCTGGAACTCGGTCAACGCGGAGCATTGCCGCCGCGCCAACGACTACCAGGATCCCCTGACCATGATCGAAAACCATGCGCTGCCGCGCCTGCTGGCCGAAGCCATTCAGCTCGGCCTGCTCCACGGCTCCCGCGTCCACGGCCTGGAAGCGGGCTTTCTGGTCATCACCAGGGCGGTGCGGCTCATGCTCGATCACGGCGTGGGCGAGTGCGCCGCGGACTGGTTGCAGGGGCGTCCGTTCTTCGGGCGCGGAACGTCCTGGTAGCGGGCGCCTCCCGCAGCCGGGTTCCGCGGGCCGGGCTTCGTCAGATCTGGGCGCAGCGGAAGCAGTTCCGTCCCTGGTTCTTGGCCAGATAGAGAGCCTTGTCCGCCTCGGCCAGCATGGCTTCCAGGCTTCCTTCAACGCTGGGCCGGGTGGAGCAGAGGCCCAGGCTCACGGTCAGCTTGTCCGCCACGGGCGAGGCCGCGTGAGTTATGTCCAGGGCCTTTACGGCTTCCAGGATTTCCCCGGCGCAGTGCAGGGCCTCCTCGGCGTCCGCATAGGGCAGGATGGCCGCGAATTCCTCGCCGCCGTAGCGGGCCACGAAATCGCCGGCCCGGCGCAGCGCCTTCTGGATCGCCTTGGCTACGGCCCGCAGGGTTTCGTCCCCTTCGCCGTGCCCGTAGGTGTCGTTGAAGAGCTTGAAATGGTCGATGTCCAGCAGGATCAGGGAAAGGTGCTGGCTGGAGCGCAGCGCGCGCTGCCATTCCTTTTCGGCCACCTCGTCGAAGCGGCGGCGGTTGGGAATCTCGGTCAGCGCGTCGATGAAGGCGTATTCCTCCAGGAGTTCCTGCTTGCGCTTGAGGTTCAGGTGCACGCCCACGCGCGCCTTGACCATGGGCGGGTGGAAAGGCTTGGTGATGTAGTCCACCGCGCCCAGGGCGAAGCCCCTTGTCTCGTCCATGACCTCGGAAACCGCAGTGACGAACATCACGGGAATGCTGCGCGTCTGCTCGTGCTCCTTGAGCTTGTTGCAGAGTTCGTAGCCGTCCATGCCGGGCATGAGGATGTCCGTGAGGATGATGTCCGGCGGCTGGGACGAGAAGGCGATCTTCAAGGCCCGCTCGCCGTTCGTGGCCGCGGCGATCTTGTATTCGTCGCGGAAGAGGTCCATGAGCAGCTCGATGTTCTGCTTGTTGTCGTCCACGATGAGAATTTTTTGGCGCGTATCCTGGTTGCTCATGGGCGTATCCTCATCCGGCCAGCACGGCGCGGATGGCTTTGACGGTCTCAAGGGCTTCGTCGATTTCAAAGTTGTCGATCTGTTCCAGCAGGTTGTCGCGGAGTTCCGCGCCCGCTGCCGCACCCAGGGAGGCGCTCAGCCGCTCCAGCGCGTTGCGGGCCTCGTCCAGGTCGTCGTCCAGCAGGGGCTCGATTTTCTCCAGCTCGGCGAGCAGCGAATCCCTATCCACGTCCACGGCCGCGTCCGCGCCGCCCGGAGCGGGGACGGTGTCGAGGGCGGCCTCGCGCAGTCCGGAGAGAACCTGCTCCAGGGATTCGGTGAAATCATCCCATAACTGCGAATCCGTTTCCAGCGCATGGGACTTCAGCGCGGTTTCGACTTCGGCGGCCAGGGCCGAGAGGTTGGCCGCGCCGATGTTTCCGGCCACGCCCTTGATGGAATGGGCCAGGAGCCGGGCTTCGTCCGCATCGCTCCGGGCGAGCAGGGCGCGCATTCGGTCCTGCGTTCCGCTGAAGTCCCGCAGGAAGGTGCGCAGCAGCTTGCGGTAGAGCGCCACGTTGTTGTTGGCGCGGAAGAGGCCGTCCTGCAGGGCGATGCCTGGCAGGGCGTCGGGCAGGGAAGGGACGCAGGTCGCGTCTGCCTGTTCCGGGTCGCAAGGCGGTTCCGCCGGGGTCCGGTCCTTCTCCTCGACCCAGTTGGCCAGGGCGGTGAACAGTTGGCGCGGGTCGATGGGCTTGGTCACGTAATCGTTCATGCCCGCTTCCAGGCAGCGTTCCCGGTCGCCCTTGAGGGCATGGGCGGTCATGGCGATGATCGGAAGCTTCGCGAGGCGGGGATCCCGGCGCAGCCGCCGGGTGGCCTCCAGTCCGTCCAGCTCCGGCATCTGGATGTCCATGAGCACCACGTCGGGCAGGGGGCCTGCGTCGGGCGCGAGCGCCTCCAGCGCGCGCAGTCCGTTCTCCGCGATGCGCACCCGCATCCGCGCGGTCCGCAGCCATTCCCCGGCCACTTCCCGGTTGATCTCGTTGTCCTCGACCAGCAGAACGTCGGCCCCGGCCAGATGCTCGGCGGGTTTCAGCTCGTCCGCCTGGATCGGCTGACCTCCGGAGACGGTATAGGCGTTGCGGCCGAACAGCTCCATGATCGTGTCGAAGAGGAAGGACTGGTTCACGGGCTTGTGCAGGAACGCGTCCAGGAAGGATTTTTCCGCCTGCTGGATGAGGTCTTCCCGTCCGTAGGCCGAGACCATGCAGACGATGGGGGTCTTGTCCAGCTTGAGGTCGCGCTTGATGCGCTTGGCCGTTTCCAGGCCGTTGAGCTCGGGCATCTTCCAGTCCAGGAGAACCAGATCGTAGGGCGGATCGGCCGCGGCCATCATTTCCAGGCCTTTCTGGCCGGAATCCGCGGTGTGGGCCTCCATGTGGAAGGAATTGACCGCCGCGGCGAGGATGCCGCGCGCCGTGCTGTTGTCGTCCACGATGAGCACGCGCAGCCCGCGCAGATCCTTGGGGGGCAGGTGCTTGATCTCGTTTTCGCTGGGCTGGGTGCGGAACACGGCGGTGAACACGAAGCTGGAGCCCGTGCCCTCGCCCCGGCTCTCCGCGCGGATCGAGCCGCCCATGAGCCTTGTGATCTGCTTGCAGATGCTCAGCCCCAGGCCGGTGCCGCCGAACTTGCGGGTGGTGGAGCTGTCCGCCTGGGTGAAGGAGTCGAAGATGGTGTCCAGTCGGTCCGGGGCGATGCCGATGCCCGTGTCGCGCACGGCGAATTCCAGGGCGGCGAGCGACTCGCCGGAGGCGTCCGCCGGAAGCTCGGCCGGCCGCACCTCCACGAGCACCTCGCCCTGCTTCGTGAACTTCAGGGCGTTGCCCGTGAGGTTGATGAGCACCTGGCCGAGCCGCACGGGATCGCCCACCAGGGCGCAGGGCGTGCCCTCGGCAATGGACACGAGCAGCTCCACGTCGTGTTCGTGGGCCTTGTGGGAGAACATTTCCGAGATGTTGGCCATGACCTCGTAAAGGGAGAAGCGGACCTCCTCCAGTTCCAGGCGTCCGGCCTCGATCTTGGAAAAGTCGAGAATGTCGTTGATGACCGAGAGCAGGGTTTGCGACGAGCTTTTGATCTTGCGGAAATAGTCCATCTGCCGGGGCGTGCCCTCGGTGCGCATGAGCAGGTCGGTAAGGCCCATGACCGCGTTCAGCGGGGTGCGGATCTCGTGGCTCATGTTGGCCAGAAATTCGCTCTTGGCCTGGGAGGCGGCCTCGGCGGCCCGGCGTTCCTGCTCTGCCCGCTCGCGCTCCATGCGCGCGGAGATGTCCTGGACCATGCCTTCGATGATGGTTTCCCCGGTGCGGGAGCGGGCGTAGTGCGCGCTGTCCTCGACCCAGAATTCCACGCCGTCCCGGCGGCGCAGCTTGAGCCGCATGCCCTCGACCCTGCCTTCTTCCCGCAGCTTCAGCAGGAAGTTCCTGCGGTCCTCGGCGTTGACGTAGACCCGTTCGCCGAGGCTCCGGATCTCGGACGTGAATTCGTCCAGCGTTTCGAATCCGAGCATGCGGACCAAGGCCGTGTTGGCCGTGATCAGGCGGCCGTCCATGGTGGACTGGTAGATGCCCTCGGAGGCGTTTTCGAAGATGTTGCGGTACTGCTCCACCATGTCGCTCAGCTCGCGGCGGCCCTGGGCGAGCTTCTCGGCCATCTGGTTCAGGCTTTCGGCCAGGATGCCCACCTCGTCGTTGGAATCGACCTGGACGCGGGTATCCAGGTCGCCCTGGCCGATGCGCTCCGCGCCTTCCTTGATGGCGATGATGGGCTGGCCGATGCGTTTGCCGAGGTAGGCCCCGGCAAAGAGGATCAGGGGCAGGGTCAGGCCGAAGATGGCCAGGGCGCGGTTCAGCAGCTGGGCCTTGTAGAGGGCGACGGTTTCGGCGGAGATGTCCACGCCGAGCACGCCGAGGCGTTTGCCGTCCGCGTCGTAAAAGGGGGCGTAGCCCGAAAGCCAGGAACCCCACTCGTCGGTGTAGAATGCGTTCTCCACCAGGGGCTCGTTCAGGCCCGCGAAGCGCTCGCGCAGCAGCGGGCTGGCGTCGTCGTAGGGCTGGAACAGGGGAATGGCGTCGTCCGGGTCGGATTCTCCGTCCACAACGAAACGGATGGTGCCGTCGGGCAGCTGGTCCAGCGTGTAGATGTATTTCACGTCCGAGGCGGCGTCGCGGACTTTTTGCAGGCTGCTGCGAACGGCCAGGAATTCCGGTGAGCCGTCCTGGTCCGGGGAGTGCAGCTTCTGGTAGTCCTCCACGTCCACCACGGACACGGCCACGCCGACCACGTCGCGCAGGCGGTGGCGGATGTCGTTCATGACCTGCCGGGAGGCGGCCTCGTAGAAAGCGAAGGTGGTCAGCGCGCTGATGGCCGCCGCAAAGAGGAAGAAGGCAAGGGTGAGCTTGTGGGAGATGCGCAGCCTGGGCCGCGTTCCGGTGGCGGTATGCGTGTTCATGGCTGTCCTGCGGCTTGCGCTGTTGAGTGGGCGATCACGTGGCCGGGCGGCGAAAGCCGCGTACTCTGAACGCGAAGGGAGTCTAGCTCGAAAGCCGCCGCCCTGTCCATTGCGCCGCCCCGGTCCGCCTTCCGCGAAGGCGGCATTCGGCGGCAGCGGCCCAAAGCGCCCGCCGGACAACGGTCCGGCAGGCGCTTTGCGGACAGCCCGGCTCAGCAGGCGAGCTGGACCTTGCCGAGGAAATCCCGCAGACGGGGGTTCGAAGGATTGGCGAAGAACTCCCTGGGCTCGTTCTGCTCCTGAATCACGCCCTGGTCGATGAAGATGACCCTGTCCGCGACTTCCCGCGCGAAGTTCATCTCGTGGGTGACCACGATCATGGTCATGCCCTCCTGGGCGAGCTGCTTCATGACCTCGAGCACCTCGCCGACCAGTTCCGGGTCGAGGGCGCTGGTGGGTTCGTCGAAGAGCATGGCCTTGGGCTGGAGCGCGAGGGAGCGCGCAATGGCCACGCGCTGCTTCTGGCCGCCGGAAAGCTGCTCCGGGTAGGCCTTGGGCTTGTCCGCAAGGCCGACCTTGTCCAGCAGTTCCAGGCCGAGCTTGTTCGCGTCGGCGCGTTTCAGTCCCCGGACCTTGATGGGGCCGAGGGTGACGTTTTCAAGCACGCTCATGTGGGGAAAGAGGTTGAACTGCTGGAAGACCATGCCCGCCTCGGTGCGGACGTAGTTGATGTCCGTCGCCGGGTCCATGATGTCGTGTCCGTCCACGATGACCGTTCCGGAAGTGGGCACCTCCAGCTTGTTGATGCAGCGCAGGACCGTGGACTTTCCGGAGCCGGAAGGGCCGATGATGCAGACCACCTCGCCCTTGCGGATGCTCAGGTCGATGCCCTTGAGGACTTCCAGCGAGCCGAAGCTCTTGTGCAGGTTCTTGATTTCGATCATGGCGTCTCCTAGCGGCCGCCCTTGAGTTGCAGGCGCATTTCCAGCCGCCGCAAGGCCCAGGAAATGGAATTGGTCATGACCAGGTAGACCAGGGCCACGGCGAGGTAGACCTCGAAGGCCCGGAAGTTCACGGCCACGATTTCCTGCCCGGTGCGCAGCAGTTCGCCGACGCCGATGACCATGAGCAGGGAGGTGTCCTTGAGGCTGATGATGAACTGGTTGCCCAGGGGCGGGATCATGCGTTTGAAGGCCTGGGGCCAGATCACGTAGATCATGGCGTCCCTGCGGCGCAGGCCGATGGAGCGGGCCGCTTCCATCTGGCCGGGGTTGATGGACTGGACCGCACCGCGCACGATCTCGGCGATGTAGGCGCCGGAGTTGACCGCGATGACCAGGATGCCCGCCATCAGCGGCGGGATGCGTATGCCGGCGGCCATGGGCACGCCGAAATACAGAAACATGGCCTGGACGAGCATGGGGGTGCCGCGGATGGTTTCCACATAGAAGCCGGCGAGCTTGCGCACCAGCAGGCTGCGCGAGAGCTTCATCAGTCCGGCGGTGGCGCCGAGGAAAAAGCCGAGGCCCAGCCCGCCGAGGGTGATGATGATGGTCAGCTTGAGGCCGCGCGTGAGCATGGGCAGCGTCTCTATGACCACGCTGGGTTCGAATTGGAATGCCATGGATGCCTCGATGGTTGAAACTGAAAGGAGGGGGACCGCGAGACGCGGGCCCCCTCGTCGTTACGTGCTTGGCGGCGAAACTACTTGGGTTCGGTCTGGAACCACTTCAGGTACAGGGCGCGGTAGGTGCCGTTTTCCTTCAGCTTGGCCAGCGCGGCGTTGACCTTGGCGACCATCTCAGTGCTGCCCTTGGGGAAGGCGATGCCGTAGGACTGGCCCTGGTAGAGCGGGCCCACGACCTTGACCTGGCCCTTGCCGGCCTTGTTCATGAAGTCGGCGATGACCGGGGAGTCGAAGACCACGGCGTCGGCGCCGCCGGAAAGCAGCTCCATGAACATGGCGTCGTTGTTGGGGAAGAGCTTGATGTCGGCGGCCTGGGCGTTGGCCTTGACGAAGTCCTCGGAGGTGGTGCCGGTCTTGGTGGAGACGACCTTGCCCTTGAGGTCTTCGATGCCGTTCACGGCATCGTTGTCAGCCTTGACGAGCACGAGCAGGCCCGCGTTGTAGTAGGGGTCGGAGAAATCCACGACTTCGGCGCGCTCGGGCTTGATGGTCATGCCCGCGATGCCCACGTCGATCTGGCTGGACTGGAGGCCGGGGATGATGCCGTTGAAGTCCATGGGCTGGAGGTCGTACTCCGCGCCGATCTCCTTGGCGATGGCGTCCCAGAGCTCCACGTCGAAGCCGGTGTGCTTGCCGCTGGCCGGGTCTTTGAACTCGAAGGGGGGGAAGTTGGTGTCGGTGGCGACGACGAGCTTGCCCGCAAAGGCGGTGGCGGCGCTGACGACCAGGGCGGCGGCCAGCAGCAGGGTCACGATGCGTTTCATGGATCCTCCTCGAAGTTGGGTGGAAAGCGATAAATCCCGCAACCGAATCGCCCGGCGTTCGGGCGTATGGTCCTGAAAAGCCTCCGCTCCGCAAAGGGCGGATTGTAACAAAAGCGTCGCATTTTCCACTAAACCGGAGGTTTTTTCAAGAGTAAAGGCGCGGAAATCGATTGGCGGACCGAAGAATCTCCGGAATCGTTTGGAGCGGCTGGAGAAGATGCAGAGGGGCCGCCGCAGGAGGGGCCGTTCAGGCCGGTTCGGGGGAAGCGGAGGTCAGGAAGCGTCGAGCTTGAACCGCAGCCGGAGCACTCCGTTTTCGAAGTCGTGGGAAATGATCCGCATCTGACCCAGCTCGGCCGTGGACGCGGCGTGGGGTCCGATGCAGGGGCAGGCGTCGAAGTCGCCGACGCGCACGATGCGCACCTCGTCCCCGGCCTCTTCGGGAAGGCGGGAAAGATCGAACTCCCTGGCGGCCCGCTCGCGGCTGAGCAGTTCCTCGCGCACCGGGAGGTCGCGCGCCAGCTGCTCGTTGACCAGCGCTTCCAGGGCAGCGGCCTCGGCGTCCGTGATCGGGCGCTCGAACCGATAGTCGCACTTGGATTTCTTTTTGTTGATGTGCGCGGAGAAGCAGCGCCCGCAGCCGAAGGTGCGGACCATGGCCTGGTTGAGCACGTGCTCGGCGGTGTGCATGCGTTCGTCGTAGATTTTCGCCATGGATTCCTCGTTGCCCGCCTCAGGACTTGATTTTGAGTCGCCGGACAAGGGCCGGGCCGCGCTGGACGGTTCTGCGGTACTTCGCGGCGGGCTTGCCGAAGACCATCACGTATCCGAGAACGTGGTCGCCCGGAATGCCCAGCGCGATGCGCATCTCCGGCACGATTTCCATGGCCCACTTGGCCAGCCCGCACCAGAGGGTGCCCAGGCCCGCGCCGGTGGCCAGCAGGTCGAAGGTGCTCAGGCAGATGAAGCAGTCGGCCTCCGGGGCGGGGCCGTCCTTGGGACTGGAAACCGCGAGCATGTGCGGCGCGCCCCGGAAGATCACGTCGCGGCCCTGGGCGAAGGCTTCCGGAAAGCGGGAGAAAAAAGCCAGGGACTGGGGGATTTGATCGTTCTTGGCCGCCAGGCTCAGGCCGTGGTAGGTCAGCTTGCGGTATTGGTCCATGACCCCGGCGTCGTCCACCACGGTCAGCAGCCGCGCCTCGTTGTTCCTGGCCGCGGGAGCGTACGACGCGACCTGCAGGAGCCTGTCGATCTCGCCCTTGTCCACGGGGGCGTCGCTGTAGCGGCGCACGCTGCGGCGGCCCATGACCAGGGTTTCCAGCTCCTCGCGCCGGGGCAGGGCTCCGTCGAGGGGAAGGCTGTCCTCCGGGCGGCTGCCGTGGATGGAGAGCGCCTCGGAAGGGCAGATGGCCAGGCAGTGCTGGCAGTTGATGCAGATGCTTTCCTTTTCGGGCGGCACGTCCGGATATCCGGAATCCATGGAGATGATCTGCATGGGGCAGTCCTGGGCGCACTCGCCGCACTGCACGCAGCGCTCCCTGTCGATGCGGAAGTCGATCATGTTCGTGTCCTTTGGGCTTTGCCGGGCGAACGCTTCCGGCTCCTCCCGTCTACCACGCTTTTTCCCCGCAGGGGAAGTCCGGAATCCCCGCGCGGACCTCAGCCGCTTTTGCGTTCCGCATCGCGGCGTTCGATCCTCCGGAAGAGGCGCATGGCCGCCAGCGGGGTCAGGGCGCCGAGCACGGCAAGAACGCCCACGAGCATGGGCTTGCTGTGCCAGTCCAGCGAGATCAGCCACATGCCGAACGCGCCCAGGGTGAAGATGCAGAAGGTCAGCACGGAAGAGGCTGCGCCCACGTCGGATTCGACCTGCTCCAGAACCATGTTGTTGCTGATGGGCCGGGAGAGGCCCAGGAAAAAGGTGCAGCAGAACATGGGCAGCACCAGTCGGAGCGGGGTCGAGCCGCCCGTGAGCAGCAGGGCGCAGCCCGAAGCGAGCAGCCCGAACAGGGCCGTGTTCAGCACGAAGCCGCCGTCGCGGGCCGCGCCGATGCGCGAGCAGAGCATGGCGCCGAGCATCAGGCCAAGCGCGTTGATTCCGAAATAGATGCCGTAGGCCTGCTCGCTGACGCCGAAATCCGAGATGAATATGCTCGACGAGCCGCCGATGTAGGCGAAGTGGGGCATGGACATGATCGAGAAGGCCAGGGTCACGAGCAGGAATCGGCCGTTGCGCAGCAGCACGAGATAGCGTCCGGCCACGGCCAGGACGCCGCCCCTGGTGCGGTTCGCGAGCGGCTCCTTGAGCCGGAAGGAGCCGTAGAGCCCGGCCAGGGCCAGCACCGCCTGGCAGACGAAGATCCAGCGCCAGGAGGCCACGAGCATGACCCAGCTGCCGAGGGTCGGCGCGAGCATGGGGCAGACCGAGAGGATCACGGCGATATAGGCGAGGATGCGCTGGCGGTCCTGGCCGGAATAGAGATCCTTGGACAGGGCCAGGGACAGGGACGAAGCCGCTGCGGCTCCGGCGGCCTGGACCGCGCGCGCCGCGATGAGCATGCCGATGGACGTGGACAGGGCGCAGCTCAGGCTGCCCGCGATGAAGAGCAGGATGCCCCAGAGCAGCACGGGCCTGCGGCCGAAGCGGTCCGAGAGCGGGCCGTGCACCAGAAGGAAGAAGCTGAAGCTGGCGAAGAAGACCACGAGGGAAAGGTTGGCCAGGGGCAGGGAAATTCCCCAGATCCGCTCCAAAAGCGGGATGGCGGGCAGGTACATGTCCGTGGACAACGAAGGAAAGGTCGCCAGCAAGGCGAGCAGAAGAAGGTTCGGCACGTCGGGATTTCCGTCCGGTTCGGGAGGTTTGCGGGAAGGGAAGACCTGAATACTCCCGGCGGGCACGGACGGTCAACCCCGGAAAACGGGGGCGGGCAAGGGGCTTGGACGCCTCGCGCCGGGGCGTGCGCCTCAGGCCGGGTCGATGAGGTCCGCGAGGCGCGGATGCGCGCGCTTGATGCGCAGGATCAGGCTGTCCTGGTGGCGGATGCGCAGCAGGGAGCGCAGCATCAGGAAGATGCCGAAGAGGATCAGCGCGCCGCAGAGCAGCAGGAGCGGTCCGATGAGGTAGAGGACGTCAAGCGGGTTGTAGAGTTTGGAGGTGGCCACGAGCACGCTGACGATGGACATGGGCAGGGCCACGATGGCGATGCCCGTGCGCATGGCCGCCAGGGAGGTGCGCTTCTCGGCCAGCAGGAGCTGGGCCTCGTTGATCAGGGTGCGTTCCGATTCCTGGAGCTGCGGGTCCGCATTCATCTTCTTGGGGGCGTTCTTGTTCATGCCGCTTCATACCGCCGCAGACGGGCCGGGGCAAGTGGGGCGCGGGAAAAACGGGTTCGAAACAATCCGAAGTTCGTTGCGCGGGAGCGCGCCGTAACGTAATGGAGAAAGCGTGAACATCAGGAACAGGAGGTATCGATGAGCGTCTTGCGTTTTGCGATCGTCTCAGCGCTGTTGCTGGCCGCCTGGCCGGGCAGCGTCTTCGCGCAGGATCTATCCACGGGACAGACCGTGTACGTGCCCGCCTATTCGCACATTTACCACGGCTCCAAGTCGCGGCCCTTCGCCCTCGCGGTGACGCTGAGCATTCGCAACACCGATCCCCGCAACGCGGTCATGCTCACCAGCGTGGACTATTACGACACGCAGGGCAAGCTGGTGAAGGTTCACCTGCTCAAGCCGGAACGTCTGGGGCCGCTGGCCACGCGGGAAATCCTCGTGGACGAGAGCGATTCCTCGGGCGGCTCCGGGGCCAACTTCGTGGTGCGCTGGCGCGCGGACAAGACGGTCAACGCCCCGATCATCGAGACGGTGATGATCGGAACCCAGGGCCAGCAGGGCATTTCCTTCCGTTGCCTGGGGCGGGAAATCCAGGAGTGACGGCCGGCCGTTCCGTCTTTGCGCCGGATCAACAGCGGCCGGATCAATAGCGGCCGAATTCTTCGTCGTCCAGGGCGATGACCTGGTCGGGAAGGACGAATTCGTCCATGTTCTCGCGGGGAGGGTTCTCCCCTTGCGGTGCGTTCCGCGCCGTATCCGTGTTCGCGTCTTGCGCTGCGGCGGCAGGATCGCTTTCCGCCTCTGCGGAGGGGAGGAAATCTTTCCGGGCGTCCGCATCGGCATGCCGCATTGCCGCATTTTCCATCGCTTCCATCGCTTCCATCGCTTCCATCGCTTCCATCGCTTCCGTGGCTTCCGTCGGTCCTGCCGTCGCGGCTTGCGGATCGGCTTCCGCAGGGGGCACGTCCGCAAGGACCGGATCAACGGGAGTCAGGTTCACGGGCGGCACATCCGCGGGGGGAATGTCCTGCGCCTCGGCTTCGGGCGCGTCCGGCCCGGCGCATTCGTCGGGGCAGGATGCGGAAAGTTCGCGGAGCCTGCCGTCGCCGATGCGGAATCTGTTGATCAGCCGCCGCAGGGCCTGGGACTGCGAGGAAAGCTCGGTGGCCGCCGCCGCGACCTCTTCGGCCTGGGCCGTGTTGTCCTGGGTGACGCTCTGGACCTGATCCAGGGCGATGCCCACTTCGGCTGCGCCCTTGGCTTGCTCTTCCGAGGCCGTGGCGATCTCGCCCACGAGCAGCGCGGAGCGATGCCCGATGTCCACGATCTCATCCAACATCTCGGCGGTCCGGTTGGCCTGCCTGGTGCCCTGGGCGACCTTGCCCAGGGTGGCCTCGATGAGGGTTTCGGTCTCCTCGGCGGCCTTGGCGCTGCGCGAGGCCAGGTTGCGGACCTCGTTGGCCACCACGGCGAAACCGCGCCCGTGCTTGCCCGCGCGGGCAGCCTCCACAGCGGCGTTGAGCGCCAGCAGGTTGGTCTGGAAGGCGATCTCGTCGATGACCTTGATGATCCTGGCGATGTTCCTGCTGGATTCGTTCAGGTCGTGCATGGCTCCCACGAGGCCGTCCATCTCTCGGACGCCGGACTGGGCCGACGCTTCGGCCTCCTGGCCGAGGGCGTGGGCCTTGGCCGCGTTGTCCGCGTTGGTTCTGGCCTGGGAGCCGATGACCTGCATGGTGCTGGTGATTTCCTCCACGGACGCGGCCTGCTGCGTGGCGGCCTGGGAGAGGCTCTGGCTGGAGTCGAGCATTTCCTCGGCTCCCGCGTTGACCTGCTCCGCGGCGCGGCGCGCGCCCATGGCCAGGGCGCGGACTCCCTCCACCATCTGTTGCGCGGCCCTGCCCATTTCGTCTTCCGCGCTTTGCAGGGGCACCTGCATGGAAAAATCCCCCTGGCCCATGCGCCGCAACAGCTCCGAAAAGGCGGCCAGGGTGTCGGCGAAATCGTCCACGGCCCTGGCGAGGCGGCCGACCTCGTCCTTCTGCGCGATGCCCACGCGCTGGTCGAGTCTGCCGAGCCGGATGTGCTCCATGACCCTGGTGGCCCGGCGCAGGGGCAGGGCGATGCTCCGCGCGAGGGAGAGGGCGATGAGCGTGCCCAGGATCAGGGCGGCGGCGAGCAACCCGGCCACCATGGCGGTGGCCGAGGCGTTGCGCGCCACGAGCTTGGGGCCGAGGCTGTCCTGGCGAACGCGGATGGAGTCGGTCAGGTCGCCGATGGCGGCGGCCACGTCCGGGCCGATCTTTTCGATGATCTCGTCCGCGAGCACGTCCTGGCGCTGCACCGTGCCCACGGCCTGGGCCAGCGCGTCCTTGTAGCTCGCCAGGGATTTCTTGATCTCCCCGAGGGTCTTCAGCGAATATTCGTCGAGAATCTGTTCCAGCGCGAACAGATAATCCTCGAAGAGAAAGAGCTCGGAATCGGCGGAATCGACCTGGGCCGCATCCCCGGTGTCCAGAAAGCGGCTGACGTACAGGCGGCCAGTGTTCAGGTATTTCAAGGCGTTGCCGAGCTGGTACAGCGCGTCCGCGTTTCCCGTGGCCTGAAAGCGCTGGAACAGGTCGTTGATCTGCTCGCCCATCTGCGACCCCAGGACGTAGATCACGTCGTCCACGAGGTGGTCGCGCTTCTTGCGCAGGGCCACGATCTGGCCGAAGGCCTCGTCGTAGCGGGCGAGCTTGGCTTCCACCTCGGCGAGGCGGGCGATGCGCTCCGGCTCGTCCATCTCGGACTTGGTGGAGGCGAGGCGGGCCCGCGTGGCCGTGATGTGCGAGTCGTAGCTCTTGAGCGCGTCCTCGCTGCCCGTGATCAGGTAGTCCTTGACCGTGTCCCGGATGTTCAGGAGGTCGGTCTGGACCTTGTCGAGCAGGTTGGTGCTCCGGGCGATGGCCCGGTATTCCACGAAGCCGTCCGAGGCGCTCTGGAGCGCGTGGTAGGTGGTCGCTCCGGCCGAAAGGAAGAAGAGCAGGATGACGCCGAAGCCCACGCCGATCTTGAGGCCGATGCCGCGATCCCGGAACCAGGGTACGCTCAGGCCCTTGGGCAGATGATTCCGCACCCGGCCAAGGCCGGAAGCGAAGCGTCCGAAACATTAAACATGACCCCCCCCGCAGAAATAGAGGGCACTTTTTATGTTCATTCAGCAATGTTGTCAAAACGTTAAGCGTTACAATTCCGCGCGCCCGCGCCTGTGCTCAGAGGCTTGCCAAGCGCGAATCCGGTTGTTATCTGAATCTTGCGCAAGCGAAAAAGGCTTCCGCGCAGAATATTGAACTCGAATTTCGCGAAGCGGAGAAATCGCGCCGATTTTTCCGCGGGCAAGAGACCATAGCTCGGCCCAGGTTCCCGGTCTTCCGGGCGGGCGCGTCAGCCGGATACCCAAGGTCTCGCCGGCGGCGCCTCAAGGCGGCAACTTTTTGATGACAACGGGAGCGACCCCGGCATGAAAGCGTGCCGGAAGAGAGCGCTCCGTTCGCGTCGGCGGCGTCGCGGCCCAGGCTGCGGGATGTGTCCGTCATTGCGCGGACATCGGCGGCCCATGGCTCGCGGCGTCGGATTCCGAAACGGATACGACAACCGAGGAGACCAACATGGCCAAGCGCATTTTGAATAAGCTCCGGGGATCCATGAACAGCGTCCGCTACACCCTGATGCACTCCGCGTGCCGCAGGCTGGAGCAGGCGGAAATCTACCCCCGGGATCGTTTCTAGGCACAGGTTCAGAACCGCAAAGACGCTTCGGGGGCTGCGGCCCCGTCCATAAGAAGGCCCGGAGAGACTGCTCTCCGGGCCTTTTGCCGTTGCGCCGGGCCAGGGACGCCGGGACGGATGTCGGGGAGCATGTTTCCGCTTGACGGACTTTGGAGAACAGGCGTATTGGTCCAACCAATATGAGCGCAAATGAAATTGGTCAGACCGCGAAGGTTCCGGGAAACGCGCAGAGCGATCTGCGCCGCTACGAGGAAATCACGGCCCGTATCCGGGAGATGCTTCTTTCCGGAGCGCTTCGCCCCGGCGACAGGCTCCCGGCGGAGCGAAGCCTGGCCGAACGTTTTGGCGTATCCCGCAACAGCCTGCGCGAGGCGATCCGTTCGCTGGCGGAGCAGGGCGTGCTGGAAAGCCGCAGGGGCGACGGCACCTATGTCCGCGAGCCGGACGGCGAGTCCCTGGCTTCGGCCTTTGCCGCGAGCTTCGAGGCGCAGCGCAGCCGCATCGCGGACATCTTCCAGTTCCGCAGGATGATCGAGCCGCCCATAGCGGCCCTGGCCGCGAAGAACGCCTCCACGGAGCGCATCGACAGGCTCAAGATCATCGTCTGCGATCAGCAGCGCCGCCTGCTCGCGGGCGAGGGCGACGCGGACCTGGACGCGGCCTTTCACCTGGAGCTGGCCCGCGCGTCGGGCAACCGGGTCGTGACGGAAGCGCTGGCCGCACTGCATGAAATCTTGTCGGAAACGCGGTCCAGCTTTTTGCAGACGCAGGAGCGGCGAAGGCTCGCGGTGGAAGCGCACTTGCGGATCATCGACGCGCTGGAGGCGCGCGACGACGCAGCCGCGGCCGCCGCCATGGAGCGGCATCTGCTGGCCGTGGAAACAGCGGCTCTCGGCGAAAACCAACCCACAACGGACAAAGGATAGAGCGGGATGTTGCAACTTCTCATCACCTATGCGCTGCTCGGCGGCGTGGCGGGTATTCTGGCGGGATTGTTCGGGATCGGCGGCGGGCTGGTCATCGTGCCCATGCTCGTGCTGGCCTTCGAGTGGCAGGGCATGGACCCGAACCTGATCATGAAGGTGGCCCTTGGCACGTCCCTGGCCACGATCATCTTCACTTCCGTTTCCAGCACCCTGGCCCACAACAAGCGCGGGGCCGTGCTCTGGAAGGTCGTCTTCGGCATCGCGCCGGGCATCCTCATCGGCACCTTCCTGGGGGCCTACTCGGCCCACTGGCTGCCCACGGACTTCCTGCGCATCTTCTTCATCGTCTTCCTGTATTACGTGGCCTGGCAGATGCTCACCGGCAAGAAGCCCCCGGCGTCGCGGACCCTGCCCGGCAGCGCGGGCATGTTCGGCGCGGGCAACTTCATCGGCCTGATCTCCAGCTGGGTCGGCATCGGGGGCGGCACGCTCTCCGTGCCCTTCCTGCTCTGGTGCAACACCACCATCCACGCGGCCATCGGCACGGCCTCGGCCATCGGCTTCTTCATCGCGGTGTCCGGCACCCTGGGCTATATCCTCGGCGGCTGGGGCGTGACCGGAATTCCCGGCCCGTCCCTGGGCTACGTGTTCATCCCGGTGCTGCTGGGCATCGTCTGCGTGAGCGTGTTCACCGCGCCGCTGGGCGCGAAGCTGGCCCACAGCCTGGACACGAACAAGCTCAAGCGCATCTTCGCCCTGCTGCTCATCGTGGTGGCCACGCGCATGCTGCTCAAGCAGATGGGCGTGATGTAGCGGCCCTGCGCATCCGGCGGGACTACGCGGCCCGGAATTCCGTCCTGAGCGGGATTCCGGGCCGTTTGCGTGGAATCAATCCGAATCCCGCAGCCGCTGCGCGTGGAGCCTGCCTTCCATGTATTTGGCCAGGGCGGCCACGGCCCTGTCGCAGGAGCGGAACACGGGCACGCCCCGGTCCAGCAGCCGCTTTGCCAGGGGATCGAAAAGGGGACCGCCGTCCACCACACCCACCATGGGTTTCCTGGTTTCCGCGACCACGGCCGGAAAGAGCGCGGCGATGCCCTGGGGATCGTCCAGGGATTCGCCCGCGCGCTGGCCCGCCGGCAGGGTCTTCATGGACGGGGAAAGCGGATCAAGGCCCACGACCACGCCGTCCACGCGGGCATCGGCGGCCAGGAGCCGGGCCATGTCCGCGTGCAGGC
Organism: Paucidesulfovibrio longus DSM 6739; assembly: GCF_000420485.1. NCBI lineage: Bacteria > Pseudomonadati > Thermodesulfobacteriota > Desulfovibrionia > Desulfovibrionales > Desulfovibrionaceae > Paucidesulfovibrio > Paucidesulfovibrio longus. The sequence goes on along the minus strand of NZ_ATVA01000003.1, from coordinate 49,124 downwards.
GGTCGTCGGCCGCGGGGTTGATGTCCAGCGGGTTGCGCACCTCCACGAGCCGGTCCAGGCCCTGCGCCGCCAGGAGCCGGGCCGCCTCGGCGCGGGTCTGCTCCGAGAAATCGGCCATGCGCATGGCAAAGCCGTCGCCCTGGATGGAGTCGGCCATGGCCACGGCCTCGAAGCCCGCGCCGCTCATGGCGGCGAGGCGGTTGCCCGGCACGTCCTTGTCGTGCAGCAGGGCCGCGAGCTGGGCCAGATCCTCGAACTGGGTCAGGGTGTCCGCGACCATGGCCCCGGCCTGCCGGACGCACGAGGCGCAGACCATGTAGTCCCCGGCGACCGAGGCGGTGTGCCCGGCCGTGGCGTGCATGCCTTCCGGGGTGCGCCCGGCCTTGTAGAAGACCACCTCCTTGCCCGCGCGCACCGCGGCGCGCACGGCCCGGCAAAGCGCCAGCCCGTCCAGATCCTTGAATCCTTCCATGTAGAGCGCGATCACGTCGATGTCGTCCGCGTCCTGGAAGTAGCGCAGGAAGTCGCCCGCGGTGAGATCGGACTGGTTGCCGATGGAGACGAGATAGGCCGGGTCGAGCAGGGCGAGCTTGCTGGCGCGGGTCACGAGAAAGGCGCCGGACTGGCTCACGAAGGCCGTCCTGCCGCCCGGCCCTGCCGGCTTTTCCAGCTTTTCGCCGGGAATGAAGATGGTGTCGTACCTTCCAGGCCGGGAGAGCACGCCCAGGCTGTTGCCGCCGAGGAAGACCGGGCCGCCGCCGTCCGCGTGCGCGCGGTCGATGCGTTCGCGCAGGGCGCGGCCGCGTTCGGCGCTTTCGGCCGTCTCGCCCAGGCCGCCGGGAATGAGCAGCACGGACGCGGCCAGATCCTTGTCCATGATCTCCTCGGCCAGGGCCGGAACGTGCTCCGCGCCCACGGCCACCACGAAGAGATCCACGCGGCCCATGCTTTCCAGGTCGGGTACGCAGGGCGCGCCGTCCACGCGTTCTTCCGGACGCGCGCCGGGACGGATCACGGCCACGTTTTCCGGGTCGAAGCCTGCGGCCAGGATGTTTTTCAGGATGATGCGCCCGAAGTTGGGCCGGGAGGCGGAAACCCCCGCGATGCCGATGCGCTCCGGCTGGAGCAGGTTGCGGATCTTGTGCACGGGGCGCGGCGCGGGCAGGGCCTGGGGCCGGGAAATGCGGCAGAGCCCGTCCAGGGGAACCATCTGGTAGTCGGTGAAGGCGAAGGGGTTGACCTCCAGCTCCTCGATGATCGCGGGCGCGTCCGGGTTGTCCGGGCAGTAGCGGTCCGCCATTTCGATGAACGAGGCGAAGCATTCCACGAGCTGGTCGTCGGAAACGATGCGGGCCTGTCCCCGGCTGCGTCCCGCGAGCTTTTCATAGGCGATGGTGGAGCGGAAGAGCCGGAAGAATTGCTCCGGGGTGGTCATGCGCGTGGACGCGGAAACCACGGCCTGGCCGGGCCGGAAGCGGGCCGCGTAGATTTCCGTGTCCGTGCCGCCGAGCCCGGCGGTGAGCACCGTGCCGAACTCGCGCGTGCGGCGCAGGCTGACGAGCAGTTCATTGCCGAAGGCGAGAGAGTCCGGGGGCATGAATTCCACGAGCAGCACCCCGCGCGTGTCCGCGGAGATGGCGCGGCGCAGCTCCCTGCCCGCGAGCCCGGCATAGCGTTCCGGGGTCAGCTCCGGACGCCGCTCCAGGAAGGCCGCATAGTTCTCCGGCACTTCGTCGAGCATGCGCCGCCAGGCCGAGCGGATTTTTCCGGGCTGCTTTTCCACGATGCGCACACCGCCCACGTCGGTCTTGTGCACGATGCAGGGCGAGACGATCTTGAGCACGGCGCGGTCGCCGGGCAGGGCGGCCAGCTCTTCGTTGGACGGGCGGGAGCCCTTGGACAGCATAAGCGCGCGGGGCACGGATTCCGCCCCGGACAGCCGCAGCAGTTCGTACGTCTCGTATTCGAAGAGCTGGTCGCGCCCTTCCTCGGCCACGGAATGAAAGAGGGCGTCGATGCGCCGGAAGTCGATGTGGGTCTGCATGGCGGGGAGGTAGCACGCTTTGGCCCTCCCCGCCAGATGGACCCGGCGGGCGGGCTAGGTCAGGCTGTTGGCGAAGCCCTGGGCGTCGGTGCCCCCCACGGTGACGCCTCCGCCGTTCTGCTGCTTATTCAGTTCCGCGAGTTGGCTCTGGTACTGCATCATCTGCTGCTGAAGCTGGGCGATTTCCTGCTGCTTCTGCTCGTCCGGCAGGTCGCTCTGCTGTTTTTCCCGGATTTCTTCCTTCAATTTTTCGATTTGTTCTTTCAGGCGGTCGATTTGCTGTTCCACGGCCGTCTTGGAGTCGGATTCGTCGCCCTTGGCGGCCTGCATGGCCTTGGACATGCTCACGGCGTCCTTGGAGAGCGTGATGCGGTCGCCGTCCTTCCCGGTATCCCCCATTTTCAGTGTCAGGCCCTGCCGAGCGGACTGTTCCGCGTTTTTCGCCTCGCTGACGAGAGAATCCGTATTGATGTGCAGCGCGTTGGAGAGCTTTGGGATGCTCATGTCGCCTCCTTGATGTTTCTCAAGACTTATCGGTGAATATGTAGAGATGTTTATGGTCTGGCGAAAATATGTTTGCATTGGCATAAAAAAAGCGCCTCCCGAAAGAGGCGCTGCCGTTGCCGTTGGGTCCATGCAGTGCGCTCAGCCCAGATAGCGTGCGTTCCCGAATCCGAGCATCGGAACGAAGATGAAGCCGAGCAGCGCGATGCCCACGCCGTACAGCGCGCTCTTGCCGAAGCGCTTGGCGAGGTCGATGCCGATGACGATGAAGATGACGATGTTCAGCAGCGGGACGAACAAAAGCAGAATCCACCAGAGCGGACGGTGTACGATGCGCAGCATCACGATGAGGTTGTATATGGGAATGACGGCGGCCCAACCCGGCTGGCCGGCTTTTTCGAAAGTTTTCCAGTATCCGGCGATGATGGCGACGGTGATGACCAACCAGAGTACGATTTCCATTGTCCCTCCACGAGTGTTCTGCTGCGCGATGCCTTGTTGTCACGCAATACAATGAATGTTGTAATGTCTCTATTTTTGATTATAAATCTTGTCAAGAACACATGTTGTTTTTTGTGCGTTCCTGTTCTTGCGCGAAGCTTCAATGCAACAGCGAACACCCAAATTTTCATCTCCCCCCTTGGCTCGGGGAGGCTCTCGTGCTACATGTCTATATCTTGAATTTGAAATTCGCCAGGAGGTGACATGGCCGGTGTGAATGGTAAAAAAGTTCTGATTTTGTTGGATGATTTTTACAATGAGCTGGAGTTTTGGTATCCCAAGCTGCGCCTGGCGGAGGCTGGAGCCGATGTGGTCGTGGCCGGACCGGAAGCCGGGGCGACCTGCAAGAGCAAGGTGGGGCTGCCCGCGAAAGCCGACGTGGCCTTCGGGGACGTGGACGCGGACGCCCTCGACGGTCTGGTGATTCCGGGCGGATATGCCCCGGACCGCATCCGGCGCAGCAAGGCCGCGCTTGAGCTGGTGCGGAGAGTGCACGAGCTGGGCCGTCCCCTGGGCTTCATCTGCCATGCGGGCTGGGTTCCGATCTCGGCGGGCATTCTCCGGGGACGGACCGTGACCTCGTTTTCCTCCATCCGCGACGACATGGTCAACGCGGGAGCCAACTGGGTGGACGAGCCCGTGGTGGTGGACGGAAATCTGGTTTCTAGCCGCACGCCGGACGATCTGCCCGTGTTCTGCCCGGCGTTTCTGGACCTGCTCGGCCGGGGCTAGAAGTCTTCGGGTTCTCCGCGCGGAATGCTCGCCAGCGCGGCCAGCCTGCGCGCGCCGGGCCGCAGGAGCAGCTCGGCCAGGCAGAGCGCGTAGAACAAAGGCAGAAGGACGACCAGGGTGGACGCGAGGCTCCATTCCGGGGGCGTGGTCTGGGAGGCGTGGTGGAGCATCTTGAGCAGGCCGATGAGCGTCCCGGCCGCTCCGGCCGCATACATGTGCGCGATGTTTCCGGCCAGGACTTCGGCCCGTCGGGCAGGGGCGTCCAGGCCGCTCGAGCGGAGCAGCAGCAGGCGCAGGGCGCTCAGGGCGCGCAACGAATCCAGCGCTCCGTAGGAAAGATAGCTCAGCCCCAGGCAGAGGAAGACGCAGAAGGTCAGGGCGGGTATATATATGAAGGCCGCCAACTGATCGTAGAGCAAGAGGTTTCCCAGGATGGCGATGAGCGCGAGGCAGGTGCCGATGAGGCCGGAAAAGCGCATGGCGGACTCCTTCTGTTTGCCGTTTTTCATAGCAGTTCCTCCTGGCCGCAACAAGACCGGGGAAAGACGGATCGATCCGGGCCTGTCGCACTGCTTGACCTTGCGCCTTTCTAAACGGAAAGAGAATATGCATGGTTCCGTCGGCCCCGCCCGTGAACGGCCTTCGCATGCGGCCCGGCTGAAAACGGATTCCCGGCCCTGGATGAGACCACATTCGCATCAATCTGCACCGAGGTGAACCAGAGTGTCTGATTCGGAACGGCGAAACACCGACGGCAGAACGTCCGGCATGGATGAGGCGGCTCTGCGCAACGCGTATGAAGAGTTGCACGGGCGTCTGCGGGAAACCGAGAAGCGCCTGGAAGGGCTGTATCGGCTTTGCACGCTCTCCCCGTTGGGGTGCGTCGAGTTCGATTCCGAGCTGCGCGTGGAACGGTGCAACGGTTCTTTTGCCGGCGCTCTGGGCACCACGCCGGAAGCGCTCGTCGGAAAGCTCGTGGATTCCTGCCTCACGAACGTTTCTCTGAAGGCGCTGCGGGCCATTCTGAAAAGAGTGGCCGTCAACGGCAGGATGCAGGGCGGGGACTGGCTGCTCCAGGCTCCCGGAGGCGAGCCGCTGCGCCTGCTTGTGGACGCAGTGCATGTCCGGTACGGGCGGAAAACGACGTACACCTGTCTGCTCCGGCCTGCGCAGGGCGATTCGGAATCCCTGCATGTTCTTCAGGAAGCTTCGCATTTCCGCTCGCTGTTCATCAATGATCCCGCCATCCGGCTGCTTCTCGACCCGGAGGCGATGGTCGTCGTGGACGCCAACAACGCCGCCTGCGAGTTTTACGGGTATTCCAGGGAGGAGTTCTGCGGGCTGCCCCTGCAACGCATCAACCCCATCGCCAAAAAGGGGCTGTATCGGGCCGTGAGCCGGGCCAGCGAGGGGAGCCGTTCCCATTTCCGCTTCCGCCACAAGCTCAAGAGCGGCGAACGCAGGGATGTGAACGTCTTCAGCGGGCCTCTTGAGATCCAGGGGCGCAAGTACGTTTGCTCCGTGGTGCGCGACGCCTCGGAAGAGCGCGTGGCCGAGCGCCGCCTGCGGGAATACACGGCCCTGCTCGCCGGGATCATGGCGAATTCCGCGCCCATGATCTACGCCAAGGACCGGGGCGGCAAATACCTGTATTGCAACGTGCGCCTTTGCGAATATCTCGGCCTGGCCCCGGAAGAGATTCTGGGAAAGACCGACGCCCAGCTTTTTTCGCGGGAGCGGGCGCGCGAACACCGCAAGTGGGATCTGAAGGTGCTCGAAAGCGGGCAAGCCTCGAACCACGAGGTCTGCGTCAACCACCGGGAGCGGGAGTACCACTGGCTGGTGACCAAGTTCCCGCTGCGCGACGAGCGGGGGCGCATTCTCGGTGTTTGCGGCATTTCCACGGACATTTCCGACCGCAAGATGGCCGAGCGCGAAGTGGACGCTGCCAACCAGCAGATGGCGGCCATGAACGAGCAGCTCCTGGCCTCCAACCGCGACCTGCAGAACGAGATAGAGCGACGCAAGCTCATCGAGCAGGAATTGCGCGAACGCGAGGCGCTGGTCCGGGGCATCCTGCGGGCCGCGCCCATCGGCATCGGCATGGTCCGCGACAGGGTCGTGGGCTGGACCAACGAGCACCTCGCGCGCATGCTCGGCTATACCCGCGAGGAACTCAACGGCCTGCCTGCAAGGCGGCTCTATGCCGCCGCCGAGGAGTTCGAGCGGATAGGCACGCGGCTGTACAGGCAGGTTCGGGAAGATGGCATGGGCTCCGTGGAAACCCGGTTCGTGCATCGGGACGGCTACGAAATCGACATCCTGCTCAGTTCTTCCTTCATGTCCCAGGGCGATTTCGACGCGGGGCTGATTTTTTCGGCCCTGGACATCACCGAGCGCAACCGCTTCGTGCGGGAGCTGGAACGCGCCAGGGACGCCGCCGAGGTCGCCAGCCGGGCCAAGGGCGAATTCGTGGCCAACATGAGCCACGAGATCCGCACTCCGCTGAACGGAATCATGGGCATGCTGCAATTGCTCGGCATCACGAGTCTGGAGCCGGAGCAGAGCGAGTACGTGAGCACGGCCCTGGAGTCGAGCCGCGGGCTGATGAGCGTGCTCAACGACATTCTCGATTTCTCGTTGATCGAATCCGGTAAGCTGGTGCTGCGGCGCGAGCCCTTCCGTCTGCGCGAATACATCCAGCCCGTGGTGATCATGTTCCGGGAACAGGCCCGGGCGCGCGGCATCGATTTCCAGGTGGACATCCATGAGGACGTGCCGGAGGGACTTTCCGGCGATCCGGGCAGGCTGCGGCAGGTGCTGTTCAATGTGCTCGGCAATGCGGTCAAGTTCACCCACGAGGGCGAGGTGCGTTTGGAGATCTACCCGGCGGAATCGCCGGGCGATTCCCGCCGCGCCCGGCTGCTGATCGCCGTGTCCGACACGGGCATCGGCATCCCCGAGGAAAAGCTGGAGCAGATTTTCGAGACCTTCACCCAGGCGGACGGATCCTACACGCGGGACTACCAGGGCACAGGCCTGGGGCTGGCCATCGTGCGCCGCCTCCTGCAGATCATGGGCGGCGAGGTCGCCGTTGCCAGCAGACGCGGCCAGGGAACCACAATATACATCTGCGTGCCGCTGGACCTGCGGCGTTCCAGAGCCCATATCCAAAAAAACGGCATTCAGCTGCCGACCTCGGAAGCGCGCGTGCTCGTGGTCGAGGACAACCGGGTCAACCGGATCATGCTCCAGCGGTTCCTGCAGAAGCTGGGGGCCGAGGCCGTGGCCGCGGAAAACGGTCGCAGCGCGCTGGACGCCCTTGTAGACGGGCGTTTCGACATGGTGCTCATGGATGTGCAGATGCCGGTCATGGACGGCATCGAGGCCACCCGCCGCATCCGGGCCGGGGAGGCGGGCGCGCGGAACCGGGACGTGCCCATCGCCGCGCTCACGGCCCACGCCATGGCCGGGGACAGGGACCGTTTCCTGGAAGCGGGCATGGACGATTACCTGTCCAAGCCCGTGGACCTGGACGCGCTGGTGCAGCTCATGCGACGCTTGCTCGGCAAATAGGATTTCCGCCGGATATTCTTGACAAACCGCCCCCCGGCGGCGAATGGTTGGCAACGGGCCTCGGCCCAAGACCCGCTGGAGAGCCGCATGCCGCATAACAATATTCTTCTCGAATCCGGAACCAACGAGCTCGAAATCGTCGAGTTCTACATGAACGAGGCTCCCCGCAAGGGCGGAGAAGGCTTCGAGCGCAGCTATTACGGCATCAACGTGGCCAAGGTGCTCGAAATCCTTCGCATGCCCGATCTGACGGAGCTTCCGGAAATTTCCCACCCGGCCGTTCTCGGCGCGTTCAACCTGCGCAACCGGATCATTCCCCTCGTGGATCTCGGTGTCTGGCTGCGCAAGAAAATCGTCGAGGCCGAGGCGCCCAAGATCATCGTCACCGAGTTCAACAAGGTCACCACCGCCTTCCGGGTTTCCGGCGTGACCCGCATCCACCGCGTCAGCTGGGGCAACGTGGAATCGCCGAATTTCTACGTTTCCAGCCTTGCCGCCAATTCCATCACCGGGGTGGTCAAGATCGAGGACCGGATCATCTACATCCTGGACATGGAAAAGATCGTGGCCGAGCTGAGCCCGCAGCATCTTTCCTCCTCGTTCGCCGACGAGGAGCTGCGCGCGCGGCTGCTGAGCAAGCGGCCGAAGCTCCTCGTGGTGGACGATTCCGCCCTGGCCCGCAACGTTGTCCGCGACCTGCTGGTGGACGTGGGCGCGCGCGTGACCCTGGCCACCAACGGCCGGGAGGCGCTGGAGACGCTTCAGGGCTGGAAACGCGAGGCCGTGGAGTCGGGACGGCCCATAACGGACTTCGTGAACGCGGTGGTCTCGGACGTGGAAATGCCGGTCATGGACGGCCACAGCCTGACCTTGCGGATCAAGGAGGACGCGGTGCTGCGCGGTCTGCCCGTGGTGCTCTGCTCGTCCATCGTTTCGAGCACGCTCGCGCACAAGGGCGAATCCGTGGGCGCGGACGCCCAGATTTCCAAGGCGGACATGCAGGATTTGCCGGAGGCTCTGGCCGGGCTGCTGCCGGCCTAGTCCGAACCGCACCGGGACCGTTGCCCTGCCTGCCAGCATGCGAAGAAAGGCCCCCGATGCGGGGGCCTTTTCTCATCAGGACGAGATGAAGCTCGACGGGTAGTAGAGCCGGACCTGTTGCAGGGCCTGCTGCGCGCGGCTCTTGTCCGGCATGCGCACCCGGACGAGGTTGAGCGTGCCGCCGCCGGAGTTCACGCGGGCGATGTGGGCGCTGTCGAAACCCTTGCTGCGCAGGTGTTGCACGACCTTCTCCGCGTTGGCCGGATCGCGGAAGGCGCCCACCTGCACGTCACAGCCCGAAGCAGCCGAAGCGACTCGTTCGGGAGCGCTGCGGCGCGGAGCCGGGCGCGGAGTCTCGTTCGCCGCTTGCCGGATCGGCACTGCGCCGCGTGCCGTGGCCGTGCCCACGGCCTGGATGCGCACGCGCGCCAGTCCCGCCTGGGCGCTGCCCAGGGCGCGGGCCGCGGCGTAGGAGAGGTCGATGACCCGCGTGCCCACGAACGGCCCCCGGTCGTTGACCAGGAGATCGACCCGGCGTCCATTGTCCAGGTTCGTGACCTGGACGATGGTGCCCAGGGGCAGGGTCTTGTGCGCGGCGGTCATGGCGTTCATGTTATAAATGTCGCCGCTGGCCGTGGGCTTGCCGTCAAAGTCCGCGCCGTACCAGGAGGCGGTGCCGACTTCGTCGTATCCGGCGGCGCTTTGCATCGGATAGTAGCGCTTGCCCATGACGGTGTACGGCTGGGTCTTGGGGTCGTACTGGCGGCCTGGTGCGACGCTCGAACCGGGGGCCGAGTAGCCTCCGTAGTTCGGGCGCGAGGGAGCGGGCCTGCCGAAGATCCCGTCCATGGACGCGCAGCCGGAAAGCAGCAGCGCGGCGGTGAGGACGGTCAGGACAGTGGTTCGGTACATGGAATCCTCCGGAATCGATTTCCCTGCCGGGTCCCTCCCCGGCGGTGCATGCGGAAAGAAGTTCCGCCTCGGTTACCAATTTGCAACGCCCGTGCCCGGACACTTGCGGCCCGTGTCCCGTTGGCGTATAGCCCGCATGGCCGGGGCGCCCCCGGCGGGAGGAAACCAATATGAATATCAGCTCGAGAAACGAGAATCTGCGCAATATCGCAATCATTGCGCACGTCGACCATGGCAAGACCACCCTCGTGGACGCCATGTTTCGGCAGTCCGGCCTGTTCCGGGAGAACCAGGAAGTCCAGGATCGGCTCATGGACAGCATGGACCTGGAGCGGGAACGGGGCATCACCATCGCCGCCAAGAACTGCTCCGTGCAGTGGAAGGGCATCAAGATCAACATCATCGACACGCCCGGCCACGCCGACTTCGGCGGCGAGGTGGAGCGGTCGTTGTCCATGGCCGACGGCGCCGTGCTGCTTGTGGATGCGTCCGAGGGGCCGCTGCCCCAGACGCGCTTCGTGCTCCAGAAGGCGCTGGGACGCGGCCTGCCCATCATCGTGGTGGTCAACAAGGTCGACCGTCCGGACGCCCGCGTGGCCGAGGTTCTGGACGAAATCTACGACCTCTTCATCGACCTGGACGCCAACGAGGAGCAGCTGGAATTCCCGCTGCTCTACGCCATCGGCCGCGAGGGCGTGGCCATGACGAACCCGGAGACCAAGGGCACGGACCTGACCCCGCTCTTCGAACTCATCCTGAAAGAAATTCCCGGTCCCGGCTTCGACACCGAGGCCCCGTTCCAGATGCTCGTCTCGGACCTGGGTTATTCGGACTATCTGGGCCGCCTGGCCATCGGCAAGGTCTTCAACGGACACGTCCACGCCAACGACGCCCTGGTCTGCATCAAGGCCGGAGGCGATGCCGCGCCCCTGCGCGTGACGCGTCTTCAGACCTACCAGGGGCCGCGCGTCGTGCCCGTGGAAAGCGTCGAGCCCGGCGACATCGTCGTGCTCTCCGGCATCGAGGCCGTGAAGATCGGCGACACCATCTGCACCAAGGAGCAGCCCAAGGCCCTGCCGCGCATCAGCGTGGACGAGCCCACGGTGTCCATGCGCTTCGCCATCAACACCTCGCCGCTGGCGGGGCGCGAGGGCAAGCTGGTCCAGGCCAACAAGATCCGCGAGCGCCTGGAAAAGGAAGCCCTGATGAACGTGGCCATCCGCGTCGAGGACGGCGCGGAGCGCGACAGCTTCATCGTCAAGGGACGCGGCGAGTTCCAGATGGCCATTCTCGTGGAAACCATGCGCCGCGAGGGCTTCGAGCTCACCGTGGGGCGGCCCGAGGTCATCCTCAAGAAGGTGGACGACAAGGTGCTTGAACCCATCGAGCGTCTTTTCGTGGACTGCGGCGACGAATTCACCGGCGTGGTCACGGAAAAGATTTCCGCCCGCAAAGGCCGCATGGTCAACATGACCAACAACGGTTCGGGCCGGGTGCGCATGGAGTTTTCCGTGCCGTCCCGCTCCCTGATCGGCTACCGCGACGAATTCCTCACGGATACCAAGGGCACGGGCCTGCTGAACTCCTACCTGGAGGGCTACGGCGAGCATCGGGGCGAGTTTCCGACCCGGCGCACCGGCTCCATCGTGGCGGACCGCGCGGGCAGCGCCGTCGCCTACGGCCTCTTCCACCTGGAGCCGCGCGGCGAGCTTTTCGTGGTTCCCGGCGACCCCATCTACGACGGCATGATCGTGGGCGAGCGCAACAAGGCGGGCGACATCGAAGTCAACCCCTGCAAGGAAAAGAAGCTCACGAACATGCGCGCCTCCGGCAAGGACGAAGCCCTGACCCTGACCCCGGTGCGGCCCATGAGCCTGGAGCGGGCCATCCACTTCATCAGCGAGGACGAGCTGGTGGAGGTCACTCCCCAGTCCATCCGGCTGCGCAAGCAGGCGCTCAACCCGCACGACAGGCGGCTGGCCGAGAAGCGCAAAAAGGGCATCTAGGCCTTCGGCGCGATCCAACCCCGACACAACGAAAAGGCGGCCCGAAAGGACCGCCTTTTTCATGTCGGGGACTTCGCGATCGTCTCGCCTAGCGCAGCTGCTCGGCAAGGTCGCGGGCCAGTTTGGCCCGTGCCGAGGTGCAGACGGCGGCGGCAGCTTCGAACGCCTCGGCGGCAGCGGGGCATTTTCCAGCATTGCCGCACTGCGTCCGCAGCTCCATGCCCCTGCGCATGGCTGTCATGCAGTCCGCAGGAGGGGGCGTCTTCCCGACCGTAGCCGCATCCGCCTTCCTTTCGAGCCGTTCGCGGATGAGGGCAAGTTTCGCCTCGCAGGTCTGGATCCTGTCCGCGGCCTCCTCCCGTTCCTTGTCCTTCAGCTCGGGCAGCAGCTTGGAGTACGCTGCCAGAGCGTACTCGAACTGCTTTTGGCTTTCGGGCAGCCGGTTGTCTCCGAACAGTTTCAGGCCGAGTTCGTAGTACGTATTCGCCTTGATGCGGAGCACTTTCCGGGCAAAGGCTTTTTCGCCCTCTTTTTCACCCTCTTTTTCGCCCGCCTCTTTGCTCGCTTTTTTGCTCGCGTCGTCGATGGCTTCATCGAGGGCGTCGTTGGTGGCCTTTGTCGCCGCTACTTCCTGCGACGCCTGCTTGCGGCGCGATTTTTCCGCGTTTTCAGCCGCCGTGTCCGCGTTCTTGAGTGCGGAGCTGCCGTCCTTCAGCTTTGTCGAGGCGGAACGGTAAAGGCGTTCGGCCTCGGCAAAGGAGTTCGCCGCCTCCGGGTATTTCCCGTTGCCGAATTGTTCCACCCCACGATGGAAGGCGTCGCTTGCCTGCTGGGAAAGCTCATTCCCCTGGGCGAGAACCTGGTTCTCCTCGCAAAGCCTGACGTTCTTTCTCGCCAGATCGGCGTTCTCGCGGGCTTGGGCCGCGTTGTCCGCGTCGCAGACCTGGGCGGCCCGCTCGAAACCGTAGACGGCTTCCTTGTAATATTCTTCCGCAGCCGCCCAGTCCTTGCGGTCTGCGGCGGCTTCGGCGTTGTCCATGCGGTTCACCCCCCACTCGAAGTCCTCCTGGCAGGATTCCGCCGCGGGAGGGGCGGCAAGCCCGATGAGCAGCCACAGCAAGAGCAACGGAAAGCCGTATCGGGACATCCGCTTCGGCAGTGCTGCTGCTCTTTCCGGGGCTGGACGGACGTGCGAAGCCGGAAGGCCTAGATCATTTTTTTGCGGCATTCCGAGATCCTGTCCTTGGCCGTGGCGTCGTAGCTGTTTCCGCGTTCGAGCAGGTCGGGGTCGCTCATCTTGGGGCGGAGCTTGGCAAAGGCTTCCCGGAAGTCGTTGAAGCCCTGGAGCGCCGTGCCCCAATCCCGCCTGTCATAGGCTTCCTGAGCCTGGTCGAAGATGGTTTCCGCCATGGCATACAGAACCATTTCCGCCATGAGCTTGTCCTCGGGAGAGGCGGCTTCGCCCGTGACCCGTTGCAGGCCGCTTTCGGCCTCGGCGAGCGAATCCTTGGCCATGGTCTTGAGCTCGGGGTCGCGCAGGGCGGGGAGCAGCTTGCGGAACGCCTCGGCAGCGCTGGAATACCCTTCCTTGGCGGTTTCCAGGTCGCCGGCCTCTTCGGCCTCCCGGGCCTTGTCCTTGGCCAGCTCGGCCAGGGCCAGGGTCATGAGCTGATCCATTTCCTTCTGATCGGGCTGCTGCGCGGCGGATTTTCCGGAACTTTTCCGCTCGCAGACGCCCGCATTGCTGGCGGCGGTCTTCGCGTTTTCGCGGGCCTTGGGCTTGTCTTTCTCGTCCAGTCCGGCGACGGAACCCTGCCAGAGCTTTTCCGCCTCCCGGAACAGCGGGAGCGCGGCGGCGAAATCGTTGCGCTTCGTCAACGCAACGCCATCCTTGAACAGCTCGGCGGCGCGCTGGGAATCGGCATAGGCCTTGTCCCTGGCGCTCATGCTCTTCCCGGAGCGCATCTTGCTTCGCGCGACCTCGGCGTTGTTGCGGACGGTCTGCGCGTTTTTGCTGCTGGTCCTGGCGTCTTCACCCGTGCAGGATTTGGCCGCGCTGTCGAATTGGGATGCAGCGCGATCAAAATAGTCGGCGGCCACGCTCCAATCCGACTGCTCCACCGCTTCTTCCGCCTGGTCCGTGAGAAAAACGCCGGCCGCGAAATCAGCTTCGCAGCTGGCAAAGGCCGGAGTGGAACAGAACAGGAAAAACAAGGCGATGGTTGCGAAAGCGAATTGCGGATGCATGATGTCCTCGTGCTGCGTTGTACGGTTCTCGACCAGGCGGGAGATGACGAAGCCACATGCCATCTCTTTGTAAACGGTGCGAAAAATTAGCACAGTGTAAACAGGCCTTCAATACGAAAGAAGCATTGCAATGCGTCCGGCGGGCAGCGCAGGCCGCTTTGTTGCATTGCCGCGTCCTGCCGACCGTGCAACACACAAGAAGCCGGCGCAGCTGCCGGACCCGACGCGAGGCCCGCTGCGCACGGGGGAATTGCCTGTTCACTCCGGAGAAGGTGTTTGTTATGCTGGTTGCGGTATAAACAAGGAGAGTTGCGCGATGAAGTTTTTGCGGCGGTTCATGCGGCCTTCCACCCGCGCCTTCTTCGAGGAGGCGGACAGGGCGGGAAAAGGGTTTTACGAGAAGGTCCACGGCTATTTATATGGCCGCTGGCCCTATACGTACATCGGCATCGCCACTGGCGAGAAGAAGCTCGCGGCCCTGCTGCTTTTTCCCATGCTCTACTGGATCAACAAGCACAATCCCATGCGCCTGAAGGCCGGGGATGAACGGGTCAGCTTCGCCGACTCCTACCACGGCAAGGCCGTGCCCCTGGAAGAGGCCAAAAGGATCGTGACCCTGAACCGGCCCGTGCACGTGCCGGACCTGGAACACGTCGTGCCCTACCGGCAGGCCCGCGAGATCGTGCTGCGCAACCCGGAAAACATCGTGCTCCTGGATTGCCCCTGCCGGGCCGTGCGGCCCAATCCCTGCCTGCCTCTCGACGTCTGCCTGATCATCGGCGACCCCGTGGCCCAGTTCATTCTCGACCACCAGCCCAAGCGGGCGCGCAAGATCGGCGTGGAGGAGGCCGTGCGCGTGCTCAAGGAGACGGACGAGCGCGGCCACGTGCACCATGCGTTCTTCAAGGAGGCGGTGCTGGGCCGCTTCTATGCCATCTGCAACTGCTGCTCCTGCTGCTGCGGGGCCATCCAGGCGCACAAGTCGGGCGTGCCCATGCTTTGCTCGTCGGGCTACGTGGCCGTGGTGGATCATGACAAATGCGTGGGCTGCGGGAATTGCGCCAAGTATTGCCAGTTCAACGCCATGCGCGTGCAGGAAAAGGACGGGCGCAAGGTGCTGCGCATCCGGCCGAAACGCTGCATGGGCTGCGGCATCTGCGTGTCGAAATGCCCCAAGGACGCGCTCTCGCTTGTGCTTGCGCCGGAAAAGGGCGCTCCGCTCAAGGTCGAGGAATTGTTGGCCAAGAGCCGGTAGGGAAGAGCGTTCCGTCCGCGCGGCGTTGTCCTCGCGCGATAAACGAAAAGCCCCCGCAGAAGCTTGCAGGGGCTTTTGGCGCTGCGCCGGAAAGGCGGGGCGCTTTCGGAAAGGGGGAAGCGCGTCAGTCCACGTAGGAGCAGCAGTAGTCCACCAGGGATTCCACCACCAGCTTGAACCGCGATTCCGAGGGAACCTCGAAGCTCTCGCCGGCGGACACGCTCTTCCAGTCCCAGGCTCCGGGCAGGAGCACCTTCAGGGTTCCCTGCATGATTTCCATCACTTCGGCCTGGTTCGTTCCGAATTCGTATTCGCCGGGAAGCATGATCCCCAACGTCTTGTACGAGCCGTCGGCAAAGGTGATCTTGCGGCTGGTGACCCGGCCGTCAAAATAGACGTTGGCCTTCTTGGTGATTGTCACATTGGGAAAGTCTGACATGGTTGCCTCGTGCTGGGGTTGGGTAGGTAACAGGTCGGGAAATATGGTGGTTTCCGTTCCGTCTGGTTAGCTGAATTCAGGCGTGGCGGTCAATAGCCGAGCTTCCGGCGCGCTCTTGCCGGTCGCGCGGCGTTGTGGTAGCGAGAACGCTCCGGTCCGCAGTTCACCGAGGCGTCGCCGCCCCATCCGGGGAGCTAAACCTGCGCTTTCCTCACCCCACCCGACACCTTGTATGCGTGCCGAGTCGGAAGTCGGCGACCACCGGCAATCCGTTATTTCGGTAGGCGCGAACGCGAGGACAAGTCGTGTCGAAAACACTCATGCCTTATTTCGTGGGCGACGTTTCCGCTCTGGCCCGCAGCCTTCGGCAGCAATTGCAGGAAGCCGAGCGCCTTCCCGGCCATGTCGAGATGCTGAATCTGCTGGTCAAGGCCGGCGGCTATAGGAATTTCCAGCATTTCAAGGCGCAGCACGATGCCCGCGCCGAACTGGATGCCCCCCGGCCATTGCCCGCGGAAATCAATTACAAGCTCGTGAAGCGATTCCTACGTCTGTACGACGGGGAAGCCCGCCTTGTGCACTGGCCCAAGAAGCACAGCGAGCGGGTCATCTGCCTCTGGGTGATCTGGTCGCGCATTGCCGCCCGCACGGCGTACACGGAGAGCGAGCTTAACGGGCTGCTCGGAAAGGAGCACCTCTTCGGCGATGCCGCGCTGCTCCGGCGCTTTCTTGTGGACCACGGACTCATGACCAGAACCCCTGACGGCCGGGAGTATCGGCGGGTCGAACTCCAGCCGTCGCCGGAAGCCGTGGAGGTATTCCGCCGCCTGCACCCGTAGTCGCGGAAGGCGGCCAGGAAATCCGGTAGACGGAAAGGGACAGGCCGTTGCCGCATTCATGCGACAAGGCCCGTGCGGAGTTCCGCACGGGCCTTCCGTATCTGTACGGAATTGCAACGTGGTGCGCCGACAGCCCGGCTTCTTCAGGCGTTACGGACTATTTTCCCAGTCCCTTCATGCTCAGCGCGATTCTCTTGCGGGCCGGGTCCACTTCCAGCACGCGCGCCCGGACCTGCTGCCCGGCGCGGACCACCTCGGCGGGGTCGCGCACGAAGCGGTCCGCGAGCTGGCTGACGTGCACGAGGCCGTCCTGGTGCACGCCCACGTCCACGAACGCGCCAAAGGCCGTGACGTTGGTCACGATGCCGGGAAGGACCATGCCCGGTTCCAGGTCGGAAAGCTCGTGCACGTCCGCAAAGCGGAACACCTCGAAGCTCGCGCGGGGGTCGCGGCCCGGCTTTTCCAGCTCGGCCAGGATGTCGCGCAGGGTGGGCAGGCCCACGTCGCCGTCCACGAAATCCTCGATGCGGATCTTTTTTCGTTGTTCAGCATTGTTCATCAATTGTTCAACAGTGCAGCCCAGGCGCGCGGCCATCTCCCGCACCAGGCCGTAGCGCTCCGGGTGCACGGCGCTGGCGTCCAGCGGTTCCGGTCCGCCGCCAACGCGCACGAAGCCCGCGCACTGCTCGAACGCCTTGGGGCCGAGGCCCTTGACCTTGAGCAGCTCGCGGCGTGTCTTGAAGGGGCCGTTCGCCTCGCGGTGGGCCACGATGTTGTCGGCCACGGCCGGGCCGATGCCGGGCACGGCCCGCAGCAGGTCCGGGCTGGCCGTGTTGGCTTCCGCGCCCACGGCGCCGACGCAGCTCTGGACCACCTCGTCCAGGGCGCGGCGCAGGGCGGGCTGGTCCACGTCGTGCTGATACTGGCCCACGCCGATGGACTTGGGGTCGATCTTGACCAGCTCGGCGAGCGGATCCATGAGCCGCCTGCCGATGGACACGGCGCCGCGCACGGTCAGGTCCAGGTCCGGAAATTCCTTGCGGGCGGTTTCGGACGCGGAATAGACGGACGCGCCCGCCTCGTTGACCACGATGACGTCCACGGCGCGGCCTTCCGGGGTGCGCAGGTCCAGTCCGCGCACGAATTCCTCGGTCTCGCGCGAGGCCGTGCCGTTGCCGATGGCCACCGCGTCGATGCGGCACCTGGCCGCGAGGGCGCGCAGGGCCTCGGCGGCGCGTTCGGCGTCGGCCCGGCCCCGCGTGGGGTAGACTGTGGCGTGTTCCAGCAGCGAGCCTTGCGCGTCGAGCGCGGCGACCTTGGCTCCCGTGCGGAAGCCGGGGTCCAGGGCCAGCACGCGGCGCGGTCCCAGGGGCGCGGCCAGGAGCAGCTCGCGCAGGTTGGAGGCGAACACCGCGATGGCCTGGCGGTCCGCGCGTTCCTTGAGTTCCTTGCGAAACTCGTTTTCCAGGGAGGGGCCGAGCAGACGCTTCCAGGCGTCGGCAATGGCCGCGTCCACCTGGGCGGCGGCCTTGTTGCGCTTCTTGAGCACGCCCCGGCGCAGCAGTTCCACGGCTTCCTCGTCGCCGGGCCGCAGGCTCAGCGAGAGCGCGCCTTCGGCCTCGCCGCGAAAGGCCGCCAGGGCGCGGTGCGAGGGAATGCGCGAAAGCGGCTCCTCGTATTCGAAATAATCGCGAAAGCGGGCGCATTCCGGGTCTTCGGCCTTTTTTCCGCGCGCCAGGGCCGTGCGCAGGGCGGCCCGGCGTTCATACAGGGCGCGCAGCGCCTTGCGCACGCGGGCGTCTTCGCTGAGCCATTCGGCCACGATGTCCCGCGCTCCGGCCAGGGCGGCCTCGACGTCGGGCACGTCCCGGTCCGGGGAGACATGCTTTTCGGCCTCTGCCGCGGGGTCGAACTCCTCCTGCCGGAAGAGGCGCGCGGCCAGCGGTTCCAGGCCGCGTTCGCGGGCCATGGTAGCGCGGGTGCGCCGTTTGGGGCGGTAGGGCAGGTAGATGTCTTCCAGCGCGGGCAGGTCCGGCGCGGCTTCCACGGCTCCGCGCAGCTCGTCCGTGAGCAGTTCGCGCTCGTCCAGGGATTTGAGCACGGCGGCGCGGCGTTTATCCAGCTCCACGAGCTGCTCGTTGCGGTCGCGCACGGCGGCTACGGCCACCTCGTCCAGCGAGCCAGTGGCCTCCTTGCGGTAGCGGGCGATGAACGGGATGGTGGCTCTGTCCTCCAGCAGGCGGAGAACGGCGCGCACCCCGGCTTCGGGAAGCGAAAGCTCCCCGGCCATGCGGTTGATATGGGATTCGGTCATGGGAGTCCGTGGGTTGCTGTGTGCGGCGGACCGCCGAACAGGGCGGCGGGGCCGGGGGAAATTCGGTCCGGCGGGCGAAGCGTCGCCCGCCGGGGCCGCGGTCTGAAACTGCCGTTGGAATGGGGCGCGGCGCGGCCCGTCGGATCAGCCCTGTTTCGCCGTGGCGGCCAGCCGGTCGAGCAGGCCGAAGAGCAGCGGGTTCATGGCGGCCAGGGCCGGTGCGTGGGCTCGCAGGGTTTCGGCGCTCTGCACGAAGTCCGCTTCCTGCAGCTCGTCGCAGCAGTGCTCGATCATGCGTTCCAGACTGGCCGGGGTGGCCTCGATGTGAAATTGCAGCCCCACGGCGTTTTTGCCGTGGACGAACGCCTGGTGGGCGCAGGCCACGGAAGAGGCCGCCAGCGTGGCCCCTGCCGGAATGGAAAAGGTGTCGCCGTGCCAGTGCAGGACGTCGAAGGATTCCGGAAAGCCTTTGAAGAGTTCCAGTTCCTGCGCTTTTTCGCTGAGCTGCACTGGGAAGACCCCGATTTCCGGCATGCGGTTGCGGCTGAGCGCGCCGCCCAGCGCCAGGGAGAGCAGCTGCGCGCCCAGGCAGATGCCGAGCACGGGCTTGCCCAGGCGGACCGTTTCGGCCAGGAGGGCGCGCTCCGGCGGCAAAAAGGGGTATTGCTCGTCGTCCGCAGCGCCCATGGGGCCGCCCATGCACACGAGCAGGTCGAATTCGCCTTGTTCCGGCAGGCGCGCCCCGTCGAAGAGGTGCGTCTCGTCCAGGGAGTGTCCGCCCTCGGCGGCCCAGTCGGCTATGGCTGCCGGGCCTTCGAAGGGAACGTGCATCAGGGTTTTGATCTTCATGTGTCTTCCTTGCTGGGCCGCGTTGCCAGGGCGGTTTCGATCTTTGCGAAGTACGCGCGGCGGCAGGCGTTTTCGATGTGCAGCAGGCCGGCGAAGGCTTCCCGGAAGTCGATCTTGCCCGCTGCGAACACGCCGTGGCCGTGGACAACGGCGCTGCCGCGCCCGGCCAGGGCCGGGGGCAGGGTGTTGCAGAGTCCGGTGGGGCCGGTGCCCACTTCGCCCGGTACTATGCGTACACCCATTGCGTCCGGGGCGTCCAGCGTCCGGGGCTCCGGGCAGCGGATGTGGCACTGCCCGGCCCGGCGCACCGCGCAGTCGTCCGCATCCGCGCGGGCGCAGTCCATGGAAAGGATCACCGCGAAGCGGGGATGGCCGTGCAGGATGGTGCGGATCGCCGCATCCGCCGCATAGCTGCGCTGGTGGGCCGAGAGTTCGCTGGAGGCGGTCAGGCAGGCCGTGGACGAGCCGTCCAGGGGGCAGGGATCGATGTGGCCTTCCAGTTCGTCCAGGGAGCTGCCGGTCTGGGAGATGAGCAGCAGTCCGCCGCTGTCCTGCGGGAGCAGGCAGGAGACGTTGCCGAAATAGGAATCCACCAGCCCGTAGTCCACGGTGGCTCGCCCTGCCTCGGCCATGGCGGCCAGCGCGCTTTCGCGGTCGTCGAAGGGACCGGGGGCGAGGTCGGGCAAGACCGTGCGCAGGGGGGGGAGCAGGGCGCGGACCCGCGAAAACGCGGAGCGCCAGCCGGGCCGGAGGGAATCGGCGCGCAGGTCGCGCAGATAGCGGGAGAAGAAGAGCACGAAACAGGCGAAGCAGGCCGAGCTGACCGTGACGAAGCCTTGTTCCGGGCTGACCGTGCCCGTGGCCAGCACGCCCAGGCCGGGAACGACGCAGCATTTGCGGGTGCCGAGCGCCTGCGCCAGGGGGATGGCGTCCGTCTTGGCGCGCACGGGCAGATCGTGCAGGAAGGTCCGCGTTTCGCAGTCTTCCGGGGTGATGCACGCCTTCTCTGCGGCTCCTGGTCCGTCCAGCGCCTCGCGGGCCAGCAGGTCCATGATCGTGGCGTAGGGTTCGGCAGGCCGCAGAAGGACCAGGGAGTTGATGCTCAGCGCATCGAAAAGGGGTTCCAGCGCGGCGCGCAGCGGAGCGGCGTCCGGAGCCAGGGCGGCGGGGTTCCAGACAAGTTCGTCGTCCAGGCCCGCGACGAGCGGTGGGCGTTCGGGGTCGGCCAGTCCGGCGCGCAGGAGCTTGGCTTCGTATTTGGCTACGAGTCGCTGCATTCCAGTCCCAGCTCCAAGGTTTTTTCCCGCGTGGGCAGGCCGTTTTCGTCCAGTCCGCGAATGCGGTAGTAGCGCGCCCGCGCTTCAAGAAAGGCGGCCCGGTCCAGGGGCGGCACGTCGATGCCTTCGCCGCCCGTGCCCGCTTCCCGGAAAAAGCGGTCGGGTAGGTCGTCGTCCCCGGCGGCGAATCCGTTCAGCGCGTTCATGATCCGTTCGTTGTAGACGATGCGTTCGCCCGCGCGCATCAGCCCCTGGGCCGTGGCTTCGGCCCCGTCCAGGCCCGTCGCCGCCGCATAGGCCCTGGCGTATTCCTCCAGGGTCGCGGCGAAAAAGAGGAATTTGCAGGCCGTCAGCGAGTCCACAGCCGCGTTCTGGTCCTCGGCGAGCTTGACCATGCGCGCCTTGCCGGAGAACGAAAAACGGTCCGTGGCCACGGGCTTGCGCAAAATCTCATGGCTCACCGGGTAGGCCCGCAGGTGGCAGCCTCCCCGCGTGGACACGGCATAGGCCAGGGCCATGCCGTAGGCTCCGCGCGGGTCGTAGGCGGCCAGCTCCAGGTTCTTGGCGGTCATGGCCAGCTCCGGTCGGCTCGCTTCGCCGGCCAGGGCCGAGGCTCCCTGGGCCAGGGCGCCCTTGCCCTCGCCCATGTCCTCCAGGAGCCTCTCGACCTCGCCGGGAGCGAAGTCGCGGCCGCGCAGCTCGCGCAGGCAGGCCAGGGTCGAGGCGGCGGAAATGGAATCCAGGCCGAGAGCGTTGCAGAGCGCGTTGGCCCGGACCACGAGATCCAGGTCGGCGTTGCCGATCAGGGCGGTGAAATGGCTCATGGCTTCGAATTCCGGCAGGGCGGAGCCGTGCGCCGTCTTCTTGCACTGCACGTGGCAGCCCGCGCAGCCGTGCCGCTCCGGATGGTAGCGTTCGCGGTAGGCGAAGGCGTTCAGCTCGGACGCGCGCTCGAAGCGGGTGCGCCGGAAGTTGTCCGTGGGCATCATGCGCCGGGCGTCCATGAGGTCGTAGAGCGAGGCCGTGCCGAAGCAGCCGATGCCCTGCTGGCCCATGAGCACGGGCGAGGCGTTGGTCAGCCGGATGATGGACTCGCGCGCCCTGAGCAGGGCGGGCTTGTCCGCGACGCGGACCTTGCCGGAGCCGCGCACGGCCAGGTATTTGAGATTCTTCGCGGCAAGAACCAGCCCCAGGCCCGTGCGCCCGGCCGCGTGGTGGCTGTCCACGGCCACGCAGGCCAGGGCCGAGCCGTTTTCCGCGGCCGGGCCGACGCAGGCCACGGAGCGGAAGTGCGCGAGCCGGGAAAAGACCTCGCCCGTGCGCAGGCCGGAAAGCGCGCCGGCGGCCACGATGCGGGCGTCGCTGTCCGTGATTTCCAGTCCGCAGGGCTGCGCGCTCCGGCCCGTGACGAGCACCGCGTCCCACCCGGCGCGCTTGAGCTGGGTGCCGAGCCTGCCGCCCACGGACGAGTCGCCCACGGCCCCGGTCAGGGGCGAGCGGCTGGTCAGGTGCGCGCGGCCCGACGTGGGCGAGACCGTTCCCACCAGCGGCCCTGCGCAGAGGGCCACGGGCATTTCCGGATCGTTCCAGGCCAGGGTGCAGGCCGGGCGCAGGAAATGGCCGCCCAGGCCGCGCCCGCCCAGCCAGGCGCGCAGAGTCTCCGCGTCGAGAGCGCGGGCTTCGCAGCGGCCCCTGGTCAGGTCCACATGGAGCAGGCGGCCCGTCCAGCCGAAAAAATCGTTCGATTCGCGCATGTCCCCGTCCGATGTGCGGTCGCCGGTTGACGCCGCACCCCGATCTTGTCTACATCTTGCCCCAATCCTTCGGACCGGGGGCAGCCGCCCGCCGCGCCGGAGCAAAACAGGGGAGCACCAGAGCAGCATGGCCAAGAAAGAAGACCGCATCGACCTTTCCCGCCGCAATTTCCTGACGGGCTTTCGCCGCATCGTGAAGAAGGAACCCGAAGAGGACAAGGCCCCCCAGGCCTCCCTGGACGAGACGTTCAACGTGCTTCGGGACGCCAACCTCGCCTTCCGGGACCAAGACTACGAAAAGGCCCACGCCCTGTACAAGGAATTCCTCGCCACGGAGACCCGAAACGCGGACGCCCGCCTTCGCCTGGGCCGCTGCCTCTACAAGCTCGGCAAGCACATCCAGGCCAAGGTCGAGTTCGAGCGGGTGCTGCGCGAGCGCCGGGACGACAAGCAGGCCATGCTCTTCCTGGGACTTGCCCTGGCCCGCCTGAACAAGCCGGGCAAGGCCGCCGTGATCTGGCAGATGTACTTCGACCCGGAAGCCATTCCCGTGCAGCGCGAAATCAACGTCCAGCTCGCCTTCCTCGAATCCGACGACCTGGACGCGCCGGACGGGAACGCCATGGCCGACGCCGTGGAGGCCGCCATGGAGGAATGGAGCGCCCGACAGGCGGGCTGAGCGCCTCAGTTGGCCTTGCGCCGCTTGTATTCCTCGGCCTTGGCCACCCGCTTGCGGTGCATGTCCTCGGCGACTTCGGCCATGCGGGTGCGGATGAACTCCGCGGAAATGCCGCCCGCGCCGTCCTGCCCCTGGCCGCCCGCGCTCAGGCCGCAGCCTGCGAGATCCTCGGCCACCTGCTTTTCCATGCGTTCGGACTCCAGAAACATCAGGTAGGCCATGATCGCGGCGGCGTTGTTCTGCTCGCTGCCGTCCGCGAGTATTTCGATCTGTTCCACGGGCACGGTCTCGAAGAGCCGGTCCAGGAACATGTTCACCCACTTGGCGTACAGCTCCGGCAGAACCGGGGGCACCAGCTCGGCGACCTGCTCGGCCGCTCCCTCGGCGGCGGAGCCCGTGACCAGCAGATACTCGGTCAGGGCTTCCTTGCGGCGCTCCGCGTCCTGGTCCACGCGCTCCATGATCACTCCGTACAGCTGTTCCCGCAATAGATTCCTGTCGGCCATGCTTCCTCCGGTTCATGTTTTGGGCGCAAGGTAGCCGAAGCCTTGGGCCGGGGCAAGACCGGGACGTTGTCGTTTCCCCGTTGATCGGGTAGCGTGGCTCCGGCCCTTTTTACCGGAGACGAACCATGGCGCAAAGCCTGACCGCCCGCTTTTTCATACTCGTGAGCCTGCTGGCCATTCTCAGCACCGGCGCGTACTTCGCGGTGCAGCGGCTCATCGTGGCCCAGGAGGACATGGCCGAGGTCGTGGGCATCAGCGGCAGCCAGCTTCTGCACGCCCAGCGCATAGCGACATCCGCCGTCGCCCTGGTGGACGCGGACCTGCCGGAGAACCGCACCTCGGCAGCGGCCCTGCTGCGCCAGTCCGTGGACGTGATGCGCAACTCGCATTCCCTGCTGACCTCCAGCCGAGGCCCCCTGGCCGACCTCTTCCGCGACTCGGAAACCCTCCAACGCCTTTATTTCGCCGCGCCGTACCATCTGGACGTGCGGATCAGGAAATATCTCCAGGATGCGGAGAACCTGCTCGCGGCCAAGGACGATCACGCCCGCGCCAGCTACGAGCAGAACCTGCTGCGTCTGTCCCAGGGCAACTTCACCGAGGGACTGGCCCTGGCGGTCAAGGAATACCAGAAGGAAGTGGCCGGGCGTCTGCGCTGGCTGCAATACCTCAGGCTCGGCATCCTGGGGGCCATCTACCTGCTGCTGGCCCTGGACGGCTTGCTGGTCTTCCGTCCGCTGCTGCGCCGGGTCCGCAGCGATGCCGAGGAAATGTCCGGCCTGCGCCGCGAGCTGGAGGATT
Organism: Paucidesulfovibrio longus DSM 6739; assembly: GCF_000420485.1. NCBI lineage: Bacteria > Pseudomonadati > Thermodesulfobacteriota > Desulfovibrionia > Desulfovibrionales > Desulfovibrionaceae > Paucidesulfovibrio > Paucidesulfovibrio longus. Next base: position 24,848 of record NZ_ATVA01000003.1, on the reverse strand, counting down.
CCGCATCGCGCGATCCTCTGACCCACGTGCTCAACAGACGCATGTTCGGCGAGCTGGTCGCGCGCGAGCTCGCCTTTTCCCGGCGGCACGGCAATCCGCTTTCCGCGCTGCTGCTCGACATTCAGGGGCTGGCGGAGGTCAACCGGGACCGGGGCGCGCCCTCCGGGGACCGCCTCCTCGAAGAAGTCGCCCAATTGCTGCTGAACAACGTGAGGATTTCTGATTACGTTTTCCGCTACGACGGCAGCCGCTTCGCCGTCCTGGCGCCGAGCACGGACCGCGCGGGAGCAACGGCCCTCGCGGACAAGCTCGCCTGTCTGATTCAGGCCAACCGTTTTCACGGCGGCATCCGCGTTTCCGTCCTCGTGGGAGTGCGCATGCTGGCCCTGGACGACGACGCGCAGACCCTGCCCGCCCGCCTGGAGGAAACCCTTGCGGAGGCCAAGACCTGCGGAGGCTTCCTGTCCGGGCGTACGTCCGCCGGGCAAGAATCCTGAAGCTCGCGGTTTATTGCGGAATCCGCCGGAGACGGACCCCGTCAAAGCGCTTCTCAGCGCATCGGAAATGATGTAACTGCCCGTCGATGACGCTCATTTCCCCCTCCGCCATTCCTCTTGGCAAGGTGCTCCTCTCCTTCGGGGCCATGCTGCTGCTGGTGCGCCTGCGCGCTCCCCTGGGAGCGGCCATCCTCGCGGGCAGCCTGGCCCTGGGGCTGCTCTTCGGACTGCCTCTGCCCGACTGGGGCGCGGCGGTGCTGGCCGCCCCGTTCAAGGAAAAACCGCTCTTCCTCACGGCCATCATCGCTCTGATCATGGCTTTGAGCCATCTTCTGGAGAAAAGCGGGCAGACCCGCCGATTGATGCGCGCGGTGGCCGGGCTGATCACCAATCCGCGCCTGCGCATGGCTTTCTTCACCTCGCTGATCGGGCTGTTGCCCATGCCGGGAGGGGCGATTTTTTCCGCGCCGCTGGTCAAGGGCGCGGCCGAAGGGCTGGACGCGACGCCGGGCCAGCTTTCCCTGGTGAACTATTGGTTCCGCCATGTCTGGGAGGTGGCCTGGCCGCTGTATCCCGGCGTGATCCTCGCGGCATCGCTGGCCGGCCTGCCCATCAGCTCCCTGATCGCCCTGACCTTCCCGGGGCTGCTCCTGAGCCTGGGGCTGGGCTGGCTGCTGATCCTGCGGCCCGGCGTGCTGCCTTTGCCCCGGCTCGTGGCCGAGGTCGCGGGAAAGGCCTGCTGGCGGGACATCCTGCGCGAGGGCCTGCCGCTTCTCGTGGCCATTCTGGGGGCGGTGGGGCTGGAGATGCTCATCGGCGCGCTCTGGCCGGAGCTGCCTTTCGAGGCGGGCATGTGCGCGGCGCTGGCGCTTTCCATCGCCGTGGCCCTGGCCCAGAATCCGGGCGGGTTCCGGCTGCTCCTGGCCGCGCTTACGGGCCGCGCCTTCCTGTCCATGCTCTTCGTCATCGTGGGCATCTTCGGATATCAGGACGTGCTGGAGCAGTCCGGAGCCGTGGCCCGCATCGCGGAGCTGACGGGCGGCGCGGCGGCCCTGGCGCTGACCACGGGCCTGCTGCCGCTCCTGGTGGGGCTCGTCACCGGCATCACCGTGGCCTTCGTGGGCGCGACCTTCCCGCTGATATTGGGCATGGCCGCCAATGCGGGAGTGGATCCGCTGCCCTGCGTGGTCCTGGGGATGTTTTCCGGCTACGCGGGCGTGCTGGCCTCGCCCCTGCACATCTGCCTCGTGCTCACCTGCCAGTATTTCGCCACGGATCTGGGCGGGGTCTGGCGACGCCTCGTGCTGCCCGCGTCCGTGGTCTTCGCCGCCGGGTATCTCTACTACTTCCTGCTGCGCTGAGGCGAACAGGGCCGACTAGTAGATCTTGCGGCGCGAGAAGCTGGCTCCGAGCACGTTGAAGGTGTTCTCCACGATGAACAGGGCTCCGGCGTCGTGCGTGAAGACGATCTCTTCCAGGCGCTTGAGCTGGATGTTGTTGATCACGGACATGAGGATGTCGCGGTCGCAGCCCGTGTAGGCTCCGCGCCCCCGCAGGAAGGTCGCGCCGATGCGCAGCTTCTTGAGGATGGTCTGGGCCAGCTCTTCCGGCTCCTTCGCGATGATGAAGACGATCTTTCGCTGCGAGAACATGGAAAGCACGTACTCCACGGTCAGCGAGGAGATGAAGACCAGGATCAGCGAGGCGATGACCAGGTCGGCCTCCATGCGCGTGAGCATGAGCATGAAGAGCAGGCCGTTGAAGAAGATGTAGGTCTTGCCCACGCCGATGTTGTACTTGCGGTTCAGGAGCACCGCGAGCACGTCCAGGCCGCCCGCCGAGCCCAGGGACCGCAGCATGATGCCGCCCCCCGTGCCGCAGATCACCCCCGCGGCCACGGCCGCATACAGCTGGTTGTGCACTCCGAAATCCAGCTTGATGAAGTCGAAGGCGAGGATGGTGATGACGGTCGAGTAGAGCGAGTACCAGAAAAAACGGCGGCTGACGTAGACCCAGCCGAGCACGAACAGGGGAATGCTGAGCAGCGCGTACCAGATTCCCGCGCTCAGGGCTTTGGCGGAGTAGCTGATGAACAGCGCCAGGCCGAACAGCCCGCCGGTGATGAATTCGTGGTGCACGGCCACACCCTGGGCCCCGATGGCGAAGACCACGCTGCCCGTCGTCAGCAGCAGCAGGTTCCACCAGACCGAATATGTATATTCCTTGTTGATCATCGTGTTCCTCCCCGTTGGGTAATCGCCGAAATCGATTTTGGCAAGGTTCGAAGCCGTTATTTCCGGCTGGACTGTTGCGTTCCGAAGGGCTCCATAATCCTGTACGCGAATCCCTGCTTCTGGTATGAGCCAAGGCGAGAACCACTGTTGCGCCGAATGGAATGCGGGCTATCCGCATTGTTGTGCGCCGGGGTGGGAGGGGGCTTCGTGCTACATGTGTTTTCCGCATCCATGCAGAATCGTTTCATGTCCTTTGTCCTGACGGGCATTCTCTGTCTTTTTCCGGCCGCTTCCGCCCATGCGGAGTCGCCGCCCTACGAGGACAATTACGGGGGCATCTGGCGTACAGGCTGGGAGGACGTGATGTTCAGCATGGATTACGAGGGGGGCGTGCGCGGCGTGTATGGTCCGGGAATGAACGGCCGCTTCGCGGGCACGGTCCGGGTGCAGCGGCTGCGGGCGAACTGGGCCGCGGACCAGGGAGAGACCCGTTGCGCCGAGCCCCGCTGGGGCAGCCCCTATTGGGGCGAGGTGGTCATGGATTTCGCCGACGGAGCCGGGCAGCTCAGCGGCGTCTGGGGGGCCTGCGGACAGGCTCCGGACAAACCGTTCACGGGCCGCCGCCTGAGCCCGCTGGACATGAACGCGGAGATCGGCATGCCCGCCGGGAAGACCCTTCCCTCCGCCCCGGACCCTTCCGCGCCGGGCCTGCGGGCGGACGCGGCGCAAGACGCACTCCCCGGATCAGCGCCCGGAGCGCAGCCCGCAGTGGACCCCGGCCCGGAATCGCCGCCGACCGACTTCCCGAAAATGCCCAATTCCTTCCAGGTCGGCAGCGCCCATGCGGACCCCGCGAGCCTGCTTCCGCCGGACACGGCCCTGGACAACGTCTTGCTCGGCAAGGTCTGGGAAACGGACGCCCTGCTGGACCGCGCCCCGGAAAAGGCCCTGCCCGTGGGCTGGACCTACCGCACGGCCTATGCCTCCTATCTGCCCCTGAACGAAAGCGGCCCCCTGCTGGACGTGCGCGTGTTCACCGGGCAGGAGCCCGCCCTGAAGATGCTGGAGAGCTCCGCGGGCGAGGGGCTGGAAGGGGTTTCCCCGGCTCCGGACTTGGCTCCCGGAGCGATCCGGGGGCGGGAGAACGGCCGCTCCGTGCTCTGGTTCCGCACGGCGCAGGCCCTGGTGCGGGTTTCCGCGCCGGAAGCCGGGCTCGCGGACCAGCTTGCGAAACTGGTCCTTCAGGCCCGATGACGCTGGGGGAAGCATGAAGATACGCATCATCACCATCTTGGCGCTGCTTTGCCTCGCCGCGCTGCCCGTTTCGGCGGCCTCGCTCAATCCGGACGGGGACAAGGAATCCGCGCTGCGCCTGCGCAAGGCCGCGGAAGAGCTGCGCGCGGCCCACGACGAACTCCAGGCCATGCGCGACGAGGTCGAGAACGTCCGGCACGTGAGCACGGTCAATTTTCAGAACAACGCCTACAAGGTCTACATGAAGGGCATCGTGGACGTGTACGGCAGGGTCAGCGCGCCCGGCGGCTGGGTGGACGGGGTCAACCTCGCGCTGGAAACCGTGCAGAACCTCTGGGTCGATCCGGGGCTTTACGGCTCCATGCTGCGGCAGCCGAACTCCACGGAACGGGCAAGGCTCGCCGGGCTGAACGCCGACGCCCTGCGCTCCGGCGGGCGCATCAGCCTCTATCTCGGCGACCTGGGCGCGATCATGCGCGCGCCCCTGAGCCGGTTCGACGACGACCAGCCGCCGATGCGCTCGGCCAAGGGCTGGTGGCGGTATCCCGGCGACGGCAAGGCGGACGACGAGATCGAGTTGGTGACCCGCAAGCTGAACGTGGTCAAGAATCTCAGCGAGAAGCTCGTGGCAGTCATGGACCGGGAGCTGGCCTCCCTGCGCGAGCAGCGTCGGACCTTGCTGGAGGTGGCCGCCAAGCTGGAGGAGCAGATCCCGAAGCCCGCTTCCCCGGCAGCCGGGGGCGACCGGGCCTACCTGGAGAGCCTCATGCCCGGAGCCGGAGAAATTCCCATGCCGCCCTCCAAGAACGCGGCGGGCGAACCCAACAAGCAATGGACTATTTCGGACGGGGGGCAACCTTTCCCGCACTACAATGCCCATGACAAGTATACCGGATTCGAGGAACTGACCTACAGCTATTATACACACGTGAGCCAGACCACGGATCCGGAGCAGGAATACAGCTACGACGTCTACGTGCATCTGTATCGGGGCACGCCCGAGGCGATCCGCACGTCCTACGAGCAGAACCGCGCCTTCATCACGCAGATGCAGCAGGCCGGAAACCTGAACGACTACGAAACCATAGCGGACCTCAAGCTGGGGCAGGGGGGCCATGTCATGGCCGCGAAGCGCAGCGGGGGAATGAACCACTCGATCATCTTCTACAAGGGCGGGATCATGGTCGAGATTCGCTCCTCGCCCTGGGCAGGGGGGCTGGACGTGGGCAAGAAGGCCGCCGCCGCCGTGGCCGCGAAGCTCAAGTAGGCGGGATTGCCGGTCGGTTGTCCCCCGTGCATCGAAAACGAACAGCGCTGTTGCCGGAGATTCATATGGAACGAGATGGAGTGCGCCGTATGGTCGGAACCAAGGATCGCCCCCGCGCCGGGCGCCTGTTGCTTCTTGTTGCGGTTTCGTTGTGGTCGGCGGGCTGTCTCATGGGGGTGCGCGGCGCGTTTGCCGGGGACGCCGACGGCAATGTGGGCGGGGTCTGGCGCACGAACTGGGTGGACATGCTGCTCCGCCAGGGCGCGGACGGGACCGTGCGCGGCGCGTTCGGCGCGGGCGGTCACGGCAGCTTTCAGGGCAGGCTGGAGGGGACGCGGCTGAACGCCATCTGGAGCGCGACGCCAAAGGACGGCAAGCCCTGTGCCTCGTCACACGAGGGCAAGGCCTATTGGGGCGAGGTGGAGATTCATTTCGGGGCGGGCGAGCTCAGCGGCTCCTGGAGCGCGTGCGGCGATGTGCCCACGGCCTTTACGGGGCGCAGGCTGAGCGTGTTGCCCCTGGATGCGGACCTGGGCGCGCAGCAAAACCAGGCGGAGGCCGCTCAGGCTCCGAAAAGCGTCGCGGCCACGGAACCGGCGGGCCAGGCAGCCGCCGAACCGCAACCGGCGGCCATGCCGCAAGCGTCTTCCGACCCAGCTGCGGGAACCGGCGGCGCGGCGGCCGCGCCGAAAAAGGACGCGCCAGCCGCAGCCGCACCGACATCCGCACCGGCGTCCGCATCGACATCCGCATCGGCGTCCGCACCGGCGTCCGCGCCGATGCCGGGCCAGCGCAAAACACCGCCTCCCCCGCCGTTCAGAGGGGGCGATTCCGCCTATCTGGAGCGGTTCATGCCCTTGCGCGGCGAGTTTCCCCTGCCCATGTTCCGGGGGGACAATCCCCGCGTCTGGAGCGTGACCGACGATGAGCGCTACCCGCTCTTCGAGGCGCGCAATCCGAAGACGGGCCTTGAAACCCTGACCTGGAAATACACCGCGCTCGTGGAGGGGACCATCGACGAGGAAGGCAAGGATCTTTATGAAACCTACATCAGCATCGCGCGGGGAGACGCCGCGGCCATCGAGCGGGACTTCGCCGCGCACCGGGCCGAGCTGGAAGCGCGGTTCGAGGCCGGCGACAAGACCGGAGAGCTGTCCGGCATCAGGCGCATCCAGGATTTCGATTTCGGCCAGGGCGGCTACATTCTGGTGCGCGGCGACCGCCAGGACATGCACGAGATTCGCTACCGCGACGACGGGCTGCTGATCACCGTGCGCTGCTCGCCGTGGTTCGGGGGCATGGATTATTGCCCGTATGTCGGCTCGGAGGTGGACCGGAAGATCAAGAAGGTCCGCAAGGCGGAAGGAGAATAAAACGGCAAGGCCGCCCTCCGTTTCCGGAAGGCGGCCTTTTCAATTCTGCGGGTCGGGCGGCTATTTCAGCCAGCCGGCGACCTGCTCGGGGTTCTCGTTGATGAACTTCACGGCGTTCTCGTAGACTTTGCCGTTGTCCTGGTTCCAGGCCATGACCATCTGGAGCTGGTTCGCGTCCTTCCAGGAGAAGTTGTCCAGGAACTTGTAGACGTCGGGCATGTCGGCCTTGAGGCCCTTGCGCACGATGGTGTTGATGGTTTCCTCGCCGCCGAGGACGCCCTTGGGATCCTTGAGGTACTTGAGGTCCCACTTGCCGAACATCCAGTGCGGGGACCAGGCGGTGACCACGACCCATTCCTTGTTCTTGATGGCGTTCTGGAGCGCGGCGGTCATGGTCGCGCCGGAGCCTTCCATCAGCTCGAGGTCCAGACCGTAGTCCTTGACGGCCTGCTCGGAGAGCTTCATCAGGCCCGCGCCGGGGTCGATGCCGATGATCTTGCCGTCGAACTTGTCCTTGTACTGGTTCAGTTCGGCGATGGAGTCGATGGTCACGTAGGAAGGAACGGCCCAGCCGAGGCGCGCGCCGCCGGTGATGGGGCCGAGGTTTTCGACTTTGCCTTCGACCTTCTTGAGGTAGTCGGCGTGGGTCACGGGCAGCCAGGCGGTGACGAAGCCGTCAACGTCGCCGGTGGCGGTCGCCTGCCACATGGCCGCGGCGGCCACGGGCAGAACCTCCACCTCGTAGCCCATCTTTTCCTGGAGCACGGCCTTGACCACGTTGGTGCTGGCCACGGCGCAATCCCACTCGACATAGGCGAGGCGGACCTTGCCCTTGCCCGCGAACGCGGGAACGGCCAGGGACAGGCACAGGGCCAGAACCGCCAACAATGTTAAGGTACGTTTCATTACATTTCCTCCTTGGGTTATTTACGTTTGCTTCTAGATCCGACTTTCTGGAGCACGCGGTCCAGAATCATTGCCACGATGACGATGCCGATGCCGGCCTCGAACCCGTTGCCCATCTCAAGGCGCTGGATGGCCTTCCAGACTTCGCCGCCAAGGCCCTTTGCGCCGATCATGGCCGCGATGACGACCATGGACAGGGCCAGCATGACGGTCTGGTTCACTCCGGCCATGATGGTCGGGGTGGCCAGGGGCAGCTCCAGCTTGATCAGCCGCTGCCAGCGGTTCGAGCCGAAGGCCTCGGCGCATTCCACCAGCTCGCGCGGCACCTGCTTGATGCCCAGGCTGGTCAGGCGGATCGCCGGGGGCACGGCGAAGACCACGGTCGAGAAGATGGCAGCCACCTTGCCCAGACCGAAAAAGGGAATGGCCGGGATGAGATAGACGAATGCGGGCATGGTCTGCATCACGTCCAGAATGGGCGTCACGGTCTTGTCCACGGGCTTGTACATGGCGGCCATGATGCCCACCGGCACGCCGATGAGGATGGCCACCAGCGTGGAGATGATCACCAGGGCGATGGTGCTCGTGGTCGCGGCCCAGAGTTCCATGTTCCAGACCAGGGCAAGGCCGAACAGGGTCAGCAGGGTGACGCCGCGTTTGCGCGTCAGCCACCAGGTCAGGCCGGCCGCGACGATGATGAAGAGCCACGGCGGCGGAAACTGCAAGGCGGTTTGCAGCCCGGTGAGCCCGGTCTCCATGACTTTTGAAAATGCTTTGGTGGCGAACGCGAAGTGGTCCACGAGCCAGCCGATCAGGGCTTCGATGCCCTGTCCGAGAGGTATGCGAGGAATATTCATTGGTTAGTTGCCTCCCCTTTCAGCGATGGCGCCCAGGAGCGCGCCTCGGTTGATGACGCCCAGGATGCGGTTTTCATCGTCCACCACGGCGAGCGGGTAGGGCAGGTTGTGCAGCAGGTTGATGAGGTCCATGGCGGGGGTGTCCGCGCGCACGGTTTCAATGTCGGACTTGAGGATGGACTTGATGTCCCGTTCGCCTCGTCCGGCGGCCTCGGAGGCGTCTTCCGCGTAGATGATGCCCTGGAGTCGGTGCCCCTTGTTGATGACGAAGAGGCTGGAAATGCCTTCCTTCTTCATCTTGCGCAGGGAGGCGCGCGGGCCGTCCGTGTCGATGTAGCCGAGGGCCTTGGCCTTCTTCATGACGCTGTCCGCGGTGAGCACCTTGGTGATGTCCACGTTTTCCACGAACCTGGCCACGTAGTCGTTGGCGGGGTTGGTCAGGATGTCCTCGGCCGTGCCGATCTGCACGATGGCCCCGTCCTTCATGAGCACGATGCGGTCGCCGAGCTTGATGGCCTCGTCCAGGTCGTGGCTGATGAAGAGGATGGTCTTCTGCATGCGCTCCTGGAGATTGATCAGCTCGTCCTGCATGTCCGATCGGATCAGCGGGTCCAGAGCGGAGAAGGCTTCGTCCATGAGCAGGATGTCCGCGTCGAGGGCCAGGGCGCGGGCCAGGCCGACGCGCTGCTGCATGCCGCCGGAAAGCTGGCCGGGGCTGGAATTCTCCCAGCCGCCGAGTCCGACGAGTTCCAGCGCTTCCTGGGCTTTCTTGCGCCTGGTCTGGAGGTCCACGCCCTTGATTTCAAGGCCGTAGGCCGCGTTGTCCGCCACGCTGCGGTGGGGGAAGAGCGCGAAGTTCTGGAAGACCATGCCCAGCTTGCTCAGCCGCAGTTCGCGCAGGGCCTTGGGGTCCAGTTTGGTCACGTCCTGGCCGTCGATGCGCACGCTGCCCGCCGTGGGCTCGATGAGCCTGTTGATGCAGCGCACAAGGGTGGACTTTCCGGATCCGGAAAGACCCATGACCACGACGATTTCGCCCTCTTCCACCTGGAAGGAGGCGTTGTTCACGCCGATGCCGTGCTTGTGCTTCTCCATCACTTCCGCTTTGGAGGCCCCCTTCTTGACGAATTCAAGAGTGCGTTTCGGGTGGGGGCCGAAGATTTTGTAGAGGTTCTCGACCTCGATTTTTGCCATGTTTCCTCCGGGGCAGAGCCGGTCTCATTGAAGGGTGAAAGGAAAATCCGCTTTCGGGAATTGCGCCTGGCCGTCGCGGGCCGGACCGCGAGAACGAGCTGCTCGCAACGTGTGCGAGAGGGTCAGTTCGGGAGGAGAGGGTAGCGGTCGCGCAATCCGCAGGGCAAAGCGGAGATCGTCGCTGGATTGGGGGGGCCTGAAGCGGCCGCCGCGCAAAAGGAGTGCAGATTTTTAAAAATACAATATCCCAAAATGCAATAAATTTTCATAGCAGTAAAACAAAGTCAAAGATGTAGTACAAGAACAATAACCGATCTATCTTGTGAACAGGATGTAAATCGATACTGTTGAGTCATGTATTACATTTGAATAAAAAAAAGGCGTGAAATGGCCGCAACATCATTTTGCTGAAGCTGTTATTCTTTAATTGTCCTACATAAATGAATTCATTTTGTCAACTACGCTATTATTTTTTCATTGCAAGATATTGAAGATATTTGGAGACGTTCTCCGGCGATTGGAGTCCCTTGTGAGGTTCATCCTTTGTTTTTCTCTGTTTTCTGTCGATTTTCTCAAAAAAGCATCGTTTTTCGCGGTTTCGGCGTGGCGAGCGGTTCTTGCTGTAACCATCTTGAAAAAAAGGATTTTCAGCCGATGGGAAGCGTGGTGACGGGGAAATGACAGCGCCGGGTGCGCCTGCTGGGAGAAGGGGGGCGGCGCGCTCAGGATGCGCCGGCGCGTCCGGCATGGGAAATCAAGAGGGGCAGGAGGGAATACGGGAAGACAGGGGGCGGACGGGCAAGCAGAACAAGCCTGCGCGGACATGGGAAGAGGTGGTTTCCGGAAAGGAAGCCGGGAAAAACCGGACGGACAGGGGCGTCCGGGCAGGATCAGGCCGAGCGGACCCGGTTGCGGCCTTGCTGCTTGGCCTCGTACAGGGCGAGGTCCGCGCGCCGGAGCAGGTCTTCCACGCTCCTGTCCGAGCTTGCCGCCTCGGCGACTCCCAGGCTCGCGGTCACGCGCAGTTCCCCCTTGTTCAGGGGGATGCGGAGGTCTTCAATGGCCTCGCGGATGCGTTCGGCCAGTTCCTGCGCGCCGCGACCATCCGTTCCAGGGGCGAGAACGACGAATTCCTCGCCGCCGATGCGGGCGAAGAGGTCGCTCTGGCGCAGCGCCTTGCGCACCGTGTCCGAAATGCGGCGCAGCACTTCATCGCCGGTTTCGTGCCCGTAATTGTCGTTCACGGCCTTGAAATGGTCCGCGTCGAGCATGATCAGGGAAAGGCGCTGATTGCCGCGCTGGTGTTGCGAGAATTCCTCGCCGCCCCGTTCCAGAAGGTGGCGGCGGTTGTAGGCTCCGGTGAGCAAGTCCCGAATGGCGCTCTCCCGCAGGCGGTTCAGGGTTTCGATGTTTTCCAGGTTCAGGGCCACGCGGCTGTAGAATTCCTCCAGGGAAAAATCGTCGGACATGGATCCGCTGGCTCCGAACTTGATCAGGCGGGCGACGCTGTGGCGATCCTCCGGCTTGGCCAGGACGATCACGGCCAGTTCTTCCTTGGAGCGGATCTTGCGGACCTGGTTGAGCCGTTTGGTGGTGGCGGCGCCGTCCAGCCGGGCGTCCAGCAGGATCAGCCGCAGGTCGGGAACGTTTTGCACCGCCAGGAGCATTTCGTCGGGCGAGGCGGCCTCGTGCACGGCGAAGTTGTGTCGGGCGAGCAAGCCCGCGACCCGTCGGCGAAACGCGGCGTCGTTGTGGGCCACGAGCACGCCCACGCCGGGGTTGCGTTCAAGGCGGTCCAGCAGCGACACGACGTGCTCGAAGCTCTCCATGCTCTCCTTGGCCACGTAGTCCACGATCCCGCGCTCCCAGAGCATGATCTGGGTGGCGGCGTCGAGCCGCGCCGTGAAGATCACGGTGGGCACGCGCTGTGCGGCGGTCCGCACGATTTCCTCGGCTTCCGCGTCCACGAGCACCGTCCCGAAAATCCCCGCGAGAAAGGGGCCTTCCTCCTTCACGGCGTGCATCGCGTCCGCAAGGCTCAGGCTACAGACCACCTCCATGCCGAGGCGCGAGCGGATCATCTCCGAAAGCGCCATGAGCAGGCTTTTCGAATTGTCTACAAGAAGAACTCGATTCATGATTTCTATTTTTCGCATGCAACGTGCCCAATGGCAAGACCGGGCGAGACGGGCAGGAGTTCGGTCGCCGCGGGGCGCGCGGTCTACAGCAGGACGGAATCCGCCGGGTCGGCCTTGAGATGGCGGTAGGCCTTGGCAGTGGCCACCCGGCCGCGGGAGGTGCGCTTGAGAAAGCCGCACTGGATCAGGTAGGGTTCGTAGATGTCCTCTATGGTCCGGACCTCCTCGGCGCAGGCCACGGCCAGGGTCTTCACGCCCACGGGGCCGCCGCCGAACTGGTTGACCACCACGTCGAGGATCTTGCGGTCCATCTGGTCCAGGCCGTGCGGGTCCACGTCCAGCCGCTCCAGCGCCATTTCCGCCAGTTCCATGTCTACTTCCTCTTTTCCGGCCACGACCATGTAGTCGCGCACGCGCCGCAGCAGCCGGTTGGCGATGCGCGGGGTGCCCCGCGAGCGGCGTCCGATGGCCAGGGCGCCTTCGTCCGTGAGCGTCACGCCGAGGATGCCGCTCGCGCGCTGGACGATGCGGGCGAGTTCCTCGGGCGAGTAGAAGTCGATGCGGAAGATGCAGCCGAAGCGGTCGCGCAGGGGCGAGGTCAGCAGGCCGAGGCGGGTGGTCGCGCCCACGAGGGTGAAGGGCTCCAGGTCGATCTTGACCGTGCGGGCGCCCGGTCCCTGGCCGATGATCAGGTCGAGCTTGAAGTCCTCCAGCGCGGGGTAGAGCACTTCCTCCACGTTGGCGGGCATGCGGTGGATCTCGTCGATGAAGAGGATGTCGTGGGCCTGGAGATTGGTCAGAATGGCCGCGAGGTCGCCGGACCGTTCCATGACCGGGCCGGAGGTGGACACGAGGTTCACGCCCATTTCCGAGGCGATGATCTTGGCCAGGGTGGTTTTGCCCAGGCCGGGGTTGCCGTAGAAGAGGGTATGGTCGGCGGCTCTTCGGCGCTCGCGCGCCGCGCGCAGAAAAACTTCCAGGTTGGCGCGCAGCTCGTCCTGGCCGATGAAGTCCGCGAGGCGTCGGGGGCGTACGTTTTCGTCAACGGTGCATGTGGTCATGGCTTCTCGTCAGCGCGCCGAGGCAATGCGCCGCAGTGTCTGGCGGATGGCTCCCGCCGCGTCCAGGTCGGGCTCGGCCTCGAAGATCTCCTTGAGCAGGGGACGGGCCTCCTCGTCGGAGTAGCCCAGGTTGCCCAGGCCCGCAAGGGCGTCCATGAACTCCGAACCGGAAACGCCTTCGGGCGCGCCCACGCGGGCCTTGAATTCGCCCAGGCCGCCCACCTTGTCCTTGAGAAACCAGAGAATCTGCTTGGCCGACTTGGGACCGATGCCCGGCACCGTGGCCAGGGCCTTGTCGTCCTCGCGGAAGGCGATCTCGCGCAGGCGCTCCGCGTCGAAGTGCGAGAGGATGGCCAGGGCCTTTTTGGGGCCGAGCTTGTCGATGGAGATGAGCGTGCGGAAGAGGCGGCGTTCCTCGGCGTCGAGAAAGCCGTAGAGATCGATGGCCTTTTCGCCCACGATGGTGTGCACGAAGAGTTCCGCCTCGCCGCCGGAACCGGGCAGGGCAGCGATCACCGAGGTGGGCGCGGCCACATGGTAGCCCACGCCGCCCGCAGTGAGCAGGGTCAGGCTCGCTTCGTCCTTCTCGACCAGGGTTCCCTTGAGGTAGGCGATCATGCTGCTTCCTTGGGCCGGGTTGCGATTCGGGGGGCCGCCGATTTCGGGCACCTTACCCGCGCAGCCGCCCGCAAGGCAAGGCAAACGATCAGAGTCCCGCCAATCGTTTCATGCGCCGCTGGTTCAGGTGGCAGATGGCCACGGCCAGGGCGTCGGAGGCGTCCTCGGCCCAGCCGGGATTCTTCATGCCCAGCACCTGGGCGACCATGAAGGCGACTTGGTCCTTGGGCGCGTTGCCCACGCCCACGATGCTCTTCTTGACCTTGCTCGGCTCGTATTCGGCCACGCTGAGCCCGGCCACGCTGCACGCGGCCAGGGCCGCGCCGCGCGCCTGGCCCAGCTTGAGCGCGCTGAGCGCGTTCTTGGAGACGAAGACGTTCTCGAAGGCGCTCTCGTCCGGCGCATGGCGGCGGATGATTTCCGCGAGGTCCGTGTAGATCACGCCCAGACGAAAGGGCATGTCTTTTTTGGCGGGGGGGCGGATGGTGCCCGCCTCCACGAGGCTGAGGCAGCCCGAAGTCTCGGCCACGATGCCGTACCCGGTGACGCGGGAGCCGGGATCGAGGCCGAGAACCACGACCACGCGCTAGTCCATCCCTTCCAGGGCTTCGTCCGGGAAGTCGGCGGTGACGTGGATGTTCTGCACGTCCTCGTTGTCTTCCAGGGCGTCCATGAGCCGGATGACCTTGCGGGCCGTATCCACGTCCACCTCGATGAGGTTTTGCGGAACCCAGGTCACTTCGGCGCTCTCGAATTCGTAGCCCGCGTCCTCGAAGGCCTTCTGCACGGCCATGAAGTCGCTGGGGGCGGTGTGCACGGTCAGGGTGCCGTCCTCGTCGAGCACGTCCTCGGCTCCGGCCTCCAGACCGATCTCCATGACGTCGTCCTCGGTGTATTTCTCGCCGTTGAAGACGAGCACGCCCTTCTTGTCGAACATCCAGGCCACGCATCCGGCCTCGCCCATGCTGCCGCCGTGCTTGCCGAGGATGTGGCGCACCTCGGCCACGGTGCGGTTCTTGTTGTCCGTGGCCACTTCGATGAGCACGGCCACGCCGCCGGGCGCGTATCCTTCATACATGAATTCCCAGATGTCGCCGCCGGCCAGCTCGCCCGTGCCTTTCTTGATCGCGTTCTCGATCTTGTCCTTGGGCAGGTTCACGGCCTTGGCCTTCTGGATGGCGAGGCGCAGCGTGGAGTTGTCCTCAGGGTTGCCGCCGCCCGCCTTGGCGGCGAGGATGATGTCTTTGGCGGCTTTGGTGAAGAACTTGGCCTTTTTGGCATCCTGGCGACCCTTGCGGTGCTGGATGTTGGCCCATTTACTGTGTCCGGCCATGGAAACCTCCGTATATGGCGAAAGTGTTGTTGTCGGCGATGTGGAGCGTATTTACCGTGCCGTGTCCCGAAAGCCAAGTCCCACAACGAACATTTCCTTGGACTCGGCCCTGGAGCTTTTCGGCTTGCACGTTTTGACCTTGTCGAACAGGGGCCGCAGCGAATCCGTATAGGCGCGCATGTCCGGCCCGTCGAAAATCTTGATGACGAAGTGCCCGCCCGGCTTGAGAACCTGTACTGCCAGGTCGCGGGCCATCTCGCAGAGGTCCAGGCTGCGGGCCTGGTCCGCGAATTTCACCCCCGTGGTCTTGGGGGCCATGTCCGAGATGACCATGTCGTAGGGGGCGAGCTCGGCCCGGCGCGCGGCAAAGGGGCCGTCCTCCTCGAAGGCGTCGCCGTGGAAGAATTCCACGTTGGGCGGGAATTCCGTGTCCGTGGTCTGGAGGTCGACGCCGAGCACATGGCCCTCCGGGCCGACCTTCTTGGCGGCGAAAAGGCTCCAGGAGCCGGGAGCCGCGCCCAGTTCCAGCACGTTTTGCCCGCGCCGGAACACGCAGAATTTCTTTTCGATTTCCTGGAGCTTGTAGACGCTGCGGGCAGGGTAGTTTTCCTGCTTGGCGCGCTTGAAGTAGTAGTCTTGATATTTTTTCATAAACCGTCGAAAAGAAGGTGATACAGCCCGGCGAACATTCTACGTCACATGGAGGAAGCATGCAAATCCGGCCGCGCCGCGTTCAGGTGGTCACGGAGATCGGGCTGACGCAAAGCCTGCCGTCCGGTCCGGCCCACTTCGACCGCCTGGGCCAGGGCCGCAAGGAACTCTTCCTCGGACTCGGCCCGGAGCCCGGCAAACTGTCCGA
Source organism: Paucidesulfovibrio longus DSM 6739 (assembly GCF_000420485.1). NCBI lineage: Bacteria > Pseudomonadati > Thermodesulfobacteriota > Desulfovibrionia > Desulfovibrionales > Desulfovibrionaceae > Paucidesulfovibrio > Paucidesulfovibrio longus. Next base: position 9,257 of record NZ_ATVA01000003.1, on the reverse strand, counting down.
ATATTTTCCCTCCGTCAAGGAGGCGCTTTATGTGGAATGTCCGGAATTCGAGCGGCAGATGCCGCCGGACTGGAAAAAATCCATTCCCGAAGGGTTTACGCGCATTAGGCCGCAGGAGCTGACCCCGGCCCTGGCCCGGTCCTGCACCACCCGGCGCTACCTGCGCAACATCCGGCTGTTCCCCTCGTTCTGGGGGCCGCTCTGGGCGCTTTGCGGCCTGCCCCACCTCGAGGGAATGCCCCGGCCGGAAAAGGACGTTGTCTGGCTGCCGGGCGAGGGCTCGGACCTGCTCATGCGCGAGCTGGACCTCGCCTTCCGTTCCGAAGGCTACGAGGTGGTCCGGCCCCGGCTCGACCGCGAGGCCAGCAGCATGGACCTGCCCTGGCGTCTGACCAAGGAGCGGCCACACCTGTTTTTTTCCGTCAATTTCAAGGGACTCGATTCCTTCGGCGGCCTGTATTACCTGCTGCGCCAAGCCGGGGCGCGGGTGGCGGTCTGGTGCGTGGACAACCCCTTCCACCTGCTCACGGGCATCAAGTCGCGCTACTGGACGGAGCTGGACCTCTTCGTCACGGACGACTGGTTCATCGAGCCGCTGAGGCGGCTGGGCGCGAAGAGCGTGCACCATCTGCCGCTGGCCGCCAGCCCCGCGCTGTTCAAGGACAAGGACGCCCCCTCGGCCCACGGGCTGGAAGACAGGCTTGTGTTCGTGGGGCGCTCCGAATTCCCGCAGAAAAAGGAATTTTTCGCGGGCATCCGCCGCGACGAGACGCTCTGGCCCGAGGCGCGCGCCAAGCTCGCGCAGGGCGAGCGGCCCGACTTCGGCTGGTGGCTGAAGCGTCTGGGCATCGACCCGCCCTGGCCGGGCAACGACGTGCGCCGCGCCGGGTTCATGGCCGAGGAGACCGGGCGCCGCTGGCGCTCCCTCTGCCTCATCGCGGCGGGGAGCGGCATCGTGGTCTACGGAGACGCGAACTGGCGGGCGCTGCTGGAAAGCGGCGTGGACGTGCGGCCTCCGGTGGACTACTACGGCGCGCTGCCCTCGATCTACGCCAGGGCCTCGGCCTGCTTGAACATGACCAGCCCGCTTCTGCCCAGCGGCCTGACCCAGCGGCACTTCGACGTCTGGGCCGTGGGCGGGTTCCTGCTCACGGACGACACGCCCGGACTGAAGATCTTTCCGACCGAGCTGGTGCGCGAGGTGTCCTTCCACAAGCCTTCGGAAATCCCGGCGCTGTTCGCGCGGCACCGCTCGGCAGCGGCCCGCTCCGGACTGGCCCGTGCCTGGCGCGACCTGATCCTCGCGGAACACACCTACACCCAGCGCGTGCGCAAGGTGCTCAAAACTGTGGGGCTGTAAGGGGCTGTGAGGGCTATCGGGCGCAGGCCGCAGCCGCAGCAGGTTCACGGCTGCAATGCGGCGCCCCGCAGAATCCCGATCAGCGCATCGGCCAGTTGCTCGCTTTCGGCATACAGCGAACTGTCTATCGTGATGTGATAATTGCCGGAATCCTTCCAGTCCGCGCCGGTGTACTTCCGGCAATAATAGGCCCGCTCGCGGTCGAGCTTCTGTATTTCCTCGGACGAAACAGCGGATTCAACGCCGTATTCCTCGGCGATCTTCGCCTTGCGGTATTCCTCGCCGGCATGGATGAAGACGCTGAAGCAGTGCGGGTGGTCCTTCAGAATGAAATTCGCGCAGCGGCCCACAATGACGCAGGGCCCTTTGCTGCTGATGTCGCGGATGATCTTGCTTTGGACCAGGAAGAGGATGTCGGACGGAGGAAGCTGGTCGTTCACATAGGCATAGTTCTGCATGAACAGTTCATTGAGCAGCGTTCCCGCCAGCTTTTGCTCGTTTTCCTGAATGTACTCCTCGGTGAATCCGCTTTCCTTCGCGGTGATGTCGATGATTTCCTTGTCATAAAAAGCGATGCCCAGTTTTCTGGCCATGGCCTGGCCGATCCGATGCCCGCCGCTGCCGTATTCGCGGGAGATCGTGACCACGAGGAATTTGTTCTGGGCGTCCGGCTGGAGCTCGCGCCCTACTTCTTCCGGAATCCCGGCGCTCAACCAGGAGCCGAGCCAGGGCAATCTGCTGTTGTAGAACTTGACGAGCATGCCGACCAGCAGGGCGGCGAAGACGGTTCCTTCGCGCACGCCTTCCAATCGGTTCAGGAGGATGAACGAGCTGGCCACGCCGATGATGACCATGGAGCTGTCGAGCCCGACCTTCAGCTTGCCGAATTCCTTCTTGAAGGTATCGGCGAGGACGACCACCAGCCCATCGCCGGGAAGATACGTCAGATTCGCCTTGACCAGCAGGAAAATTCCAAAGGCAATGACCGCGCAACTGAGCAGACACCAGGACACCTGCCAGACATAGGACGAGACGTTGAGCCCCTGGAGCAGATACATGGCGAGGTCGATGCAGAACCCGAACACGGAAACTGCGGCGAGCTGCGAGAGATGCAGAAGCGTGAATCGCTTCCGCAGAATTAGGAACTCGGCGATGACGAACAGCGTGTTCATGAGGATCGTCAACTGGCCCAGGGTGAAATCAAAGCTCAAACTGTAGATGTAGGGAATGCAGGAGATCGGCGAGACGCCGAGATTTGCTTTGACGGATAGGGCCACGCCCAGCGCCATGCAAAACAGTCCCAATACGGCGACGACAATTCGTTTTGTGATCTTCATCTGCGGGATGCCTTCGCCAGGGCGGCGTATGTTGCATATTGCGCGTTCTGCGGCGCGATGCTGCGCTTGCGCGGAATGGAGGGGGGATGCGCCGGTCTGGTTGTCGCAATCCGCACTGCCGGTTCGTCGGTTGCGCGGCTGGGGCGCATCCGCCTGCTGCCGCTCGCGCCGGCCGTTCGTGCGGCGGCTCGCGTCAAGCCGTGACGGATCAATAGAGCTACGGGTTCTGGTTGTCAAATTGGTGAACAATGAACTTACATTAAGCGGGATTGCGCCACGGCACCTGCGCAGGCGAGCCGCGGCTGCGCAAGGTGCTTTGGCCCGGTTCATGCCGTTTGGAGAGAAAAAACGCGACTTCTGTCCATCAAACTGACGAGCGCTGCCTTCGCAAGGCAGAAGGCATGAGTCGCGGGCGCTTTCCTGCGGGCATTTCTTGGCGGGAAATCCGGCAACGGCAAGCCGCTGCGGATAACGCGAAAAAACACTTGTGCCCCGGAACGAAAAACGGTAATCAATCGCCCTTACCACGTGGGGACGTAGCTCAGTTGGGAGAGCGCTGCCTTCGCAAGGCAGAAGTCGAGAGTTCAAATCTCTTCGTCTCCACCAAGAACACAAAGCCCTTTCAGCTAGTTAGCCGAAAGGGTTTTTCTTTTTTGCCATTCTGTACAACCCCTGTACAACTTTTCAGGATGACACTCCCCACTTCAGCAAGCAGGCGAATTGTGCAACGAACAGTAGCTATGCGGCTGTAATCCAGAAACGTAAGTTGAGAAAACGGGTCACCTGACATGAGAAACGCCGGGTCCCCCGTTTTTAGTTGGCACGGAGGCTTCTAAGCGCGTGCGCGCGTGGCCAGGGTGATCCGGGTGAGGGCCGGTTCCCAGGTGGCGAAGGCAGGGTCCAGGGGGCGTCGAATAGGCAGGGATCCTTGGGCCAGGGCCGTGGCCGAATCCACCAGCCGTCGGACGCCCAGCAGGCCGAGTTTTCGACGCCTGGAGTTGCCCCTATAAAACCGGACATACTGCCGTTAATGACAGGCGGATGAACTCTCTTGGCGAGCGTATCCGCAGAATAGGTCCATCAGGCAGAGTTCAAAGTTTGAAACATGCTTGCTATATCTATAATAACATATTACGCTTACGCTTCTTTTTTAAGATAAGATTATCGCCTTTTGACGTGGTATTTGTCTAACTGAGCAAGAACCTTGTATAGGCGGCTGCGGTCTACTTTGTAAGCCCGTATGGTCTTCTTGTGTTTCGGGGAATAGTACTCGCCGCACAAAATTCCAGAGCGCTTTGGAAGGAGGATCTTCTCTTTTTCAAGCCAACGAGTGAATTCCAAGCGTGTGGATTTGGCCTGTGCTATTTGTGTCATTATGTCGGTACGAACAAGGAAGAATCTCTTGGAAAGTTGGATTAATGGCCTTGCAATGCGGGATTCGATTTTAGGTGACAGCAGGTTCGAGGGGAAATGCATCTTTAGTTTTTGAAGCATATTCAGCATGTTAAAATGATGATGGCTGATGTCTATCATGAAATCATTAAAAATCTCCGAAAGAGGACCTCCGTGCCACCAATCGGGCTGTTTTGCTTGGGCAAGACGACCGATTGCAAAGCAAAGAGACAGGAATTTTTGAGCCTGTTTTATGGGGGTAGGGTTTGGCGCGCTCGGCCAATAGGTTTTGCCTTCCTCTAAATAGGCTTGGATGGCCTTGGTCGACTCTCCCTGCTGTCCTTTTGCACTTTCTACGAGCGAATTTGTTAAATGAGCATCAAAGATAAAAGCCTGAATGAATCTGTCAGTGATTTTGATGTCAATCCCAAGAAGTTTGTCGCGATCAACGAACGTGGATGCGCTTTCTTGGTGGTTCTTTGTTTGTCCCAGCGGTGATTCTCCGCTGGACACGATAACGGCAACAACTCCTTCCTCCGCCCCCTTTCTGCCATTGAAAAATCGGCGAACCAGACTCCGCATGGACTTTATGTCCGGTTGCGGCACTTCGTATATACACAGCGCCGTGTCCTTGTAGTGTTGCTTGAGTTCGCGCAGATGGTCATGAGCTTGTCGGAAAGAATAGGCGGTTCCGGACCAAACAGAACTTGCGGCAAGCACAGCGGACAGTCGCTTAGCTTGCGTTCCTCCATAGAAATGGACCGCCACGCCGGATAGTTTGTGCGGCTTTAGAAATGGGGCGGCCAGAGCTGCGGTGATAGCTAATAAGACATAGGGATCAGCTGTCGAACTCATGTCGCCAAAAGGGGGTATCCGGCATAGGAGATTCTCGCCTTTCGGGAGCGTTAAACTTGAAGCAAGAGATCGGTTTGATGAATCGTTGTCCTGACAAGGGAAGACAAAGCTACCGTCAGCCTGCCAGCCTCTGGACACGGAAAACCTGGGCGGGGTTTCTGATTTGTTCCGATTGCCAAGAAGGCTCAGCAAGTATCTTCGTAACAGTCCCTTCTCGTATTTGTCAGAGGGGAGATGAATGTCATGGCGGCTGAGAATGTTGAACAATTGCGGCGAACGAATGCCTTCGACGCTGATAGTGACAGCTTTCTTGAACCCCACTCTGTCATAACAATGAATTCGTTTTGCCTGAACCAAATCAGAGTCCGCACCCAAGACATCCTCTGCCCAGATCGGGTCCATAACCCGTACCCGTTTTCTTGTCCTGCCAAACGAATATACCCCATCACGATGTAGATCGAAGTATAGATTCAAATGCGAAGTCGCTTGCGTCAGATCGTACGCGCACGTGTATGCGAGAGCGTGTGGACTCGTTACCCCACAATTCTCCTTACATGGATATTTCTTGTCGAATTGCGTCAGGAGTTTCATGATATCGGCACATGAGTGAAGTGTCGTGAGGGCTTGCAGGGCCGTATTGAAGCGTGTTCTGTCGAGACTGCTCAACAGATGGGAGCTCCCGCATTGTACAATCAGCTTCAGAAAGAGGTCTGGCTCCATCCCGGACAGCGTGCAAACTTTGGCGAGATCTTCCTCCGTTACGGAATGTTGGGAGACGAGGGATGAAAACACGCTACATTTCAATATGAAAGCTGGCGCCGGCAGGAAATAGTCGCTTCTCCCTTGGGCTTTTTGGATCCAATCAAAGTATAGTTCAGCCATAGGAGATATTGGCACTTTAGGATGCTGAAGCTTTTGGGCCAATAAAGCTGCCTTGCTGAAGAGGATAGAAGACGGATTCATGTGGTTTTCTACATCTTCGACAGCACCAAGGCGTCGTTGAATGGCACGGTCAAAATCAAGCCGCCAGGGTGCACCGATATCTCCCCGAAACAGCTTTTCAGGAATGAGAATTGTCACCTTTCCAGGTTGGAAATAAGCAGTCAGACAGTTCAATGGTATTCGATAATAACGGAAAAAATTAGTTGCTTTCAACGGGAGAGGGATGTCGGGATAACGGTCCAGGCTTCCGATTTCTTCTGGTTGCATTTCATGTCGGCAATGAAATATTAGCTGGAGATCTCCCCATATTCGTGTTGGCTTCGGATAGTATTTCAATTTTTGCGAATAGGAGTGCACGCTCAGAGCTGAAACTCCTAACCAAGGTGTGTTGCGGCGATCGTAATTGTCATTGGAGAAGGGTGTGAACCATATGATACTATTGTCATCCATAAGCGCATATCGAAATCTTGCATTGGAGGTCATGTCTTGGTCTCCGATCTCAAGGGATCATCACAAATAAACTCACGCAACGGGCGTGGCAACGTTTTTATCCCTGAACGAACGAAATGTAGACATTTTTTACCGACAGGTGACATCCTATGAAGCTACAAGGCAAAGTTGGAGGTCCCTATGGAAAATATTAGACAAGAATTGATTAAGCATCTTCCGCCATTATTTGCTGGTACGTCCTTGGATAGATTGACCGGTGATGCCCTCCGCTGGCGAACCATTCAGAATCTTCGATCCCAAAAGAAAATTCCCGGAGAGTGTTTTGTGCGCCAGGGGAGCCGCAAGGTACTAGTTGTTCGGGATTTATTTGTGGACTGGTGGATGGGACAGATTGATTAGAGGCTTTACCGCGAAGGTGGCTACGATGCCACCTCACCTGATGCAACCACTTCTCGTGTAGCTTCTGAATAAGGGCTGGGCATCTCGCTCAGCCCTTACCCTTTACAGCTCCTGCCCTAGCGGAGTTGAGAACATCCGAAGCGACGAACCCCATGCGGGGTGTCTTCCTTTTGGCTGACTTTGGCCAAGTAGCTGGCCCTTTCGAAACAACGCTTGTAATTATGATCAAATTCCTGTTGCTGGTGATCCTGTTCAATCCGGGTAGCATCTCGTAATGGCTGCTGAAGCATGACGCCGTTTTCTCCTGAGTGGATGCCATGCGGCTTGTCGCACCAGTCGATCAGGCCTTTGGCGTTTGTTCCAAGCACTCGTCCCCAGATGCGTTCAACCTCCATAAGAAGGTTCCGGTAATTCCGAACTTTTCGGCCATCGACCATCAGGACGGCATGGTAGTGGGGGAGGCTGCTTGATTTGCATTCTCGAACCCAGACATAGGCCAGATGAATGCCATTGTTGTTGGCATTCTCTTGTAATACTTTGAAAAGCCAGCCAATTTCCACGTTCCGCCCAGACGTTTCGTACCCATGAGGAAATCGGATATCAAACCGAACAAACAGAACCCTTGCATGCTTGCTGGTCATGAAATTCATCCGTTCGTAGAGCTTTTGTAGGATATCATTGTAGCAGTAATACTGACCAAAAACACCCGTGTTGATTGGTTGTTCCGAGTAGTGATTTCCATTTGTCGTTTGCTTATAGTTCACTTGAAGCCTCCCTTTTATTCATAATATGTTGAATAAAATTAAAAGTAACTTGCTGTGTCCATACTATGAATTGGGATTGATTGTTATATTTGAGTATTTGATATTACCTAATAGCACCGAGTCTACTCCTTGGATTTGAAAAAGTTCTGTTCTGCAACACATCAAGCTGGCTTTAATTTACAGAAGAGAGAAAATCGAAAGTTATTTCGATTTGATCTGAGCAGCATGTCGACTGTGCGTTTGACGCAGAATATAAAAAAGCCTCCCCAGAGTGCTCCAGGGAGGCTTTCTAAAGCTCTCAGAAGCTGTGCAGAAACAGTAAAACGAGCGACGAGAGGGAGAAGAGTCAGCGTGTTATGCCCTGTTCAAATTGTCTGAGGAGGGAGTGTTGATGCGAATGGATGCCTTGCAGCTCTACTTCGGAAGAATTATTGAGTCGAATTTCTGAAACAGTCCAATCTCGTTTTCAATTTATCCAGAGCCTGAGGCATAACGTGTCGGCAAACAGTTGGGTCCAGTCCAGATTGTGAACCATACTTGCTAGACCCGCCATGGCGATCCGCCCCTGTGTTTGTGCGAAACGACAGTTATCGTGACTCTTTCGAGTGCCAGAACCGCAGGATATAGACCACCTCGGGTTTGACGAGGTAACGGACTACATAGCGACCGAACACGAACTCCCGCACGCCTTCAATGTCTTCAAGAGGACGCCCGATGTGGGGCATTTCAGCAAAGCGGATGATGGCCGATTTGAGGTTCAGCACCGTGGAACGGGCCATCTCTGGATCATGCAGCGCCAGAAAGTCGTGCAGCCGTTTCAGATCCTCAACTGACTCCGGCGAGAACCTTATCCGCATTCAGGCGCATCCGACTCTGTTTCTGATCCCCAGCTGTCCAGCCAGGCGAAGACCTCCTCGCCGTCAATGTACCGGCCAGCCTCAATGCTCTCGATGGCCAGCAGGGTCTCGGTGCGGCGCTTCTCCCGTTCTTCGTGTCTGTTGATGAAATCGACCATGAATTCGCGTAATAGATGGCTGGAGTTCTTGCCCTGGCTTTTGGCGATGGCCTCGAACTTGTTCTTGAGGGCGGTATCGACGCGCGCCCGGATGGTTTCCTGCATGCTGCCTCCTGCGTGTGGCTACACTATGCCACATGGAGGGGCGTTGTAAATCTGTTTTTCGGAGTTGACTTGCCTCTCCGGGATGTCCAGAGACAGCTGAAGGCTAATGTAGACAAGGACCGAGTCCTTGTAACCTTCGAGCCACCGAATGGCTTCCACGGGATCACGGACCTTTTCGATGGGTTTGAGGTTCGCAGTCTCGCGGATGCCGCCGCGGCAGTCCCAGCTGAAGAATTTCCAGCCAGGACATTTGATGACGCCTTCGTCCCGGTCGGGGTCGGACGTGACGATGCACAAGGCGGGGCGCCCGCCTTCAGGTAGTCGAGGAGCATTGCATCTCCTTGGGATATGTGAAGGGTTTTAGGGAAATGACTACGGAGCATCACCGCACAAGTCGGTAACCTTTGTATCTGTATATGAATTTAAGGCTGATTGCATGACCTGCTGAAGATGGTGCAGGCAGCCGCCGTAAAACGCTGGGATGGCATGAGGATAGAGGTCGACTGCGTTTTCTTGATGCGTCCACGGATTATCGAAAAGGTCCGGTGCGTGGCGACAATCGGCCCGGGCGACAACGGCGAAGCGGTGATGACGGTGCTCTGCTTGCCGTTGGACGACTAACCATGAAATTCAGAAGG
>NZ_ATVA01000002.1 GCF_000420485.1 Paucidesulfovibrio longus DSM 6739 | reverse complement strand
TCCACCGTAAGCTGGCCGATCTTGGCGTGCAGTTCCTTGATCCGCGCCTCATCGCTTTGTTGGGTTTTCTGGGCCTTGCCCGCAAAGCCAGCCGCGATCTGCTCCTTGGCCTGCTGCTTCCACTGGGAAACCTGATTGGGGTGCACGCCGTACTTGCTGGCGAGTTCGGACAGGGTGTGTTCCCCGGACAAGGCATCCAGGGCGACTCGGGTCTTGAATTCGGCGGTGAACTTTCTTCTCTGCTTGGACATCAAAAGCCTCCTTCAGGCTTCTTACGTCCACCTTAGCTACTGGTCCAGTTTCCTGAACCCACTTCTCATGAAGGATACCCGAATGACCAAGGGGCAACGCATTGAGGAGCTGAAGGAGGCGCGTCAAAAGCTCGCGGCGACGACAGCCGAGGCTGTCGCCCCTGAACAAGGCCCGCCGCGATTCGAAGAATCGCAAGACCTTTTCTTCTCTGTTTTCGAGCGGCACACGGCGGCCATGCTCCTCATTGAAGCCGAATCGGGCATGATCGTGGACGCCAACCATGCTGCCGCCACATTTTACGGTTATGCCCGCGATGTTTTTCCCACCCTGCATATCGAAAAAATCAACATGCTCCCGAAGGACGAGCTCGCCCAGAAACACCGAAACGCTCTGGAACTGCGGGAAAACTTCTTCGTTTTCCCGCACAGGACAGCGCGCGGCGAGCAACGCTGGGTGGAAGTGCTGATTTCACCGCTGGTCCATCAGGGAAGGAAGCTTCTCTTGTCCATCGTCCACGACGCGACGCAGCGCATCAAGTCCGAAGACGCCTTGCGAGAGCGCGATGCGATCAAACAGGCGGTCTTGGATTCGAGCAATTCCTTCATCATGGTCAAAGACCTCCAGGGCCGCTTTGTTTTTGTCAACAAGGCATTCGCCCGATTCATCGGCGTCGAGACCGACAGCCTTTTAGGCAAGACAGACTTCGACATCCTGCCAAAGGCCTTGGCCGAGCGTTTCCGCAGCGAGGATCTGAGCATCCTTGAAACAAAGCGTCCCCTCATCACGGAAGACATGGTGCCTGTTGGGGGCCAGGAACGCTATTACCTCGGAATCCGGACTCCCTTGCTGGACGCCGAGGGCAACGGTTCGGGCGTGTGCGTCGTCACCACCGACATCACCGACCGCAAGCGCACTGAAGAGGAGCTCCGGAAAAGCGAAGCCCGCCTTCAAGAAGCCCAGCATTTGGCCAAGGTCGGCTGCTGGGAGTTCGACATGCGCACGAACGAAATCTGGGGCTCGGAGCAGGGCTTTCGCATCTACGGGATGACGCCTCCCCCTTCCAACCTGCTGTCCATTGAGGAAATCGAAGCCTGCATTCCTGAAAAGAAACGGGTCAATCAGGCTCTCATGGATCTGATCAACGAAGACAAACCCTATGACCTTGAGTTCGACATCTTTCCTGCCGACGGCTCGCCCAGGAAAACGATTGTTTCGAAAGCCAAGGTCGAACGCGATGAGAGCGGAAATCCCCTGCGGGTCACCGGGGTGATTCTGGACATCACCGAGCGCCAGAAGGCGGAGAAAGCCCTCAAGCGCATCGAGTGGCTGTTGACCAGGAAGCCCAAGCAGGAAATCGCCCCGGCGTACGTTCCCCCTTACGGCGACGTGACCGAGTTGAACACCTGCGGAGTGATCATGGAGAGCGTGGGGCAGGAAACCCTGCACGACATCGCCAGCCAGTCGATCGAGCTTTTGGAAACCTCCGTGGCCGTATACGAGAGGAACGGCGACTATGCCTTCGGGATGTTCACTTCGGGCTGGTGTCAGTTCATGGATGCGGCCTCCCGCAAACTATGCGGCGACGTGGACAATCGGCGCGCGTTGGATTGCGGCAAATGGCTGTGCCATGATGACTGCTGGAGCAACTCGGCCAAAGCGGCCATGGAAACCGGGCAGGCCACGGACATTTCCTGCGTCGGCGGATTGCATCTCTACGGAGTGCCGATCTTCGCCGGGGAAGAAGTCGTCGGCGCCATCAACATCGGTTACGGCAACCCGCCCACCGACGACGAGACCCTGGAGCGGCTTGCCGCTGATTTCCAGGTCGATGTCGCGGAGCTTCGCCGCCAGGCGTCCCAATACGAAGCGCGCCCGGCGTTCATCGTCGATCAGACCAAGGCGAACCTGAAACGCGCCGCCCGCCTCATCGGCGAAATGGTCTCCCGCAGCAGGCTGGAAAAGAAACTCGTCACGGCCCAGGCGGCTGCCGAAGCGGCCAACCGCGCCAAGTCCGAATTCCTCGCCAACATGAGCCACGAGATTCGCACCCCTCTCAACGGGGTCATGGGCATGCTTCAACTGCTCGAAGGCTGCGGCCTGGAAGCCGAAGCGGCGCAATACGCCGACCTGGCGCTTCGCTCCTCGCGAAACCTGCTGACCATCATCAACGACATCCTGGATTTTTCCAAGATCGAGGCAGGCAAGATCACGATAGAAGAAGAACTCTTCGAGATTGATTCCCTGTTCAAATCCGTCATCGACACCTTTGCCCTGCAGAGCGCCCAAAAGGGACTGGACGTCTCCTATGGAATCGCTCCGGAAACCCCGAAGACGATTTTCGGCGACGTTGCCCGCATTCGACAGGTGCTCTTCAATCTGGTCGGCAACGCCGTCAAATTCACCGAACATGGAAGCGTATGCACGAATGTCCGCGTTTTGGAGCGAATCGCGCCGGACCGCCTGCGCCTCGGAGTTACCGTCTCGGATACGGGCATCGGAATCGAGCCTGACCAGCTTGACTCGCTGTTCACTCCGTTCACCCAGGCCGCAGGCTTCAACAAGCAAAAATTCAAGGGGACGGGACTGGGACTGTCCATCGTCAAGCGGCTCATCAACCTCATGGACGGAAGCGTCCGGCTCGAAAGCACTCCGGGGCAGGGAACCAGAGTGTCTTTCGACATCTCCGTCGGAATTCCAAAAGAGAAAAACGCTTCGCTGGTACGGCGCTGCCGGGAAGCCGATCCGCACTTCGCGGCTGCGCCTCTGCGCATCCTTGTCGCAGAGGACGAATCCCTCAACGCGCGAGTGCTCGAAGGGATGCTGAAGAAACAGGGCCATTCCCTGCTCTTTGCCGTGGATGGGCGAGAAGCCCTGGATCTTCTGACCAGCAACAAAGTCGATCTTATCCTCATGGACATCCAGATGCCCGTCATGGACGGCGTAGAGGCCACCAGGCGCATCCGGGCGGGGGAGGCCGGCGCGGACACGGCCGGCACCCCGATCATCGCTCTCACAGCGCATGCCATGCCCGGCGACAAGGAGAAATTCCTGTCGGCCGGCATGAACGGGTACCTGGCGAAACCGGTGGACATGCGGGAACTTCATGACGCATTGAGCAAGGCGCGTCCGTCTTCGGACCGTCCTTCCTGAGCCGCGAGGAGAAACGAGGCGGTCAAGGCACCCCTCGGATTGTTCAACGCTCCTTCCGTATGCTAGGATGCGGGATGGTTCACTGGATGCCCCAGGCATCAAACCACCAAGGAGAAGACATGACTGATCAGCTTTCGTTCAGCGCCCAGGAGCAGACAGCTCGCAGCCGTTTCCGGGAAATGATGGCCCAGGCCGAATCCACCGAGGACGTGAAGAAGTTCTTTTACCAGATGGTGCGCGACCTGCTGACGGATATCTGCGACGACCTCCCCGAAGTCAACATCCAGGACATTCAGCTCGACCTGGAGCGCGGCGAGGGCTACCGGCTCTCGGACTCGCTCATGGAAGGGGCGGGCCTGCGCGAATTGATGCGGGATTCCGATCTCGATTCCATTCTGGACCGCTTGTCCGCGAACGCCTGGAACCGCTACCACCGTCTCGAAAAGAACACCGCCAAGACCGAACAGAAGATCTATCCCACGCCCGGCAGATGACCTGCCGCACCGCGGGGGGGGGGATTCCCCCCCCGCCACGGTCCCTTCGATGGTCGGGGCAGTCCGGTTGCGGCCTGTCCGCAAATCGCCCCGCACGGGCAGGGTCCATCCTGCGAGGTCTGCGGCGTGCGCGGGCAGATGCGGCTGTTCGCCCGCAGGCGCAAGGCGCGTTGACTCATGCAGGCAAGCATGTATCTTGAATATGCGGGCGAAACGCCGCGGCGTCCGCGTTCTTGACCACTCTTCGCGGCTGGATCATATGCACTACGAAACCGAATCCATCGCAATGACCACGGACCAGGGCCGGACGCGCCGCGTCGGCTTCGAGCTGGAGTTCGCAGGCGTGGACCTGAAGCGCCTTGCCGAACGGATCGCTGAAGAGCTGGGCGGGAAGGTCGAGTCCGAAAACGCCTTCGTGCACACGGTCGCGGGCACCCGGCTGGGCGACTTCCAGCTGGAGGTGGACGCGGACCTGCTCAAGAAACGCCGCTACCGCGACTTTCTGCAAAAGATCGGCATCACCCTGGATCAGGAATCCGAAAAAGCCGTTGAGAGCGCCCTGCTGGAAACGGCTTCCGTGGCCGTGCCCTTCGAGCTGGTCTCGCCGCCCGTGCCCCTGGACCGCATGCACGAAATGGACGAGCTGGAACGGATACTGCGCGAGCTTGGAGCCAAGGGCACGCGGGCCTCGCCCCTCTATGCCTTCGGCATGCAGCTCAACCCGGAGGCCCCTTCGCTCGAAGCCGACTCGGTGCGCGCCCATATCCAGGCGTTCCTGCTGCTGGAAAAGCGGCTCCGCGACGAGATCGACGTGGACCCCTCCAGGCGCATCGCCCCCTTCATCGACAATTTTCCGGACAGCTACCGCGAGCTGGTGCTCGACCCGGACTACGCGCCGGACATGGACGCCCTCGTGGCCGACTATCTGGAACACAACCCGACCCGGAACCGGCCCCTGGACATGACCTGCCTGTTCGCCCACCTGGACCCCGACACGGTCCTCGGCAAGGTGGAGGAACCCCATCTGGTCAAACCCAGGCCCACCTATCACTACCGCCTGCCCGACTGCCGCATCGACGATGCGGACTGGTCCATGGCCCTGGAATGGAACCGCTGGGTCATGGTCGAACGGCTGGCCGCCGATTCCGAGGAACTGGACCGGCAATGCCGCGAATTCGCCCAAAGGCCGAAGAGCCCGCTGGACTGGCTGCGCAGGCTGGGGAAGCGACTCGTCCCGTGAGCCGCCCGGTCATCGCCGTAAGCACGGCCGAACAGGGCGGCTGGTTCATGTGGACGTTCTGCCGCCTGGGCATCTTTCTGGCCGGGGGCCGGGCCGTCCGCCTGACCACCTCGCGGCCCCTGCCGGACGACGCCGCCTTCGACGGCTTGCTGCTCTCCGGCGGTTCGGATATCGACCCCAAACGCTACGGCAAGCTGGCGAAGCTCGGAGAGCAAGTGGTCCGGGAAGGCAAGCGCCTGTCCTGGGGAAATCTCCTGCGGCTGCTGCTTTCCGCGCTGATCTTCCTGCTGCGCCTGGCCCTGAGCGGCGTCGGCGTGCGCGGCACTCCGGAGGCCGACCCGGCGCGCGACGAGTTCGAGCTGGGGCTGATCGCCCGGGCCAGCGAGGCCGGGCTGCCTCTGCTCGGCACCTGCCGGGGCATGCAGCTCATCAACGTGGCCCTGGGCGGCTCGCTGCACCAGGACATCGCGGAATTCTACGAAGACGTGACCCCGCCGCACACGGTGCTCCCGCTGAAAACCGTGAATCTGGCCGAAGACTCCCTGCTGGCCGGGATATTCGGGACCACAACCCTGCGCGTCAACGCCCTCCACCACCAGGCCATCGACCGGACCGGGCGCGGCCTTCGGGTCTGCGCGCGGGACAAGGCAGGGATTACCCAGGCCGTGGAATCCACGGAGGAGCCGTTCGTGGTCGGCGTGCAGTGGCATCCCGAATTCCTGCTGCAACACCGCGTGCACCGGAAGATATTCAAGGCGTTCGTCAAGGCCGCCCGCGAATGCCGGGGATATTGAAACGCGGCCCGCAAGGGCATATCCCGAAAGAAAGCGGGACGGGCGCTCGTTTCCGCGCCCGTCCCGCTTGAATCGTCATAAGCCGCCCGCTGCCGACGACAGAGCGATGCGGCGGGACCGAACCCGCACTGATCCGATCCCAAACCTTATTGCATGGCCCGTTTGATGACGTAGGCCAGTTCGAAGATGTCCTCGCCCACGCGCAGACTCTCGGCGATGCCGCGCGAATAGATGAAATCCGGTCCAGGCATGTTTATGAAGATATCGAGATCCTTGAGAAACCTGTATGCCTTGGGGCCGCACGGTCCCTCGCCTCCGGCCTCTTCGATCACGGCCTCCTCGATGCGCCGGCGCAGGACCGTCCGCTGGTCCTCGCGCACCATGCCCACCACCTTGCTCAAAAGCGATTCACACTGTTCCATCTTTCCCTCCGCGGGCGTGCGCGGCACCGGAGCGCCGCGCACGTCTTGAGTGGTCCTATACGCCGTGGGAGGCGGGGAAGAAGGTCGCGCTGACCCAGTAGAGCAGCACCAGGGAGGCGATCCCGATGCCCAGGCTCCAGCGGATGAGCTTCAGTTCGATGGGAAGAAGGGGTTCATACTCCATCTTTTCCATTTCTTCTGCGATCTTGTTTTCTTCAAGCTGCATACCTGTTCTCCTTTGAGTTTTATTCGACGCCTTTCGTTTCTAGACCACTGGCGGCGTCACGCCGTGGAAGAACAGCCAGGATATGAACAGACCGATCCAGATGATGAAGCCCGCCAGACAGACGACATAGACCGCCGCCAGCTTGCCGATGCCTTCCGCCCAGAGCTTCTTGAAGTTCGAAACCACGCCGATGGTGAAGAAGGTGAGCACGAAGAAGATGCCCCTGAACTTGCCCGTCCCGGCGATGACGGCCTTGCCCATCTTGACCATGTCCGGGTGCAGGGCGCAGATGAGCAGCATGATCACGAAGGTGATGACGTATCCGCCCACGAAACGGGGGAAGCGGTCCAGCACTTCGGAGAACTTCATGCGCTGTCCGGGCTTGCAGTCGATGAACGTGCACCACACCATGGCCAGGATGAAGGCCCAGATGCCGATGAACACATCGATGAAGATCTTGATGGTCGTGGTGGCCATGGTGATCCAGCCGCTCTGATACTGCACGCCCGTGTCGGCGAGAACCTTGGCGCGGATCAGCGCGTCGGTGATGGCGCCGGAAGCCACGGCCCCGCCGTCGGACTTGACCGCCAGACCCATCCAGGCGCCGGCGACCATGGGCTCGCCGCTGAGCCACCACTGGGCCACGAAGGGCAGCACGAGCATCTCGATGCAGGTGAACACGACCACCAGCGAGGAGACCATGATGGGCACGATGGGACGGGCGCGGATGGAGCCGCCCGTGGCGATGGCCGCGGAAACGCCGCAGATGGAGATGCCGGAGGCGAGCGGCGCGGACCATTCCTTGCTGAATTTGAAGTACTTGCGGGAGATGTAATACACGAGCGCCCAGTAGATCAGATAGGCTTCGACAATGGCGCAAAGTCCCCGGAAAATGACCGCGGAGGCCAGACCCAGGGCGTCGACGGCCTTCACGCCGAGTTCCGCGCCCAGGATGACGATGGCGATCTTGATGTACATTTCGGGCCGCAGGGCCTCCTTCAATTCCTCGGACAGTCCGGGCATGAAGTTGCCCACCAGGATGCCGAGCACCAGGGCCACGATGAAGCCGGCCTCGCCGGTGAGGCCCATGGCCCAGGTCAGATGAAACTGCTCCAGCTTGTCCGGGGTGGCCGCGATCACGGCATAGTGGCCGGCGGCCCAGCAGGCCATGCTGACGAAAAACACGACGGTGAAGGACTTGGCGAACTTGATCACGTCGCCGCCCAGGAATTTAACGCCCACGCTCAAAAACGCGGTGATGAACACGTAGGTGATCAGCAGGGAGACATAGCCGGGCAAGTTTTTGTAGACCTCGGACGTAGGCACGAAGATCGCGCCCGGATCCATCCAGATCTTGGTGTTGACGCACCAGCCCAGGACATCCACTCCGATGAAGTTCAGCATCCCGAGGCAGAAGAGGATCATGCCCATGATCAGGGCGAGCTTGTCCTCAGTGAGCCATCGTCTTTCAGCCATACCAACCTCCTCACTGTCTCTTCCGGGTGCAACGATATGTTTCAGGCGGCCACCCCTGGCGCGCCGCACCCTCACGTTCCTCTCTCCGGGCGTCTTGGCTCGTCGCGCTCCCGTGCGCTCCCGAACGACGCCCCCGCTCCAACGCGGCACCCTCCTTGAGCAAAAAGGATTCCAGTTGTTATAAAAAATTCAATACGCTGAAATGACTTGATTATTTTTTAGCCGGTCAACGCAAACTGCTACCGCGCGGCTGCACCGTGCTGCCGAGAGAACGCAGCAATGCAAACAGCCGTTGCCTTCATCGGCTCCGCCGCTTATGCTGCCCCAAAAATGGGATGGTGCTATCATGCATCGGCTCATGCCGCACAGTTTGCAGAGCAAGTTCTTCTTCGGGTTGGTCCTGCTCATGACGGCGCTCGTGGCCTTCTTCGCCTTGAGTCTGCATTTGCATCTCGGCCGGCTCATGGAAGGCGAAGCGCGCGAAAAGGCCTCGCTCATCCTCTCCAACGTGGAGGCCATGCAGCGCTACGTGCGCAACACGCTTCGGCCCACCATGTACGAGACTCTGCCCGGAGATCAGTTCGTGCTGGAGGCCATGAGCACCTCCTATGTCACCCGCGCGGTGATGAGCGACCCGGACCTCGCGCATGAGAGCTTCGTCTACCGCCGGGTCGCGGAAGGCGCGCGCAATCCGGACTTCGAGGCCAACGGAATGGAGCGCGGCTTCATAGAGCGCTTCCGGGCCGACCCGAAGCTGAAACATCTGGAATTATTTGCTGAAGTCAACGGCGAGCGCAACTTCATCACCGTTTACGTGCAGCGGTACGAACCTTCCTGCATGCACTGCCACGGCGACCCGGCAGAGGCTCCCCGCGAACTCATCGCCCGCTACGGGGCGGAGCGCGGTTTCGGCCGCAAGGTCGGCGAGCTGGCGGGCATCGACCTGGTCCGGCTCAAGGTCCAGCGCGACGTGGGCGGCATCCGCGACGCGACCTTCTCCTTCGCGCTTTTGTTCGCCTCCGGCATCCTCGTGCTCTTCCTCGTCATCCAGGGATTCTTCCACCGGCTCGTGGTCCACAGCCTGCGCCAAGTCACCGGAGTCATGCAGCGCCTGTTTCCGGACGAGGCATCCAAGCAGCCTGAACAGACGGAGCAGGCCCTGCCCCGGAACGACGAGATCGAGGGCATCCTGCACGGTTTCGAGACGTTCGCCGAGCACCTGCGCCAGGCGCGCGTCGACCTCAAGGAATACGCCGCCACCCTGGAAGACAAGGTCGTCGAGCGCACCGTGGACCTGACCCGACTGGCGGACGACCGCCGGGCGGATGTGGCCCTGTTCGTCTCGCTGCTGAACAGCCTGAACGAAAGCCAGAACAAGCAGGAACTCCTGCGTTCCGGGCTCGAACTCATCGCCAGGCGCTTCGGCGCCGCGCGCGCGTGCTACATCTGCATCCTGGCCGCCTCGGATTTCGTTTCCTGGCCCGACTCCGCCGCCAAGCCGGACCTCCCCCCGGACTGGCACGACCTGGTGACCAGCGGCGAGCTGCGCATGAGCGCCCTGGCCTGGCACATCCCGGTGCAGACGTCGGGAACCAGCCGGGGACTGCTTTGCCTCTACTGGGACAAGGCCCAGGAGAGCAGCGACCGCCTGGCGGACCTGGCCCGCGCCATCGGCCAGCAGCTCGGCATCGCCATGGAGAACCTGGAAGCGCTCGACGGGCTTCTGAGCCAGAACGCCATGCTTTCCTCCATCTTCGAGAGCATCGCCGACCCGCTGCTGCTGCTGGACACGGGCGACTCGGTGCTGCTGGCCAACACCACGGCCCGCGATCTGGTCGCCACCCTGAACGGGCAAGGATTCGGATTTCTGTTGAAGAAGGTCCGCGCCGCCACCGCCGACACGGGTTGCGGCGAATTCGAACTGCCGGATGGCCGCATTTTCGCGGCCCATCTCTATCGTCTCAAGGAGCCCGGAGGCGGACGCCACGTGGCTTCCCTGCGCGAAATCACCACGGAACGCCGCCTGGAGGGCCAGATGCTGCGCAACGAACGCATCGTGGCCGTGGGGCAGCTCGCCACCGGACTGGCCCACGAGATAAACAACCCTCTCGGCGTGATCCTCTGCTACGCCGAGCTGCTCGCCGCATCGCAGCGCGACGGACAGGCCCAGTCCGACCTCGCGGTGATCATCCGCCACACCGAGCAGGCACAGCGCGTGGTGCGCGACCTGCTCGACTTCAGCCGCCCCCGCCCCGCCTCGCCCGGTCCCAGCGATCTGACCGGCGTGGCCGCCGCCACCGTGGACCTCATGCAGCCCAAGGCCAGGTCATGCAAGGCGCGGCTCTTCCTGGAAGCGGCTCCGGACATCGCGCCCGTTCGCGCCGGCGCGGACGCCCTGGAACACATCCTGACCAATCTGGTGATGAACGCCCTGGACGCGGTTCACGGCCTGGAGGAAAAAGAGGGACGCGCCGGGGAGGTCTGCGTGGGCGTGGATGCCGACTCCCGCTTCGCCTGCATCAGCGTGACGGACAACGGTCCGGGCATCCTGCCGGAACATCTGAACCGCGTGTTCGACCCGTTCTTCACCACCAAGGAAGTGGGCAAAGGCACAGGCCTCGGCCTGGCCGTTATCTACGGGCTGACGCGCGACCTGGGCGGCGACATCGAAGTGAAAAACAGGCCCGGCGGCGGTGCGGTGTTCCGCGTGCACCTGCCTCTGGCCACGGAGGGAACCTAGATGACCCAGCGCATCCTGCTCGTTGACGACGAGCCGGACTTCGCCCAGGGGCTGGCCCGGCTGGTCGTTTCGGGCTTTCCGAACGTGGAGATCGCCATGGCTGGCGACGGCTCCGAGGCCCTCGAAATCCTGGCCACTTCTGGAGCGGATCTCATGCTCACGGACCTGCGCATGCCCGGACTGGACGGTCAGGAGCTGCTGCATCAGGCTCTGGAACTCGTGCCCGGCCTGACAGTGATCCTGCTCACGGGCTACGGCAGCGTGGAGGCCGCCGTGGCCGCGCTCAAGGGCGGAGCCTATGATTTTCTGACCAAGCCCGTGAAGCGTGAGGAGCTGCTCCGCTCCGTGCGCAAGGGGCTGGAACACGGCAGGCTGCTCGGCGAAAACAAAGCCCTGCGCGACCTGGCCCGCCGGGCGGAGGGCGCGCGCACTCTGGTGGGCGACGCCCCGGCCATGCGCCAGCTCAAGGAATCCATCGCCGCGGTGGCGGCTTCGGACTACACGGTGCTCGTGCGCGGCGAGTCCGGAACGGGCAAGGAGCTGGTGGCGGGCACCATCCACCGTCTGAGCAACCGCGCCAAAGGCCCTTTCGTGACGGTGAACTGCCCGGCAATCCCTGAACACCTCTTGGAAAGCGAGCTTTTCGGCCACGTCAAAGGCGCCTTCACAGGAGCGGAAAAGGCCCGGCAGGGCCTCTTCGTGGCCGCCGGAGGCGGCAGCATCCTGCTCGACGAGATCGGCGACATCCCCATGTCCGTGCAGACCAAGCTCCTGCGCGTGCTTCAGGAGCGCGAAGTCCGGCCAGTGGGGGCGAACGGCACCACCAGGATCGACGTGCGCATCCTGGCCACCACCAACCAGAATCTCGAAGAGCGCATCACCGCGGGGCTGTTCCGGGAGGATCTGTTCTACAGGCTGAACGTGCTCACCGTGACGACCCTGCCCTTGCGGGACCATCGCGAGGACATCCCGCTGCTGGCCGCACACTTCCTGGAGCAGACCTGCCGGGAAATGCGCCTTTCGCCCAAGGTGCTGGGGCCGGAGGTGCTGCGCTGCCTCTGCGAACGCCCCTGGCCGGGCAACGTGCGCGAGTTGCAGAACACGGTCCGCCGCCTGACCGTTTTCTGCCCTGGCCGGCAGGTGGAGGCGATCCACCTGCACCAGGCCGAAGGCGGACTGCCGAGGACGCAGCAGACCCAGCCCGGCGTCTTCGTTCCCGGAGCGGGCACGGAAGAGCTGATGCCCTACAAGGAAGCCAAATCCACCGTGCTCACCAACTTCACACGCTGCTACGTGGAGCATGTTCTCGCCAGGACCGGCGGGAACATTTCCGAGGCCGCCCGCCTCTCCG
The DNA here is from genome assembly GCF_000420485.1 of Paucidesulfovibrio longus DSM 6739. Lineage (NCBI taxonomy): Bacteria > Pseudomonadati > Thermodesulfobacteriota > Desulfovibrionia > Desulfovibrionales > Desulfovibrionaceae > Paucidesulfovibrio > Paucidesulfovibrio longus. Next base: position 91,629 of record NZ_ATVA01000002.1, on the reverse strand, counting down.
GAATCGAAAGGGTCAGCCTGCAAAAGATCATCAAGCGCGGCGGCCGGATGCGCGGCTGAGCCGCGCATGGTCCCGGCTCCATTCGGTCCGCCGCCTCAGGGCCAGGGGCTGCGCATCCGCCGCGGCCGCACGCAAGACAGCGCCCCGGCACCCCGAACCTAAGGGTGGGGATGCCGGGGCGCTGCCCCATCAATGCTCTGCGGCGAAACGCCGCTGTCCGGAGTTCGCCCGCCTCGGCTAGAACGCGCCCAGCCCCTTGAGCAGGACCAGCAGCACGAGCAACGGGGTGATCCACTTCACGATCAGGGAATAGAGCGCGATCACGGCGCGGTTGGAGAGCGCTCCCCGGTTGCTCAGGTCGGCCTCGGTGCGTTCGCGGCCCCAGAACCAGCCTGCGAACACGCAGATGAAGAAGCCGCCGATGGGCATGAGCAGGTTCGAGGAGAGGTAGTCGTAGAAGTCGAAGAAGTTCAGGCCGAACAGCGTCACGTCGCTCATGGCGCTGAACGAGAGCGTAGCCGGGATTCCGCAGATGCCCAGGCCCACGGCCGTGGCGATGGTGGCCTTCTTTCGGGACCAGCCCAGGCCGCTCTCGATCATGAAGGCCACGGGCACCTCGAAAAGCGAAAGCATGGCCCCGATGGTGGCCACCGCCGTGAGCACGAAGAACAGGGTCATGAACGCCTGACCAAAGGGCATGGAGCTGAACACGGCGGGAACGGTCATGAACAGCAGGCCCGGCCCGGCAGCGGGCTCGAATCCGTAGTTGAACACGGCCGGGAAGATGGCGATGCCCGCCAGCAGGGACACGGTCAGGTCGGCGAGCATCACGCGGCTGGCCGTGAGAGGCACGTTCGCGTCCTCGCGGAAGTAGCTGCCGTAGGTCATCATGGTGCCCATGCCGATGGAGAGCTTGAAAAAGGCCAAGCCCATGGCCATGAGCACCACCTCTCCGTCGACCTTGGAAAAATCTGGATTGAAGAGAAAGGCCAGGCCGTCGAGCGCGCGGGGCAGGGTCAGGGAACGGATGCAGACCACGATGAGCATGCCCAGCAGCATCGGCATGAGGATCTTGGTCGTCTTCTCGATGCCCTTGCTCACGCCGCCGAGGATGATCGTGCTGACGAGGGCGAGCACGCCCCACTGCCAGGCCAGCGAGGCCCACGGCGCCGAGACCGTGGCCTTGAAGACGGCTTCGGCCGCCTTCGGGTCGGAGGAGTTCAGCCCTCCTGCGGCGGCCTGGACGATGTAGCGGAAGACCCAGCCCACGACGTCGGTATAGAAAGCCATGATCGAGAATGCGGCGAGCACCCCGCAGACGCCCACGAGCATCCATCCGGAATTGTCCGGCGCAACCTTCTTCCAGGTGGTGATGGCATTGGCCCTGGCCCGGCGGCCCATCATGATCTCGGCGATCATGATCGGCAGGCCCACGACCACGGTGGCCGCGAGGTAGATGAACAGAAAGGCGGCTCCGCCGTTCTGGCCGGTCATGTAGGGAAATTTCCAGATATTGCCCAATCCGACCGCGGAGCCGAGCGTTGCCGTCAGCACGCCGAGCCGGGTCGCAAAACCTTCGCGTTTCATGATGCCAATCGTCTTTTTCGGGTTGATTTTCTGCAAAACAAGAAAAACCAAGGTGGGGGGTATACTTTCCTGCGGTGTTTTGCAATCCGTAAAAAATTGCTGCCCTGATTTTTGTTTACGCACCCTGTTTTGGGGTTCCCCGGCTTTTGCGCACTGGCAAACCCGCACGTTTTGGCAGAAGCCAAGACGCGGGCCATGCGCCAAGCCGCACTCCTGCGGGTTCGGCGGCGACGGGCAACACGCCGAAGCCGAATCCGGCCTCTTCAGGAAGGAAGAACTGTTCAGCCGCTACCGGGGCAGGCTTCTGGTCAGAAAGCGATCCAGTTGATTGGCGAATTCCTGCTTGTCGCGCGGGCCGAGAGGGGCAGGGCCGCCCGAGGCCATGCCGCCGCTGCGCAGCTCCTCCATGAGGTTGCGCATGCGCAGCAGCCCCTTGACGTTTTCTTCGGTGTACAGCTCCCCGCGCGGGTTCAGGCCCGTGGCGCCCTTGTCCACGATCTTGTCCGCGAGGGGGATGTCCGCCGTGACCACGAGGTCGCCCGCCTCCGCCTGCTTGGCGATCTCCTTGTCCGCCTCGTCCATGCCCGCAGGCACGCGGATGGTGTCTATCAGCGGCGAGGTCGGCACGGTCAGCGAGGTGTTGGCCACCAGGGTCAGCCGGACCTCGCGCCGCAGGGCGGCCTTGAAGAGGATTTCCTTGATCGCGTTGGGGCAGGCGTCGGCGTCGACCCAAATCCGCATGCTGGCTTCCTTTGTTTTGATGATTTCGGGCCACGTCCCGAATAGCGCGGCCCGCGCGCCTGACAGGAGCCCTACCCCGGCGCGGGAGCAAGCTCAAGTCCGGAAATGCGATTTTCCCGGCCTCGCTCAAACGCCTGCGCCGTGCAGCATTCCAATCCAGAGCGCGCTTCCCCGCTCCCCGCACTTTTCCCGAAAAGCTTCGACATTCCGGCCCGGCAGCGGCATGCGTCAAAGCATCCTCCCGGCATATCAATATTAATAAACATTAAGATGATCGATCTTAACATATTCAGGCCCTCTCCTTGCTTGCTCCGAAAGCGGGGCAAAGGGCGGCAAATCCTGCCTCCCGGCCCGTGGAACAACCCTCAGCAAGGAGGTACGTCGTGGATGTTTCCGGCATAGGCAGCTCGACTTTGGCGAGCCTTTCCTCCGATGTTCTTGCGCAGATGCGCGCGAACCGTGGAGGAGACAGCGGGGAGTTCGCCGGCTCCTTCGTCAGCGACAAGGACGGCGACGGCGACGGTCTGCTCAGCCTCGAAGAGGCCGGCATCGGCCAGACCAGGTTCGACAACGCGGACACGGACGGAGACGGGTATCTCACCGAGGAAGAGATCTCCGCCGACATGGAGAGCCGCAAAAAGGAAATGGACCGCATGATGGGCGGTCTGAACATGCTCATGCAGGGCATGGGAGGCCGTGGGGAAGGCGATTTCGCCAGTTCCCTCATCTCCGAGAGCGACGCGGACGGAAACGGCATGCTCAGCCAGGAGGAAAGCGGCCTGAGCGACGAGCTGTTCGGCGCGCTCGACGCCGACGGCGACGGCTCCGTCTCCACCGAGGAGATCAACGCGGCCATGCGGCCGCCGGACGGCATGACGGGGGCGCAGGGCGCGGAACAGAGCGGCGAGACCATTGCCGCCGCGGCCACCGCTTCCGGAGTGTCCGGATCCGGAGGATCGGAAAGCTCCGGCGGCACGGAGAGCGCCTCTTCCAGCGACGACGACGAGGAGTACGACGAGTACGACCTCAATGAAGACGGCGTCGTGACCATGGACGAACTTCGTCAGGCGTTCGCCAACGGCGACGTCAGCCTGGAGAGCCTCTTCGAGACGGACGGCGCAGGCCGGGGCCAAGACGAAGGCGCAGGCGGGAACGACGGACAATCCGCGCTGATGCGCATGGCCATGCGCGCCTACGAGGCCCAAGGCGTCGAAACGGGATCCTTGGCCCAGGGCGCGGTAGCCTGAGTATCGCCCCGCAAAGCGGAACGTGGCGGCATGCCGCCCGATCGGCGCCCGACCACCGGACCCAGGGAAGGGACCGGTACCGGGTCCGCGCACGCGGCAAGGCAGCGGCGCGGAAGTCTGTCCCGGCCGTTGCGCCTTTCCTGATTCCAAGACCGGAACAGGACTAGTTCAGGATGTATTTCCTGGGATTCTGGGGCTTGCCCGCCACCAGGACTTCGTAGTGCAGATGCGGTCCGGTGCTGCGCCCGGAGTTGCCCACGAAGGCGACGATGTCGTCGCGGTGGACCTTCTGCCCGACCTTGACCGCGATGCTCTTGAGGTGGCCGTAGCGCGTGGTGATGTTGCCCTGGTGCTGGATGAGCAGGCTGAGCCCGTAGCCGCCGTCCCTGCCGGTGAAGATGACGGTGCCGTTGGCCGGCGAGTGGATCGGGGTTCCGCGACCGCCCGGAGGCACGATGTCCAGTCCGCGATGGAACTTGTAGGTGTGGTCGAAGGGATGCTGGCGCATGCCGAAGCCGGAAGTGATGCGTCCCTTGACCGGCCAGACCGAGGGCGTGGAATCGAGAACCTGCTTGTTTTCCCGTACCTGCTTGAGGATCAGCTGCTGGAGCACCTCGCTGTCGAGAACCTCGCGGTTCAGGGCGGCCACGGCTCCCTGCATGTTTCGGATCAGGCTCCGGGTGTCGTAGGGCGAAAGGGTCATGTCGTTGATGGCCGGACCGCCGCTGCCCGTAAAGGCATCCCATTCCTGGTTGGGTTCGGTCATGTTGGTCATGACCATGAGCTTGTTGCAGAAATCGTCGATCCGGTCGTAATCGTGCTGGAGCCCCATGAGCCGCCGGGCCTGGAACAGGATGTCCAGCCGCTGCTCGAGGCGCAATTGTTCGCGGGCGTCGTAGCTGGCCCGCAGGTCCGCGTGGGAAAAGTACATCTGGAGCAGAAATCCGAAGGTGACCACCAAGGCGAGAAGCAGCGAAAAGAACAGCACCGGCAGGATGCATCGAATGTTCAGAGTCCGGCATTCCCCGTCTTTTTCGGGATACACCAGCACCTGGTAGCTGGAAAAGAGGCCGCAGAGATTCATCGGTTCAGCTGTCTTCGCGCTCGCTTGGATGTTTTTCGCTGTCAATTCAATACGCGCACGGCGTGCCTCGCGTTCTTTACCCCATTCCCCTGCGCTTGAAAAGCCATTTTGAAGCTTCTCCTTTCTTTTCGCACAAATGAAACGACGTTACCGGCGATCCGTATCACCCCGGGCCGCGCTTGCCATTTGACCGCATGGGGCATTTTCCGTATTTTCCGCCGATCCCCGTTGCGGCGGCGGTTCTGAGCCGCACGACGTTGAACGGGAGCAACCCTTCCCACACGAGGAAACGCAATGACCACTCACAGCGACGCCGAAAGCCCGGAAACCCGGATCGGCAAGGATTTCGTCCGCACCATCATCGACGCCCACATCGCCGAGAACAAATACGACCAAGGCCGGGTGCAGACGCGCTTTCCTCCGGAGCCCAACGGATACCTGCACATCGGGCACGCCAAGTCCATCTGCCTGAACTTCGGCCTCGCCAGGGAATACGACGGCAAGTGCTTCCTGCGCTTCGACGACACCAACCCCTCCAAGGAGGAGCAGGAATACGTCGATTCCATCCAGGAAGACGTGCGCTGGCTCGGCTTCGACTGGGACGAAAAACGCTTCGCCTCGGATTATTTCGACCGCATCTACGCCTTTGCCGAGCAGCTCATCCAGATGGGCAAGGCCTACGTGGACGACCTCAGCGCCGAGGAAATCCGCGAGTATCGCGGCACCCTCACGGAACCGGGCAAGCCCTCGCCCTTCCGCGAGCGGAGCGCCGAGGAAAACCTCGACCTGTTCCGGCGCATGCGCGCCGGGGAATTTCCCGACGGCTCCCGCGTGCTGCGCGCGAAGATCGACATGGCCGCGCCCAACATGGTCATGCGCGACCCCACGCTCTACCGCATCAAGCGGGCGCACCATCACCGCACCGGGGACGCGTGGTGCATCTACCCGATGTACGACTTCACCCACTGCCTTTCGGACGCCATCGAAGGCGTGACCCATTCCATCTGCACCCTGGAATTCGAGAACAACCGGGAGCTGTACGACTGGGTGCTGGACACCGTGGCCGCATTCCCGGAGCGCCCCTACCAGTATGAATTCGCGCGGTTGAACCTGACCTACACCGTGCTCTCCAAGCGCAAGCTGATCCAGCTCGTGTCCGAAGGCCACGTTTCCGGCTGGAGCGACCCGCGCATGCCGACCATCTCGGGCCTGCGGCGCAGAGGCTACACCCCGGAAGCGCTGCGCGACTTCTGCGACCGCATCGGCGTGTCCAAGGCCAATTCCATGGTCGATTTCGCCCTGCTGGAGCATTGCGTGCGCGAGGATCTCAACGCCCGCGCCCCCCGCGTCATGGGCGTTCTCGACCCCGTGCGGCTGGTCATCGAAAACTACCCCGAAGGGCAGGTGGACGAGTTCGACATGCCCTTCCATCCTGAGGACGAAAGCCAGGGCTCGCGCATCGTGCCCTTCTCCAAGGTGCTCTACATCGAGCGCGAGGATTTCATGGAAGAGCCGCCCAAGAAGTTCTTCCGCCTGGCCCCCGGCCGGGAGGTGCGCCTGCGCTACGCCTATTACGTGACCTGCACGGGAGTGGAAAAGGACGCGGACGGCAGGATCACGGAAATCCGCTGCACCTACGATCCGGAGACGAAAGGCGGCTGGTCCAAGGACGGACGCAAGGTCAAGGGCACGCTGCACTGGGTTTCCGAGGCGCACGCCGTTCCCGCGGAGGTCCGCCTCTACGACAAGCTCTTCAGCGTGGAGAATCCCGCCGCCGTCAAGGACCGCGACTTCAAGGAACTGCTCAACCCCGAATCCCTGACCACGGTCCAGGCCCTGCTGGAGCCCTGCCTCGCGCATCAGGAGCCGGGCTGGCTCTGCCAGTTCGAGCGGCTGGGCTACTTCTGCGCGGACGCCAAGGACCACGCGCCAGGCAAACCCGTGTTCAACCGCACGGCCACCCTGCGCGACACCTGGGCCAAGATCGCCCAGAAAAGCTAGGAACCGCCGATTCCAGCGGCCCTGTGCGCCGCACGACATTGAAGCGCCTGAACCGGAAATCCGGTTCAGGCGCTTCGTCGTCGAGAAGAGGAGGAGTGTAGAAAAAGCCGATACTGTCCCGCGCCCGCTGGCGCGGCATCGCTTCCGCTAGCGCCCGATCAGGGCCTTGGAGTGGAAGAAACAGTAGAAATCGCTTCGCTGGTGGTCGCTCAGCTTCGATCCCACGGCCCGAAAGCCGCTGCGGACCGTGGCGAGCATGGCAGGCAGTTCCCCTTCCAGGCGGAAGAGCAGCGCAATCGCGCAGAAAAGCATGATCGCTTCGGTGAAACCCATCTCTATGGACATGACAGCCCCCTGTGTTTGGATAAAAGGGTACACCGGGATTGCGCCAAGTCAAGCAACTGGGATTAATTCTTTATTTCACTAATCGAAAACGGACTTAAATCGGACCGGCGGAGTCTGAAATGCTTGCATTTTCCGCGCAAACGCAGCGGGGCGACTATTTTTCCGCCCGGTCCGTGCGTTCCGGCTGACGGCTCTGCTCCTCGTAGAACCAGGCCATGCGGTCCACGAACCAGAGCTTGCCGAGCACGGCCAGGGTCAGCCCCAGCAGGGTCAGCCACGGGTGCAGGATCGCCAGCCCCCAGCAGAGCAGCCCGGCACCGAGCAGCGCGAGTCCGGAAAGCAGCGCCGCAGCCCTGACGTGGTGCCTCGGCACGAGCAGCTCTCTCCGGCGCATCCAGAGGCGCTCGCCCAGGACGGCCTTGGAGGCCCAGCCTTCCGTGGACGCGGGCGGCGGAAACGCCCGCGGATTGAGCCAGGACCAGAACGCGAGAAGCAGAACGGGGGCGAGAGCCCACCATCCTATCCAGACGCGGCTCCAGACGGCCAGGGTCAGCAGGGGCAGGATGGGGATGCGGGTATAGACGCTCCAGGGATTGGCATGGCGCTCCCAGACAGCGGGGCGCATGCCCATGATCCGGCGGGTCGGCTCAAGGAAGTCCAACGTCTCTCCGAAGGCGGAATCACTTCTCGCCCTTGGCGCGAAGGAACTTGGCGTAGCGCTGGTCCTCGTCCTGGATGTGGACCACGAACCACTGCCGCAGGTAATCGTGCAGCGCGGCGCTGACTCCGGGAACCCCGGTACGCAGGTCCAGGTAGAAATCCTCGACTTCGTCCGAAAACTCCTGGTGCTCCCGGAGGTGCTCTTCGTAGGCGGGGTAGTTATGGATGCGGAGCAGCCGTTCCTCGCTCGTGAAATGGTAGGAGGTGTACAGCTTGAGCTGCTCCATGACCTCGTTGACGACTGTCTTGCCCTGGTCTTTTTCCACGGCCTCGCCCAGCGTGTTGATCAGCTTGACCATGTTCATGTGCTGGGCGTCGAGCAGCCCGATGCCCACTTCCAGATCCTTGCTCCACTCGATGCGTTCCATCTGCGCTCCTTTCCCGGCGCGGGATTACCAGTTCTTGTCGCCCGGAGCCTTGAAATAGAATTCCACGCGCCGATTCAGCGCCTTGTTGGCTTCCGTCGTGCTCGGCACCAGCGGCTTGGACCCGGCCAGGCCCACGGCCTTGAGCCGGTCCGGCGAGACGCTCGAATGTTCGAGGATGAAGCGCAGGCAGGCTGCGGCCCGCGTGGCGGAAAGCTCCCAGTTGGTGTCGAAGAGCTGCTCGTTGCGGCTCTCGCCGTCCGTGTGTCCGGTGACGATGAGGTTGAAGGGCGTGGAATTGAGCAGCTTGATGACCTCCACCAGCACGCTGATGGATTCGGGAGTGAGGTCGTAGGAGCCGGGCCGGAACATGGCCTTGTTGCCCACCCGGAGCATGACGCCGGTGTTGTCCACGCTCAGGGAGGCTTCGCCCGTAAGCGTCTCGTCCTGGATGAACTTCTTCAGCGAGGCGGCCAGCTGCTTGATCTCGGACTCGTTCTCCATCTCGGTCTTGAAGCTGCGCGACGTGTCCGCGTAGGGGATTTCCTTGGCGTCGCTGCGCTCCTTCTGCACGCCGAAGGCGTCGGACATGGCGCCCATGAGCATTTGGAAGTTGTTGATGTCCTGGTTGGTGAAGGACAGCAGCAGCACGAAAAAGCAAAGCAGCAGCGTGACCATGTCCGCGAACGTGGCCATCCAGGGCGGCAGCCCCTCTTCCGGGGGCGGTCCCTCCTCGTACTGCTCGATGATGAGGACTTCGTCCTCGGCTCTTCCCTTGGCCATGTTCCCCGCCTACCAGCTGTCGCCGTCCGGTTTGTGGAAATAGAACTCCACCCGCTGATTCGCCAGCCGTCCTTCCACCGTCGAGTTCGGGGCCACGGGCCGGGTCTGGGCGTAGCCCACGGCCTTGACCCTGTTCACGGGGATGCCGCCGACCTCCACGATGTAGGCCAGGGCGTTGGCCGCGCGCGCCGCGGAGAGTTCCCAGTTCGAGGGGTAGCGGCCCGAAGTGATCGGCTGGTTGTCGGTATGTCCGCGCACGACCAGATTGAGAGGATATTCCTTGAGCACCGTGACCACGCTGTCCAGGGCGCGGGTCGCTTCCGGATTGAGCTTGGCCGAGCCGGGCTCGAAGAGCGCGGAGCTGCGCACGTCGAAGAGCACCCCCTCCCTGTCCACGCGGACGCCGCTGGCCTGCTTCAGCTCCGGGGTCTTGTCCAGGATGGAGCGGATGCGGATGACCACGCCGGCGAGAATCTGCTCGGCGGAGCTGGTCGGTGCGGTCATGCTTTCGGTGCTGCTCGTCGTCTCCAGGCCGAGGTCCGACGACTTCGTGCGCACCACGCTCACGCCGAAGGCGTCCCGGATGGAGCCGAGCACGTCGCGGAACTTCTGCACGTCCTGATTGGCGAAGGAGAGCAGCAGCACGAAGAAGCAGAGCAGCAGCGTGACCATGTCCGCGAACGTGGCCATCCACGGCGGCAGTCCTTCATGCTTCGGCCCTTCTTCTGCGGGCTTCTTTACGATGATGATCCTTTTGCCCACGATCGCGCTCCGGGCCTAGCTCGAGGACTCGCGCATGGCCGGGCTGAGAAAGGCCATGAGCTTTTCCTTGACGATGGAGGGGTGGTCGCCCCGCTGAATGGAGAGCACGCCTTCAAGCATGATCTCCATGTAGAGCTGATCCTCGGCGCTGCGGCCCTCCAGCTTGGTGGCCATGGGCAGGAAGACCACGTTGGCCAGCACGGCCCCGTAGAACGTGGTCAAGAGCGCAACGGCCATGGCCGGGCCGATGGAGGCCGGGTCCGAAAGGTTCTGAAGCATGTTCACCAGACCGATGAGCGTGCCGATCATGCCGAAGGCCGGAGCCATGGTGCCCATGCCCTTGAGCACGCCCTGGCCCTGGAGGTGGCGCTGCTTCATGAACTTGATCTCGGTTTCCAGCACGGCGCGGACCAGGCTCTCCTCGGTGCCGTCGGCCACGAGCATGACCCCCTTCTTCATGAAGGGATCCTCGACGCTGACCTTTTCCAGGGCCACGAGGCTCTCGCGCCGGGCCGTGTCCGCCAGTTCGATGATCTTGCGGATGATCTGGTGCGGGTCGGTGCTCTTGAAGAACACGGTCTTCATGATCACCTTGACCGTGCCGATGATCACGTTCAGCGGAAACATGATGAAGGCGGTGGCGACGGTGCCGCCGAAAACGACGACCGCGGACGGAATGTCCACGAAGCCGACGACGTTGCCTCCGAGAAAAATCGTGGTGACGATCAGACCGAGACCGCCGATGAGTCCAATTACGGTTGCGATGTCCATGGTGCGCTATTTCTCGATTGCGGGTGATGCGTACTTGATCTCACGATCTTCATAGTAGAACCGCACGTTTTCCAGGTAGTCCAAGACCTTGTAGTAGGCTGGACCGATGCTGATCTCCACGCCGGGCTTGACGCTTCCCGGCACGATGATCCGGCAGCGCTCCAGCATCCCGGTGGCGTCGATGCGCTCCCAGAGTTGCGTCTTGCGTTGCCGCAGCAGGCGGAGCTTGCGTCGGAAGGAATCCCTCGCCTCCCGCAATTCCTTGTCCTGCTTATCGTCTTTGCCGATGTGCGCCTCGCTCAGCTTGATCTGCTCGTGCAGTTCGGCGATGCGTTCGTTGAGTTGTTGATCCGCAAAGAGCAGCATGGGGTCATACCCCGCCAGGATGGAGGTTTCGGCGCTCATGCCGCCTCCCAGCTGCTCCTCCACATACGCATACTCGAAGCAATAGACTTCGCAGCCCGTGAGCCGCCCCTTCACCGCCAGCTTGCCTCCGGCGAAAATCCTGCTGTGCAGGCAGGCCCCGTCCACCAGCACGTTGGCCCCGGCCTTGACGGTCGCGTTCTCGCAAAAACCGCAACGGAAGGTTTCCCCGGCCTCGATGAAGGCCCTGTTCCCTCCCTTGACTCCGGATTCGCAGACGATGGAATGAATCGCCCCCAGGGAGGCACCCTCGATGTTGCCCTTGACCCGCATGCCCGAAGCCCGAAGCCGGAACCCCGAGCGCACGGCGCCGTGCACGACCATGTCCCCCACGTAGGGGATGTTGCCCGTGTGGTAGTCCACGTCGCGGCGCACGTTGAGGATCTGTTTGACCACGATCAGGCCCTGATCGTAAAAGACGTAGCCGTTGCAGTCGGCCAGGAGAACGCGCGGGTTGCCCTCTTCGATGCGCGTGTTCCGGCCCTGCGGCAGCTTCGGCTCCAGGAGCACGAAGCGCGGGTCGATCCCTTTCAGACCGCCCTCGCCCACCTCGACGATCTCCGCGAGGATCTGCCCCTTGACCGTGTTCTGGACGTAGCCGAGGTCGAAATGGTCCACGGATCCGTCTTCGCGCTGGCGGGGTTGCAGATGGAAATGGTCGAAATCCGGGTCGAAGTAATGTCTGATGTAATAGGGCATCCGCTTCTTCCTTAGTCGATCCGCAAACCCAGCTCCTTCTCACTCTCCGCGTACTCGAAGAAGTCGCCCAATTTGACGAGTTCGAGCGTCCTGACGACCTCCTCGCTCGGCCGGAGCAGCCGGAAGTCCATGCCTCGGCTCACCGCGCGGGAACGCAAGGTCACCAGCAGGCCGATCCCCGAGGAATCGAGAAAGCGCACACGGGAAAGATCCAGCGCGAAAGCGGTCAATCCGCCCTCGCGCAAGTGCATATCCAACTCGCTTTTCAGCCGTCCGGTCCTTTCGATGCTCAGCCGACCGGAACAACGGACCAGCAGCAGTCCGTTTCGGACCTCGATGTCGAATTCCCGCATGACCCCTCGCATGCCCCGTCCCCCGCGGCATCCGTCTCGCAGACTTCGGACAAGCTAACCGCTGGGATAAAAAATGTCCATCAATCAGACGAAGCCCCATATCCCCTTATCAAAAAGCCGGTTTTCTTCAATTCCCGAATCTGCTACGCTTGCAGACATGCCTGCCAGGCCAGCTCCGGCCCCGAAGCCCACCCAAAGAGGACGGCCCATGAATTCCACCGACCAGCCACGCCCCTTTCTCGGCCTGATCACCGCCCTGGAATCGGAGACGAAAGCCTTTGACAGGGGCAAGCCCATCGCCCAGGGACACTTCCAGCGACGCGAATTCGACTGCGCCCAGGGCCGCGTGGTCTGCCTGCAATGCGGTCCGGGTCCGGAACGCTCCCTGGCGGCCGCGCGCGAGCTCGTGGCCGAGGGAGCAGGCGCGCTGCTCTGCGCGGGCGTCGCAGGAGGCATCGACGGCCGTTGCGAATGCGGCGAGCTGCTGATCAGCGAGGATGTCCAGCTGGTGCACGAAGGCGCGCCCCTGGCCGTGCCGCAGGAACGTCCGGGCCTGGCGGAGTCCGCGCTGCGTCTGCTCGCGGGCTCGCGATTCCGCTTCCGCGCGGGCATTCTGCTGACCACGGCCACCCCCCTGCTCGATCTCTCGGAGCGCGAACGCTGGCACACGCTCACGGGAGCCTCGGCCGTCGACACGGAAAGCGCCGGAGTCGCCCTGGCCGCCATGGAGGCCCGCATCCCCTTTCTCGCGGCGCGCGCCGTCTGCGACAGCATCAAGCGCCCCGTGTCCAAGGCCATGCTCGCGGCCTGCGACAACGGCGCGGCAGGAAGCGTGCGGGGCCTTGTCCGCGCGATCTTGCGACGTCCCTCCCTGCTCGGTGATTTTTGGCGGGCCGGGCGGGACTACTCCAAGGCGCTGGACACGCTCAGAAACGCACGCAAGGCCCTGTTCCAGGCCTGCTTCGAAGCCATGACCGACCCGGATCGCGAACGCTCCGAGGCCGACGCCCCGAACGCCCCCGGACCGGAAGAACCGATCCAGTAGCGTGGTCGTCGGCTACTGGCCGCACTCCTTGAGCAATCCGGAGAGCCGCTTGTCCGCAGGACCGAACCCGGACGTGCGCAACAGCTCCATGGCCGGACGGGCCTGCTTTGCGGACGCCGCCGCGTGCAGAGCCTTGACGAGCGTTTCGGCATCCCCGCCCTTGGCGCCCTCCCCGAACCAGACCACCGGCCCGGCAGGCAGATTCGGCACCTCGAAGAGCACCTTGTAGTTCAGCTCGTCCTTGTAGGACAGGTGCGCGGTCGCCTCATACTGAATGTTGTCGAGCACCACTCCGGCCAGCCCTTCCCCGCCCAGGTCGCGCAGGGCCATGAGCGGGGCGCGCTCCCCGCGAAAGCCCACGATGCCGCCGTTGCGGCCGCGCAGCAGCAGGCAGGCCGCGGTCTCGCGCTCGAACAGCATGCTGCCCGCGAAATCGCCGGCCAGTTCCCTGTCGCTGTACTCCGGAGCCGTCAGCACCCGCCAGATGTCCCCTTTTTCGCCACCGGGCAGGGTCGAGGCCACGGGGGTCATCTTCAGCCTGCCCGCGTATTGCAGATAAAATCCCAGGGAAACCACGCCCCAGCGCGGCGGCTCCCGCTCCAGCAGGTCCACGGCTCTTTCGGAGTCGTTGGTGAAGCCGCCCTGCACGGAACGCCCCGTCTTGCGGGCGAGAAATTCGGCCAGACCGTCCACAGCCTGCACGGCTTCTTCGGGCGATTCGGGCGCGCCCGGCAGCACGACCAGGAAATCCAGCGGGGTCGGCCCGGGGGCCGCGTCCTCGCGCGCGCAGGGCGGGCCTCCGGCCTTGGCCTGGGAGACGCTGTCCGCGTCCTGGGCCAGGCCTGGGCGGGGCAGGAGGCAGAACGCGGCCAGCAGGACGGCGCAAAGTATCGACGCCCTGACGCGGGCGGGGAAAACCGAATGGAAGGAAGGCGCACGATGCGGAAAGGGAAGATGCATGGAGAACTCCTCGTGTGGATGTGGCCCTTTCCTACCCCTTGAAACGCTTCGGGGTCAACGCGGAGCGGGCGAGTTGCCAAACTCGCTCCGGCGAGGTATCCGCATCCGATCCAAGCCGAAAGGAGCACCGCGCATGGAAGTGATTCGCGCTGAGACCGCAGGATTCTGCATGGGCGTGGACATGGCCCTGAACAAGCTGGACCGGCTCATCGAGACGAACAGCGAGGGACGCGCCATCCACACCCTCGGACCCATCATCCACAATCCCCAGGTGCTGGCCCGCTACGAGGGCCAGGGCGTCCGCACCGCGGGCTCCCCGTCCGAAGTGCCGCAGGACGCGCATTGCGTGATCCGCGCCCACGGCATTCCGCGCGAGGTGGAGGAGGAATTGCGCGCGCAGGGCGCGACCATCCTCGACGCCACCTGCCCGCGCGTCAAGAAGGCCCAGACCCTCATCGCCCGCCAAAGCCGCGAGGGACGCCTGCTGCTGCTCTACGGAGAAGCCGACCACCCCGAGGTCAAGGGGCTGCTCTCCTACGCCGGGCCGGAAGCCGTGGTGTTCGACGCGCCGGAGGAGCTGGACGTGGACGGGCTGGACCGCACCCGGCGCTACGTCCTCGCCGCCCAGACCACCCAGGACCGCGAGGCCTTCGAAGCGCTCGCCCAGGTCATGGAGGCCGACCCCGATCTGGACGTGGTCGTGCTGCATACCATCTGCGACGCCACCAAGCTGCGCCAGGAAGAAGCCATGCGCATCGCCTCGGACGTGGACTGCATGGTCGTGGCCGGCGGGCGCATGAGCGGCAACACCCGGCGGCTCGCCCAGGTCTGCGAGGCCAAGGGCGCGCGCTGCGTGCTCGTGGAAACCCCGGAGGAACTGCCCCTGGACGAACTCCGCCGCTGCCGGCGCATCGGGCTGACGGCCGGAGCATCCACTCCCGGCAGGATCATCGACGCGGTGGAGCGCATCCTCCTGGCGCTCTAGCCCCGCCTCTCCGGGAATCCTGCCGGCAAGCGGGCCGCCCGCCTTGAAGCGACCGCCGCTCCCCTCTTCTCTTCAAATCATGCCTTTCGCGCTTGCGGCTCCGGCGGCGCGCGTCTTCTCCCATTCCCCACCAAATCGACCGGAAATCGACGCGGCGGCCCGTGAATCGCCTCCCGGTGCGCGTTCAAGGCGCTTGAACGTTGTTTCCGTACACACGACCCGCAATCGTCACTTCATTCAACTTGACTTTCCCGATGGGAACTGGAATTCCCACCTCTGTCCACCGTTTCAATCAAATGTTTGTTTCAATAGCAGGACGAGATATCTATAGATGACGAACAAGGCACATGCGGAAGGCGGAACCAAGGAAAAGCTCCTGGCCGCCGCGTCCAGGGTATTTTCGGAAAAAGGCTTTCTTGCCGCCACGGTGCGGGAGATCTGCCAGCTTGCGGGAGCGAACATCGCCGCAGTGAACTATCATTTCGGCGACAAGAAGCACCTCTACGAGGCGGTGCTCAAAAACATGCTCGAAGACTGCGGCTGCGCCAACGCCAAGTCCATCGATCCGAATCTGCCCGTGGAGGAACGCATCACCGTCTTCATCCACGAGGTCACGCGGGACATCTACGGCGACCCGGACCCGGACGAGGACAGGGGCCAGCTTTCCGCCATCTTCCACATGGAGCTGGCCCACCCGAGCGAGACGTGGCCGCAGCTCATCGAGGAACATCTGGCGGTGGACAGCCTGCTGCTGCGCGGCATGATCGCCGAGATGCTCGGCCCGGACGCGGACCCGGAACTGGTCCGGCAGAGCTGCATTTCCATATACGGAATGATGACGCACCACGCCCTGTGCTGGCCCATCGTCTCCGTCATCCACAAGGACCATCCCGACCCGTGCGCCTTCCGCGAACGGCTCGCGGAACATGTTTCACGATTCGCCCTGGCGGCGCTGCGGAGCATCGCCGAAGACCTGCGCGCGTCGCGCGCAAGCAAGGACCGCACATGAGTCTGCAAGAAAAGATCAAGCTTCCCAAACCCGGAAAACGTCGCAAGCTGCTCATGGGCGCGGGAGTCGCGCTGCTGCTCCTGGCCGCTCTGCTGCTGACGCGCGGCGGCGACCAGGCCGCACCGGAGGCAGCCGCGCCCGCCGCGACCAAGGCGCTGCCCGTGCTCGTCGCCGAGGTGCGGCCCGCGACCCTGCACGACACCCTGACCCTGCCCGGCTCCACGGAAGCCCTGCGCGACGTGACCATGGCCGCCGAACGCGCCGGCCGCGTCGAGTGGATCGGCCCGGTGGAGGGCGACAAGGTCACGGAAGGCGAGGTCGTGGCCAAGATCGACATGGACAAGGCCGAGGCCGACCTGCTCAAGGCCCGCTCCGCATACGCCCTGGCCAAGAAGCAGGCCGAAAGGCGCAAGGAGCTGCGCGGCAAGAACCTGCTCTCCCAGGAAGAACTGGACCAGGCCAACACCGAGCTGGAGTCGGCCACCTCGGACCTGACCCAGGCCCAGGTCAACTACGACCAGGGCCTGATCAAATCGCCCATTCCGGGCCGCATCAACGACCTCGCCGTGGATCCGGGCGAGTACGTGGACGTGGGCCAGACCGTGGCCGAAATCGTGGATGTCTCCAGCATCCGCGTCAACGTGAACGTGCCCGAACTGGACGTGCGCTATCTGCACGTCGGCCAGACCGTGAACGTGAGCGTGGACGCCTACCCCAAGGAATCCTGGACCGGCCAAGTGGACTTCGTGGCCTATAAGGCCGACGAGGCCACCAAGACCTTCCGCACCCGCGTGGTCGTCAACAACTCGGACGGGCGCATCCGGCCCGGCATGCTCGCGCGCGTGCGGCTGGAGCGGCAGGTCGTGGAAAACGCCGTGTCCGCGCCTCTCTACGCCATCGTGGACAAGGGCGGAGAGCGCATGCTTTTCGTGGAGGAAAACGGCGTGGCCCGCGCCCGGAACATCGTGTTCGGCATCATCGCCGGGGACCGCGTCCAGATCCTCAAGGGCCTCAGCCTGGGCGAAAAGCTCATCGTCAGCGGCCAGAACACCGTTGAGGAAGGGGTGCCCGTGGAGGCCCACCCGGCCGAGGAAAGCCTCGCCCCCCTGCCCGGCCTGGACGGAGGGCAGGACGCGCAGCCCGCCCCCGACGCCGCGAAGCAGGTCCGGCCCGACCCTGAAAGCCGCGTGCTGAGCAGCCCCGGCGACAAGCCCGCGGAGGGCTCCGCCCAATGATCATCAACAAGGCAGCACTGGCCCGCCGCCCCGCCGTCATGGTCCTCGTGGTCTTCATGATCGTGGCGGGCCTCTCCAGCTACGTTTCGCTCCCGCGCGAATCCGATCCGGACATCACCATTCCGTATGTCTTCGTGACCACCACCTACGAAGGCGTGGCCCCGGAAGACATGGAAACCCTGGTGACCATGCCGCTGGAGCGCAAGCTCAAGGGCCTGTCCGACGTGGAGGAGATCTCCTCGGTCTCGGACGACGGCGTCTCGGCCATCGCCATCGAATTCACGCCGGACGTGAACATCGACGACGCGCTGCAGAAGGTCCGCGACAAGGTGGACCAGGCCAAGCCCGACCTGCCCTCGGACCTGCCCGACGACCCCATCATCGAGGAAAAGAACTTCTCGGACTTCCCGATCCTGAACGTGGTTATTTCCGGTCCCTTCAGCCTCAAGCGGCTCAAGGTCTTCGCCGAGGATTTCGAGGACCGCATGGAAGGCGTGGAGGGCGTGCTCGACGTGGAACTGGTGGGCGGCCTGGAACGCGAGATCCACGTGGAAGTGGACCTGGACCGCGTGGCCTTCTACAACATGCCCTTCCAGAGCCTTCTGAGCGCGGTCAAGGATTCCAACGTGAACATGCCGGGCGGCTCCATGGACATCGGCCGCCAGAAATACCTCGTCCGCGTGCCGGAAGAATACGAAAACCCGGACGAGATCAACAACATCGTGGCCTTCGTGCGCGACGGCAAGCCCGTGTACCTGCGCGACATCGCCACCATCCGCGACCATTACAAGGATCCCTCGACCATCAGCCGCATCAACGGCAACCAGTCCGTGACCCTCCAGGTCAAGAAGCGCACCGGCGCGAACATCGTGGAGGTCATCGACTCGGTCAAGCAGGTGCTCGACGAGATGCGCCCGCAATTCCCCCCGGACCTGAAGATCGACCTCACGGGCGACAAGTCCACGGACATCCGCAACATGGTCGCAGACCTGGAGAACAACATCCTCTCCGGCCTGCTCCTGGTGCTGGCCGTGGTCTTCGCCTTCATCGGCGGCCGCTCGGCGCTGTTCGTGTCCATGGCCATCCCGCTGTCCATGCTGATCACCTTCATCCTGCTCCAGGCCTTCGGCATCACCCTGAACATGGTGGTGCTCTTCTCCCTGACCCTGGCGCTGGGCATGCTCGTGGACAACGGCATCGTCATCGTGGAAAACATCTACCGGCACATGCAGAACGGCAAGACCCGCGAGGAGGCCGCAGTCATCGGCACGGACCAGGTGGCCTGGCCCGTGATCACCTCGACCCTGACCACGGTGGGCGCGTTCTTCCCCATGATCTTCTGGCCCGGCATCATGGGCGAGTTCATGACCTTCCTGCCCCAGACCGTGATCATCTCGCTCTTCGCCTCGCTCTTCGTGGCCCTGGTGGTCAACCCGGTCTTCTCCGCGCTCTGGCAGACGGCCAAGACCGCGGAGCAGGAATCCCATCCGGGCATCATCGACCGGGGCGTGAACAAGGTCCGCGACAGCTACGGCCGCCTGCTGGAATGGTCCCTGGACAACCGGGGCAAGATCTTAGCCGCCTCCTTCGCGCTCTTCGTCGGCTCCATCGTGGCCTTCGGCATGTTCGGACGCGGCGTGGAGTTCTTCCCCGACACGGACCCCAAGGTCGTGTACGTGAACATCAAGTCCCCCATCGGCACCAACCTGAAGGCGTCGGACGAGCTGACCCGGCAGGTGGAAAAGGTGGCCATGGAATATCCGGACATCAAGTTCGTCATCGCCAACGTGGGCACCGAGGCGGGCGGCGGCCTGGGCTCTGCCGGCGCGGGCAACTCCCACCTCTCCTCGGTTTCCCTGGACTTCAAGGACTTCCACCTGCGCTCGCGGCCCTCGCCCGGGGTGGCCGACGAAATCCGCGGCCGGCTCACCGCCATGATCAAGGGTGCCGAGGTCCGCGTGGAAAAGGAACAGGGCGGCCCGCCCACGGGCAAGCCCATCAACCTGGAAATCTCCGGCGACGACATGACCGAGCTGGGCCGCATCGCCGAGGAGGTGCGCAGCCGCATCAAGGAGCTGCCCGGCCTCGTGGACCTCAAGGACGACTACGTTTCCGGCAAGCCGGAAATCCGGGTGGACGTGGACAAGGAAAAATCCGCCCTGCTCGGCATCAGCGCCTATACCCTGGCCTACACGGTCAAGGCCGCCGTCAACGGGGCCAAGGTCGGCACCTACCGCGAAGGCAAGGACGAATACGACATAGTGGCCAAGCTCGCGGAAAAGGACCGCACCAGCGTCGAGGGCGTCAAGCGCATCACGGTTTCCGGCCCGGAGGGCCAGCCCGTGCCCCTGACCTCCCTGGCGGCGGTGCGCCTGGCCTCGGGCCTGGGCGCCATCAAGCGCATCGACCAGAAGCGGGTGGTCACGGTCTCCTCGGACCTGGCCACGGGCTACCTCGCCAACGACCTGCTCGTGCAGATCAAAAAGATCCTGGCGGACTACCCCCTGCCGCGCGGCTACGAGTTCCACTTCACGGGCGAGCAGGAGGAGCAGGCCAAGGCCCAGGACTTCCTGGCCAAGGCATTCGTGGCCTGCCTGTTCATCATCTTCCTGGTGCTCGTGAGCCAGTTCAACTCCGTGCTGACCCCGTTCATCATCCTCACGTCCGTGATGCTCTCGCTCATCGGCGTGTTCCTGGGGCTGCTGGTCTGCAACATGCCCTTCGGCATCATCATGACCGGAGTGGGGGTCATCAGTCTGGCGGGCGTGGTCGTGAACAACGCCATCGTGCTCATCGACTACTTCGAGCAGCTGCTCCAGCGGGGCATGGACGTGCGCGAGGCGCTCCTGCGCGCGGGGATGACACGCTTCCGCCCCGTCATGCTCACGGCCATCACCACGGTCCTGGGCCTGCTGCCCATGGCCACGGGCGTCAGCTTCGACTTCTTCTCGTTCGAGATGGTCATCGGCGGCGAGTCGTCCCAGTGGTGGGGCTCCATGGCCGTGGCCGTAATCTTCGGCCTGGGCGTGGCCACCCTGCTGACCCTGGTGGTGGTGCCCGTGCTCTGCTCGCTCAAGGAATCCTTCCGCGCCTGGATGGCGGGAAGACGAGAACGCGCCTCGGCCTGAGCACGCGATACGGAAAGCAATCCGCAATAAAAAAGGGGCCGCAAGGCCCCTTTTTCCATTCGTCGCCCTTTTTCATTCCTCGCTGAGATCCTCCCAGACGGAAACGCCGCTCTTGCCCGTTCCCTTGACCCGGTACATGGCCTGGTCCGCCTTCTTGATCAGGCTGTCCACGCTCTGGCCGTGGTCCGGGCAGATGCTCATGCCGATGCTCACGCCGAGATCGCCGCAGTGCCTGCCGCACGGCAGGAAGGGCTTGTCCAGGGAGGCGCGCACCCGCTCGGCCACGTTCACGGCCTCCTCGACGCTTTCGATTTCCTGAAGGATGATCACGAATTCGTCGCCGCCGATGCGGGCGGCCGTGTCCATCTCCCGCAGGCAGGACTTGACGCGGGTCGCGACCTCGCGCAGCACCTCGTCCCCGGCCTCGTGGCCGAAGGTGTCGTTCACGGGCTTGAACTTGTTCAGGTCCAGATAAAGCAACGCGGCGCGGCCTCCGTAGCGGGCCACGCGGGCCGAAGCCTGGGCTATGCGGTCCATGCAGAGCGTGCGGTTGGGCAAACCCGTCAGCGGGTCGTAGAGTGCGAGATGTCGGATACGCTCCTCCTGCTCCTTGCGGTCGGTGATGTCTTCCTTGACGGCCACGTAATGCAGAACCGCGCCGTCCGGCCCGAGCACGGGCGAAATGGAGGCGGATTCCCAGATGCGGCGGCCGTCCTTGGTTTCGTTGAGAAATTCCCCGCGCCACTCCCGGCCCGCAGCCAGCGTGGCCCAGAGTTCGCGATAGAATTCGTCGGGGTGCGCGCCGGACTTGAGCATGCTCGGAGTCCGGCCGATGACCTCGGCCATGGAGTAGCCCGTCACTTCCGTGAACTTGGGATTGACGTACTCCACCCGGCCCTCCGGGTCCGTGATCACGACCGAGACCGGACTCTGCTCCACGGCGCGGGAGAGCGTGCGGATGCGGCGATACGTCACCGCGCGATCGGAAATGTCGCGCACGTTGGCGATGATGGCGGCGTCGCCCTCCATCTCTGCCTTGCGCAGATAGACCTCGACCTGGAAGGTGGTTCCGTCGTGCGGACGCTTGGCCATCCACTCGAAGAATTGCGGCTCCCCGGCCACGACCCGGTCCCAGCGCTGCGGCAGCTCGTGCACGGGCGCGTCCGGAGCGGAATAGTCGTCCACGATGGAAAGCTCCAGGGCGCGATCGCGGCTGACCCCGTACATTTCCAACATCTTGCGGTTCACGTCGATGATCCGGCCGGAAATGTCGTGCACGAAAATGGCGTCGTAGGATCCGTCCAGGACAACGCGCAGATTGTGGCGGGAACGGCGCAGTTCCCGTTCGATCTTGCGGCGCTCCTCCACCTCGGCCCGGAGCATGGCGTTGGATTCCCGCAGCTCGGCTGTGCGCTCGGCCACCTTCCGCTCCACGCTGACGAGGTTGCGGGAAAGCGCTTCCTCGGCCTCGCGCTGGGCGGTGATGTCCTCGACCATGCCCTCCATGAAGCCTTCCTGCTCCTCGCCCGCGCTGCCGGGGACGAAACGCAGGGAAAAACGGGCCAGAAAAGCCGTGCTGTCCAGGCGCAGGGGCCGCGCCTCGAAAACCACGGTGCGTCCGGGGTGCTCGGCGGCCTCGCGCAGATGGTCGAAGCAGACGTCGCCGCAATAGGAAACAAGATGCGACTGCCCATCCCCGCAGGTCATGCTGCGCCCGTTCTCGCAGCCGAGCATGCGCACCAGGGTCGGGTTGACCATCAGGAACTCTCCCGCCGGAGTGGCGGTGAAGATGCCCACCGGGGAATTCTCGAAAATTTCCCGATAGATGCGGCAGAGCTCTTCGCTGCTCTTGATGCCTGTTCCTTTTCGCTTCAAAGCCGTTCCGTGGATAGGGTAGGGTTCCAGGGCCTGACCGCACCATCTTTTCGCCATGATAAGCATTCTTACGACACTTTGGAACTCCCTGCGACAAAAAAGAATTTGCCTCCATGATACCGATGGATTAGGGCTTTGAAATGCGTTCGCCACGCCTTGAATCGACCCTGCCCGCCGCAGCTCGCCGATGCGCGTCCCTGCTGCTGCTTCTTTGCGCGTGCATTGCCGCGGCCCCCGCCGCCGCGCGCGGCCCCGCGGTGAACGCCCCCCGCAGGCCCATCCTGGCCCTGCTCGGCCTGCGCGTCGTCCAGGCCCTGCCCCACGACCCCGAAGCCTTCACCCAGGGCTTCTACGCCAAGGACGGCCTGTTCTACGAATCCATCGGCCACTACGGCGCGTCCGAGCTGCGCGTGGTGGAACCGAAAAGCGGCCGCGTGCTGCGCCGCCGACGCCTGCCCGACGACCTTTTCGGCGAGGGACTGGCCCCGGCCGGACCGAAAATCATCCAACTGACATGGAAATCCGGACGGGCGCTGCTCTGGGACGGGCGCACCCTGGGGCGGGCGGGCGAAGCGAACCTCGGCCGCGAGGCCTGGGGACTGGCCGCCGGACCGGAAACCCTCTACCTCAGCGACGGCTCCGAACGCATCTCCCTGCTCTCGCCCACGAGCATGGCCGAGACGGGAAGCATCGTGGTCCGGGACGGGACAAAGGCCGTGAGCCAGCTCAACGAGTTGGAGTACGTGCGAGGATATCTGCTCGCCAACATCTGGTTCGAGGACAGCATCGCGGTCATCGAACCGGAAACCGGGCGCGTGTCCGCCTGGATCGACCTCGCGCCGCTGCGGCCCCTGCTCGGACCGGACGCGGGCGTGGCCAACGGCATCGCCTGGGACGGCGAGCGGCTCTACGTCACGGGCAAGAATTGGGACAAGGTCTTCGAGATCGAGGTTCCGGACGCGCCCTGGGAACGGGCTCCCGCGCCGCACTGATCCTTCCTACCCGCCCGTCGGCGCTACTGCCCCTGAATCGGCGAGGGCCGCAGGAAAAGCCAAAGCCCCACGAGAATCATGGGCACGGAGAGCACCTGGCCCATGCTCAGCCAGCCGAAAGCCACGTAGCCGAGCTGGGTGTCGGGCTGGCGGGCGAACTCCACCAGAAAACGGAAACATCCGTAGCCCATGAGAAACAGGCCTCCGGTGGAGCCGATCCTGCGGGGCTTGCGCGAATAGAGCCAGAGCAGCAGAAACAGGCAGACGCCTTCCAGGCCGGCCTCGTAGAGCTGGGAGGGGTGGCGGGGAACGCCGCCCGCCAGCGGATTCGGGAAAACCATGCCGATGGGCAGGTCCGTGGGACGGCCCCACAGCTCGCCGTTGACGAAGTTGGCCAGCCTGCCGAAGAACAGCCCCGGCGGCACCAGGGGCACCAGGAAGTCGCCCACGGTCAGGAAGGGGATGCCGTAGCGCCGGGCAAAGAGAAACAGGACCAGGATGACGCCGATGGCGCCGCCGTGAAAGGACATGCCGCCCTGCCAGACTTTGAAGATGTCCGCGGGGTGGGCGAGGAAGTACGAGGGATTGTAGAAGAGCACGTAGCCCAGCCTGCCGCCGAGCACCAGCCCCAGGATCAGCCAGGTCACGAGGTCGTCGAAGCGGCGGGGAGTGACTCCGCGCCAGGGTTCCTGCGCCCGGCGGTTGCCCCAGAACCAGGCGACGATGAACCCGGCGGCATAGGCCATGCCGTACCAGCGCAGGGCCAGCGGGCCGATGCGCAGGGCCACGGGATCGAAGTCGGGAAGTATGATCACGTTTCCTCCTGCGGGAGCTCAGGCGCACAGCGCCGCAATGCTTTGTTTCCGCGCCGAATTGCGCTACGATGCACCTCGCCTGCGACGCAGGGTGCGCCAGGTCGCCCCCCGCGTCAACCCCGGAGCGGGCAAAGGCTTCAAGACGACACGCGCGGCGCAGCGCGGCGAGCAAGGCGAACTATGGAACCATCGCGACAGATCGATATTCTGGACATGCCCTTCGAGGGGCTCGCCGCCTATTGGCTGTCCATCAAGAAGCTTTCCGACGCCAAGAAGATCCGGCCCATCCTGGAAGAAGAACTGGCGCACACGGGAGAGCCCTTCGTGCGCTTTCTGCTGGAGGCGGTCTTTTCCGGGCTGGACTCGCCCACGGTGCGCCGGCTGGCCGAGGCCCGGCGCGACAAGCTCCTGCGCAGCCACCGCCGCAAGCTGGACATGATGCGCGTGACCCTCATCGCCGTGCCCGCGCGGGAAAACCCCCGCGTGACCCTGGTGCGCATGAACGGCCTCTTCCCCCAGCCGCCCATGGAGGAAAAGCGCGCCATCGACATGGCCGGGGCGCTCGCGGACAGCGTGCGGAAAAAGGAAGGCGACATGAAGACCCTGCTGGAGGTGGACCACAAGATGTCCGCGGACCGCCTCCTGGTCAAGATGCTCTTCTACGCCATGCACGCCCGGCAGCACAAGCGGCTCGGCCTGGAACGCTTCCTGCCCTATGCCCGCACCCCGTTCTTCGCCGAGGGGCTGGCCCTGGTGGTGGACGGATTCGACGCGCGCTTCCTGGAGCGCCACCTGCCCCGCGTGCGCGACGAGATCTTGGATCAGGCCGGACGCAAAATGGATATGGCCACGGAGATGGCCCTGGCCGTGCGCGAAAAGCTCAGCTACGAGGACGTGCACCTCATCGCCAGGGCCTGGCTGCCCTGATCGGGGCCGCACCCCTTGCCGCTCTTGGCTTGCAACCCGAATTCGGTTACGGTCACACCCCCATGAAGCAACGTCACAAGACCCGCGAAGTGCGCATCCGAGGCGTGGGCGTGGGCGGGAGCAATCCCGTGCGCGTCCAGTCCATGTGCAACACCGACACCCGCGACGTGAACGCCACCCTCGCGCAGATCGCCCTGCTCGCCGAGGCCGGCTGCGAAATCGTGCGCCTGGCCGTGCCCGACGAGATCGCGGCCAACGCCCTCGCCGCCATCCGCCGCAACACGGACGTGCCCCTCGTGGCGGACATCCACTTCGACCACAGGCTGGCCCTCCTGGCCGCCAAGGCCGGAGTGGACGCGCTGCGCATCAACCCCGGCAACATCGGCGGCGCGGACAAGGTCGATGCCGTGGTGGACGCGGCCCGCGACAAGGGGCTGCCCATCCGCATCGGCGTCAATTCCGGGTCCGTGGAAAAGCATCTTTTGGAGCGCTTCGGCGGGCCAACGCCCGAAGCCATGGTCGAGAGCGCCCTGGCCCAC
Organism: Paucidesulfovibrio longus DSM 6739; assembly: GCF_000420485.1. Taxonomy (NCBI): domain Bacteria; kingdom Pseudomonadati; phylum Thermodesulfobacteriota; class Desulfovibrionia; order Desulfovibrionales; family Desulfovibrionaceae; genus Paucidesulfovibrio; species Paucidesulfovibrio longus. The sequence goes on along the minus strand of NZ_ATVA01000002.1, from coordinate 66,238 downwards.
GTGGCCCTGCTGGAAAAACGCGGCTTCGACGCGATCAAGATTTCCCTGAAATCCTCGTCCGTCCTGAACACCATCGCGGCCTACCGCCTGCTGGCCGAGCGCGTGGACTACCCGCTGCACATCGGCGTGACCGAGGCCGGAACCCTGGTGCGCGGGGCCATCAAAAGCTCCGTGGGCCTCGGCATCCTGCTCTGGGAAGGCCTCGGCGACACGCTGCGCGTCTCGCTGACGCACGATCCCGTGGACGAAATCGGCGTGGCCTGGGAGATTCTGCGCGCCCTGGGACTGCGCGAGCGCGGCCCGGAAATCATCTCCTGCCCCACCTGCGGCCGCACGGAAATCGACCTCATCGGGCTCGCGGCCCAGGTCGAGGAACGGCTGCGCGGCGTGGAAGACGTCTTCACCTGCGCGGTCATGGGCTGCGTCGTCAACGGACCGGGCGAAGCCCGCGAGGCCGACATCGGCATCGCCGGCGGACGCGGACTGGGCATCATCTTCCGCAAGGGCGAGGTGGTGCGCAAGATTCGCGGCGAGGAAAACCTGCTGCCCGAATTCATGAAAGAACTGGACTCGTTTCTCGAAGAACGGAGAGGAAAATAAATGCGCCTGAGCCGCTACTACGTCCCGACACTGAAGGAGACCCCGGCCGAAGCCGAGGTCATCTCCCATAAAATCCTGCTGCGGGCGGGCATGATCCGCAAGCTCACCAGCGGCATCTACAACTACCTGCCGCTCGGCCTGCGCAGCGTGAACAAGGTCGCGAACATCGTGCGCGAGGAGATGAACCGCGCCGGAGCCATCGAAGTGCTGCTGCCCACGGTCCAGCCCGGCGACCTCTGGAAGGAGACCGGCCGCTGGGAATTCTACGGCAAGGAGCTGCTGCGCTTCAAGGACCGCCACGACCGCGACTACTGCCTCGGACCCACCCACGAGGAGGTCATCACCGACCTCGTGCGCGGCGAGGTGCGCTCCTACAAGCAGCTGCCCCTGAACCTCTACCAGATCCAGACCAAGTTCCGCGACGAAATCCGCCCGCGCTTCGGCCTGATGCGCGGCCGCGAATTCATCATGAAGGACGCCTACTCCTTCGACAAGGACGAGGCCGGAGCCGAGGAAAGCTACCGCGCCATGTACGAGGCCTACTCCAGGGCCTTCAAGCGCATCGGCCTGAAGTTCCGCGCGGTGCGCGCGGACTCCGGAGCCATCGGCGGCGACTTCTCGCACGAGTTCATGGTCCTGGCCGACACGGGCGAGGACACCATCGCGGTCTGCCTGGACGAGGGCTGCGGCTACGCCGCCAACCTCGAAAAGGCCGCCACCGTGGACCCCGGCGGACAGTGTCCGGCAACCACGGCCCTTCCCGGCGTGGAAGAAGTCGCCACCCCGGACCAGCACACCGTGGAAGAAGTCTGCAACTTCCTGAACGTGCACCCCTCGGAACTGGCCAAGACCCTGCTCTTCGACGCGGACGGCGAGCCCGTGGCCGCGCTCGTGCGGGGCGACCGCGAACTCAACGACGTCAAGCTGCGCAACCTGCTCGGCGCCAACGAGCTGAACCTGGCGACCGCGGAGCAGGTCCAGGCCTGGTCGGGCGCGCCCGTGGGCTTTGCCGGCCCCGTGAACCTCAAGGTCAAGCGCATCGTGGCCGACTTCGAGCTGCGCCAGGACCAGGGCTGGATCACCGGCGCGAACAAGGCCGACGCGCACCTGAAGAACGTGCACCTGGGCCGCGACGCCGAGATCGAATGCTTCGCGGACCTGCGCGTGATCACCCCCGGCGACCGCTGCCCCGAATGCGGCGGCCGCATCGACTTCTGGAAAGGCATCGAGGTGGGCCACGTCTTCAAGCTCGGCCTGAAGTACTCCAAGGCCATGAGCGCCACCTTCCTGGACGAAAACGGCAAGGAAAAGTTCATGGTCATGGGCTGCTACGGCATCGGCGTCTCGCGCATCGTGGCCTCGGCCATCGAGCAGAACAACGACGAGAACGGCGCCATCTTCCCGCCCAGCATCGCGCCCTACGAAGTCTGCCTCATGGCCCTGGGCGGCAAGGACCAGAGCGTCACGGACAAGGCCGAGGAACTCTACGCCCAGCTCCAAGAGGCCGGAATCGAAGTGCTCTATGACGACCGCGACGAACGTCCCGGCGTGAAATTCAACGACGCCGACCTCATCGGCTACCCCATGCAGCTGGTGCTCGGCGGCAAGGGACTCAAGAACGGCATCATCGAGGCCAAGGACCGCAGAACCGGCGAACGCGCCGAACTGCCCCTCGATGACTTCATCACCAACTTCAACGCCTGGCGCGACGACATCTGGCGGGCCTGGGGGCTGAAATAGGACCACGAACGACAACGCATGAAAATACAGATCAACGAAGCCGTCGAGATATCCGAAGAACATCTGCGACCGTACCCCAATGACGAAATCAATGAATTGCCCATCCGCAAATGGGAAGGTGAAACCCGCGTTATTCGCAACAAGAAGCAGCTCGAATGGGCGCTCGCGCGCATGGAAGGCGAAGAGCTGATCGGGTTCGACACGGAAACCCGGCCCGTTTTCAAAAAGGGCCACACGCCCGGACCGCCCAACCTGCTCCAGCTCGCCACGGCGGACCGCGTTTTCGTGATCCAGCTCCAGCATGTGGGCCTGGACAAAGGCCTCGCCAAGCTGCTCGCCGACCCGGAAGTGATCAAGTCCGGCGTGGCCGTGCACGACGACCTTGTCGGGCTGAAGAAAATCTACAAATTCACGCCGAAAGGATTTGTGGACCTGGGACAGATCTCCCAGCAGCTCAAGATGCAGACCCACGGGCTGCGCAACCTCTCGGCAAACCTGCTCGGCTTCCGGGTTTCCAAGGGCGCGCAGTGCTCCAACTGGGCGCGCGACCCGCTCTCGTCCAAGCAGATCGACTACGCGGCCACCGACGCCTGGATCAGCCGCGAACTCTACGTCGCCTTCCAGAAACTCGGCGTTTTCTAGCCGAGACTCGATCCCGGACCGCCGGGACGAAGCGACCGGGGAAAACCTTTTCTGCAAGAAAAGGTTTTCCCCGGACCCTTTTTCAAAACCGTCTCCCGCGCGCGGCCCAGGCCGCCCTGCGGCTGCATCCTTCCCCGGACTCCCGCCGCCGAATCGTTCGCCTCTCTTGTTCCCCCCGCCCGATTCGTGTAGCCAGTAAACACGCGTTTCACTCACCCGACCCAAGGATGTTCGATGTTGCGACACGTCGCCGTTGTGCCGCTTCTGCTGCTCGCCCTGTTCCAGGCTTTGCCCGTTTTTGCGGAGCAGGCTCCCTACCCCTATGCCAGTCCCTACGAGGCCACGATCTTCGGCACGCCGCCGGAGCTGCGCTACGACCTGGGCGAAACGCCACGGCCCGAAACGCTCTCGATCCGCGCCGAGGGCAGGGTCATCCCGGACGTATTCTCCTACAGCGCGGCCATGGAATATTCGCTGCTCCTGCAGGACGGCCCCGCGCCGCTGGTCTTCCTCATCGCGGGCACGGGCGGGCGCTACGACGAATCCAAGATGCAGTTCCTGCAACAGCTTTTCTTCGACGCGGGGTTCCATACGGCCTGCATCGACTCGCCCACGCAGTTCCAGTTTCTGGTCAGCGCTTCCAGGCGCGGCATCGCGGGCTACGTGCCCTGGGACGTGGACGACCTCTGGCGGGTCATGGGCCTGATCCGGACCGAGGCGGAGTCGCGGCGACAGGTCACGGGCTACCGGCTGGCGGGCTACAGCCTGGGCGCGCTGCACGCGGCCTTTCTGGCCGAGCGCGACTCCCACGCGCATGTCTATGATTTCGAGCGCGTGCTGATGCTCAATCCGCCCGTGGATCTCTACAGCTCGGCCCTGAACTTCGACTCCTGGCTGGGAAACGGCGAAGCGGGCATGGCCAAGGCCGAGGCGGCCATAGGAACCTTCATCCGCGAGTTCACGGAGTTCTACAAGGCCAACGACCTCGGCGACCTGGACAGCGAAGCCCTGTTCCGCTTCTTCGACACGCTGCACATGAGCGAGGAGCAGCTCCAGGCCCTGATCAGCTCCAGCTTCCGGCTGACCTGCGCTTCCATGTCCTTCACCTCGGACGTGCTCCTGCGCGCGGGCTATCTGGTGCCCCCGGACAGGGAGCTGTCCCTGTACGACCCGCTGCTGCCCTACTTCGACGCGGCCAGCCGCCTGACGTTCGAGCAGTACGTCAAGGAGTTCCTCCTGCCCTACGTGCAATACGTCGATCCAGCGGCCACGCTGGCCACGGTGCTGCACGAGTGCAGCCTGCGGAGCATTGCCCGTTTCCTGCGCGCAGCGGACAACGTCTTCGTGCTCGGCACGGAGGACGATCCCATTCTGGACCCGGACGAGCTGGACTTTCTCAAGGCCACATTCGCGGGACGCGCGGAATTCTTCAAGCATGGCGGCCATTGCGGCAATTTCCAGTACGCGCCCTTTGCGCGGCGCATGCAGGAAATGATGGGCGCGCCCGGCAAGGCGGCGAAAACGCCGCAGGCACGCAGCGGGAACGCCGAAGCGGGCAAGGAGGCGAGCCGTGTCTAGCCGCGTCCGCCTGACCATGCCCAGCCCTTCCCCGGTCCGGCCCCGGCCCGGCCTGCTCCGTGCGGCGCTGCTCCTGGCGGTCCTTCTGTGCGCGGGCTGCGCCGCGCGGGTCCAGGTTCCGGAGCTGGCTCCCGGCCCGGCCGCGCAGAGCGGAACACAAGACCGCGCCCCCTTCCGCACGCCCGTTTCCCACGTGGTTTCGGAGCAGGCCGCGCAGCATCCAACGCGGGATTCCTTCCTCTACGTTCCCGACCCCCTGGAACGGATGAACCGGGCCATCTACGAATTCAACGCGAACTTCGACGAAGCCGTGTTCCTGCCCCTGGTGCGCAGCTACGAATTCGTGCTGCCCCAGGGCGTGCGCGACGGCGTATCCAACGCCATCGACAACCTCAACGAGGTGCCGACCCTGCTGAACTGCCTGCTCCAGGGCAAGCTGCGCAAGAGCGGCGTCACCCTGGGACGCTTCGTGATGAACTCCACCCTGGGGGTCGCCGGCTTCCTGGACCCGGCCTCGGACATGGGCATTGCCCGCCAGGACGAAGACTTCGGCCAGACCCTCGGCGTCTGGGGCATGGGCAAGGGGCCATACGTGGTCCTGCCGGTGTACGGCCCGTCCAACGCGCGCGATACCCTCGGAACCGCCGTGGACATGGTCTTCAGCTATTACGAGATGGAGATGATCTACGACGCCGCGGACGCGGGCGACCGCAACCCCGTGCGCCAGGCGAACACCGTGGTCCGCGCCGTGGACAAGCGCGCGCGGATGCCCTTCCGCTACCACAGCACGGGCACGCCCTTCGAGTACGATTTCCTGCGCTTCCTCTACTCCAAGAAACGCGACCTGGACGTGGAGAAATAGCTGCTCTCCTGCCGGGTCTGACCGGAATAGTCCGCTGCGGCCCGGCGGCAAAGAAAATCAATACATAGACATATAATCATATTTAAAGCGCGCCGCCGCTTTCACCATTCGCAGCTGCCCGGATGGAGCCCGTCCGGCAGCAGAGGAATGCGCTTGCCTGCGCGGCTCCCCCGCGCTAGCCTGCGGGCATGAATTCTTCCTCCCCCACCCTTCCCGGACTTCCCCTGGACCGTTTCTTCGTCAAGCTCCCCTACTCCCGGTTGATCAAGGGAGCGCTGGAACTCTTCGTCCAGCGCGGCATGCGGCCGGAAATATGCTTCGACGCCGCCCAGGCCGAGCAGCTCGAACCTTCCGACCTGCGCCCCGCAGCCGAGGCCCTGGCAAAACGCGGACTGCCCTGCACGGTGCACGCGCCCTTTCTCGGCCTGAACTTCGGATCGCAGGACGAACGCGAGCGCAGCCGGGCCCGCACGGCCCTGGAGCGGACCCTGCGGCTCTGCGAAACGCTGCGGCCCGTCTGCGTGGTGGTCCACGGCGGGCAGCCCGAATACATGACGGATGCGCAGTACGCGGCCTGGAACGAGCGGGCGCTGCCGCTGATGGATTGGACGGCCCGGACCGCGCGGGACCAGGGTACGAGGATCATGCTGGAGAACATCTGCCACGAACGCCCCGGCCAGCTCGCCCCGCTCCTCGAGGCGCTGGACGGCAAGGCGGGCTGGTGCCTGGACGCCGGACACATGCACGTCTTCGGCAGGACGCCGCCGGAGGACTGGGTGCGGCGGCTGGGCGCGCGCCTGGGCCAGATGCACCTGCACGACAACGACGGCACGGCGGACCAGCACAAGGGAGTGGGCCAGGGGCGCATCGATTTCGCCCGGCTCTTCGACGCGCTGCTGCGCAGCCATCCGGACACGCCGCGTCCCGTGGTCACCCTGGAAGTGAATTTCGAGAGGGATGTGGAAACGAGCCTGAAGACGCTCGGCCCGGTCTGGCCCTGGGACCGGGGCTAGTCCCCGGATTTGCGGGCCGCGAACCGCCAGCGGCAGTCGTAGTCGCGCTCCGTGTCGTCCGGGGGCGCATGCACGCATTCCACCCGCACGGAAGGCGCGGCCAGCTCGGCGAAGCGGCGGTATTCCCCGCCGTGCATCTCCCGGCAGGCATACGGTCCCAGGCCGTGCTTGCGGCGGCCCGCCTGGGCCGGGCAGGAACGCACCGTGACCGTGAGCGCGTCCTCCTCTTCCTCGACCTGATACTCGACCATGGGCGACCAGCAAAGATATTCGTAGGCTTCCCAGAAGCCGCGAGGCGAGTCCTCGAACGGGCCGAACCGTTCCACGATGTCGCGCGCGGCCAGAGCGCCGACCTTGTCCCAGACCAGCTCGTTGATCTTCTCGGCCTCGGCCAGGCCGTGGCGCTGCTCCACGTTCAGGAACCAGAAGGCGTCGCAGATGCGGATCTGCCAGAGCAGGGTCGAGACGTATTCGCGGACCTGGTACTTGTCCATGTCCTCCAGAAGAAAGAGATCGAACTCAGGCGCCATGGGCGGGATGCTCCGTTTGGTCGGCGGCGATGCGCCGGAAGGGGTTGCCGTCGGGTCGGGTCAGGTTCCGGATTCTCGTCGGGGCAAGGATCAATGGTCCTCGCCGCGCACGGGGCCGCGCGTCTTCTTGATGGAGGCGCGGCGTTTCTTGGCTTCCACCCGCTTGCGGCGCTGGCCGCCGGGGACGCGGGGCCGGATTCGCTCCAGCACCGGGGTCAGGGCCTCGTCCACAAGGCGTGCGAAACGGCGCAGCACTTCCTCGCGGTTCTGTTCGAAGCTGCGGTGCACCTGGCAGCTCAGGGTCAGGCAACCGTCCTTGCCGATGCGCCTGCGCAGCTTGCCCTTCAGGATCATTTTCTGAAACGGGGTCAAGGCGCCGCTGCGCTCCAGGTCGAAACGCAGCACCGCCTTGGTGGCCGTGGTGTTCACGTGCTGGCCTCCCGGCCCGGACGAGCGCACCGCCGATATCCTGATCTCCTTGAGAGGAATGGAGAGCCCTTCGGAAACGTACAGCATGGCCGCAGGGATACCAGATTCCCCGGCGATTGATAAGCCTGGAAAAGGCATGCCTCCGGCGGCAGAAAACGGATGCCGCACTGCGCGGGGAGCGCGGCGCGCGCTTTCCATCCGGCGCGGAATCCGCTACAACCGCGCAAAACCACACGCGCCTTGAGCGACGGAGGAAAAAGATATGAGCAATTGCGCCTGCGGAAGCGGCAAAGCCCTTGCCGAATGCTGCGGACCCTACATCGAAGGCGCTGCCGACGCCCCCACGGCCGAGGCCCTGATGCGCTCCCGGTACACGGCCTACGCCACGGGAAAGCTCGAATACCTGCGCGACACCCTGCTGCCCGAAGAGCGGGAACAGTTCGACATCGACTCGGCCCGGAAATGGTCCGAAAGCGCACAGTGGGACGGCCTTGAGATCGTGGCCACCGAAGACGGCGGCGAGAGCGACGAGGCCGGGAAGGTGGATTTCATCGCCCGCTACACCCAGTCCGGCATGCGCCAGGCCCACCGCGAGCTGGGCACCTTCCGCAAGCTGGAAGGCAAGTGGATCTACGTGGACGGCGAGGTGCGCGGCGAGCCCCAGCGCCGGGCCGAGCCCAAGGTCGGCCGCAACGAGCCCTGCCCCTGCGGCAGCGGCAAAAAGTACAAGAAGTGCTGCGGAAAGTAGCCGACGGACCGGAACAGAAAGCGAAAAGGCCGGGAAGCGACACGCTTCCCGGCCTTTTGCATGCGCTCCCGCGCCCTAGCGCAGCCCCTCGAAGCGGATCTGCACGCCTCCGCAGTAGGTCCAGCGGTCTTCGGGAAATCCTTCGGTGATGCGCACGGGCAGCTTGGCACCCAGGCTCAGGCCGTTGCGCCGGACGTATTCCTCGTCCGGCAGGCCGCCCGCGCCCAGCGTCAGCATGAAGGGGGTGGTGCGCCGCCGCACCGCGCTGTTTTCCGGGGCTGCGTCGCCCACGATGCGGAACTCGACCACGAACGGCCGCGCCCCTGCGCCGCCGGGACTGCCGCCGCTGTTCGGCGGCGCTGGCTCGCTGCGCACGATCTCGGCCACGTCCTGCCAGGTCTGCGCGGGGCAGGCCGAGTCGCCGGGCGCGTAGCGCTGGGCGCAGCCCGTGGCCAGCCAGCAGAGCAGGAGCGGGACCAGCACGCCGCAGGAGCGCCGAAAAAGGGAAAAGCCGTATTGGGCAGCCGCGCGCGGCCCACGCGAGGCCGCCCGCCGGGCCGAGCCTTGCCGCGGCAGGAGCTTCACGCGGTGATTTCCTGCGCGGCCTTCTTGATGCCGTTCTTGTCGATGCCGAGCATGGCGCGCAGTTCCTTCTGGGTTCCGTGCTCCACGAAATGATCGGGCAGGGCCAGCCGCTTGATGCGCAGGCCGTCCAGCATGTCGTTGTCGGCCAGGGCTTCGAGCACGGCCGAGGAGAAGCCGCCCTGGGCCGCGTTCTCTTCCACGATGACGATGCGCTTGAAGCGCGCGGCCAGCTCGAGAAGCTGCTCCACGGGCAGCGGCTTGACGAAGCGGGCGTTGAACACGGCCATGTCCGGCCCGCCGTTCTCGGCCAGCTCCAAGGCCGCTTCCAGCGAGGGGTAGACGCGCGAGCCGAGGGCCACGATCAGGCCGTCCCTGCCGTCGCGTTCCAGTTCTCCGCGTCCCAGCTCCAGGGGCCGCATCTCCGGCTCGACGGCAACGCCCGCTCCGGTGCCGCGCGGGTAGCGCACGGCCACCGGCCCCTGCACGGCAAAGGCCGTGGCCATCATCCGGGCCAGTTCGTTCTCGTCCTTGGGGGCCATGAGCACCATGTTCGGGATGTGCCGCAGGAAGGAGAGGTCGAAGGCCCCGTGGTGGGTGGCGCCGTCCGCGCCCACGAGCCCGCCCCGGTCCATGAAGAACTTCACGTTCAGGTTCTGGAGGCAGACGTCGTGCACGATCTGGTCGTAGGAGCGCTGAAGGAAGGTGGAATAGATGGACACGGCGGGCTTGAACCCGCGCGTGGCCAGGCCCGCGGCAAAGGTCACGGCGTGCTGCTCGCAGATGCCCACATCCACGAACCGTTCCGGAAAGCGGCTGCGGAAGCAGTCCGTGCCCGTGCCTTCGGGCATGGCCGCCGTGATGGTCACGATCTTCTCGTCCTTCTGGGCCAGGGCGCAGAGCGTCGCGCCGAAGACCTCCGTGTAGGAGGCCCAGCCGCCGGGCGCGGGCTTGGGGGCGAGCCCTGTTTCGGGCATGAACCGGCCCACGCCGTGGAAATAGGTCGGGTTGTCCTCGGCGGGCTTGTAGCCCTTGCCCTTCTTGGTCATCACGTGCACCAGCACGGGCGTGTTGATGCGCTGGACCTGCTCGAAGGTGTCCACGAGCGCGCCGATGTCGTGCCCGTCGATGGGGCCGACGTAGTTGAAGCGGAAGGCCTCGAAGAGCATGCCCGGCGTGAAGAAGCTCTTGACCGAGTCCTTGCCGCGCTTGGCCCAGTGGTGCAGCTCGTCGCCGATGCGCGGAATGTCCTTGATGCGCCGCTCCACGTAGTCCTTCCAGCGCACGAACATAGGGGCCGAGACCGTGCGCGAGAGGAAGCGCGAGAGCGCGCCCACGTTGGTGGAGATGGACATCTCGTTGTCGTTGAGCACCACGATGAAGGGGCGCTCCAGGTCGCCCGCCTGGTTCAGGCCCTCGAAGGCCAGCCCGGCCGTGAGGGAGCCGTCCCCGATGACCGAGACGACGTTGTAGTCCTCCCCTGCGAGGTCGCGCGCCGTGGCGATGCCCAGGCCTGCGGAGATGGACGTGGAGGAATGGCCGACCCCGAAATGGTCGTAGGGGCTTTCGGCCATGCGCGGAAACCCGCTGATGCCGCCGAACTGGCGCAGGGTGTGGAACCGCTCCAGCCTGCCGGAGAGGATCTTGTGGGCGTAGGCCTGATGGCCCACGTCCCAGACGATCTTGTCTTTCTCGAAATCAAAGGCCCGGAAAAGCGCCAGGGTCAGCTCCACGGTGCCCAGGTTCGGGGCGAGGTGGCCGCCGGACTGGGAAACCTGGGAGATGATCACCTCCCGAAGCTCGGCGGCCATGACGTCCAGCTCGGACAGGGAAAGCCGGCGCACGTCCGACGGACGTTTCACGCCCGGCAACAGCTTGAGATTCTTGAAATGGCTCATGGGGCTCCGCTGCTCTGTCACTGGACCCGTTCGACGATGTAACGGGCCAGCTCCTCTAGAAATTCGCGTTCCGGCCCGGCATAGGGCTCCAACTGGCGCAGGGCCTCGGCAATGTGGTCCCCGGCCATGGCGCGGCTGCGGTCCAGGCCCACGAGGCTCGGATAGGTGATCTTGCCGTTGGCCTCGTCGCTGCCCACGGGCTTGCCCAGGCTGGCCTCGTCCCCGACCACGTCGAGCACGTCGTCCACGATTTGGAAGGCCACGCCGATTTCCTTGCCGTAGGCCGTTGCCCGGCGCAGATCCTCCAGGGGCGCGCCCGCGAGGATCGCGCCGCAGGCGCAGGAAGCCGTGAGCAGCGCCCCGGTCTTCATGGCGTGCATGGCGCGCAGCTCGTCCAGCCCCGTGTCCTTCCCGCCGGTCATCTGCATGTCCAGCGCCTGCCCGCCGACCATGCCTTCGCAGCCTGCGGAACGGACCATCATGCGCATGGCCTGGAGCACGACCGTGGAAGGCAGGCCCCGTTCCAGGGCCGCGTCGAGCATGAAGCCGAAGGACTCCGTGAGCAGGCCGTCCCCGGCGAGAATGGCCGTGGCCTCGTCGAAGCGCTTGTGGTTCGAGGGCCGTCCGCGCCGCAGGTCGTCGTCGTCCATGGCGGGCAGGTCGTCGTGGATCAGCGAGTAGGTGTGGATCATTTCCAGGCTGGCCGCAAAGGGCAAGGCAGCGTCCGCGTCCCCGCCCAGCAGGCGCACGAAGGAAAGCAGCAGCACGGGCCGCAGCCGCTTGCCGCCCGCCATGAGGCTGTATTCCATAGATTCCCGCAGACGCGCCGGAAAGCCGCGCCCCTCCAGGCATCCGCAAAGGAATCCGTCCACTTCCCTGGCCCGCGCGGCCAGCTTGTCCTTGATGCCGTTCTGCTTGCTCATTCGCCGTCCCCGCTGTCCGCGTTTTCGTCGAAAGTCGTCAGAAGCTCCCGCCCCACCAGCCGGACCTCGTTGCGGGCCGCTTCCAGCCGCGCCGAGCAGTCGCGCGCCAGGGCCAGCCCTTCCTTGTAAAGCTCCACCCCGCGTTCCAGCGCGGCGTCGCCTTGTTCCAGCTCCTCGACAATGGCCGTGAGCCTTGCGAGCTTGTCTTCGTAGGTCGCTTTCGCTTTCGCCATGCCCGTTCCCCTATTCCAGCAGCGCGTCCGCGTCGGACGAAACCAGGGTCTGCGGATCCACCATGAGTCCCTGCACGGCCACGCCGAAGTGCAGATGCGGCCCGGTGGCCCGGCCCGTGGCCCCGGCCAGCCCGACCACGTCGCCGCGCTGCACGGTTTGGCCCACAGTAACCTTTAGCTTGGAAAGATGAAAGTACATGGAGACCACCCCGTTGCCGTGATCGACGTAGACGCTATTGCCCGCGTAGTAGTGCTCCTCCGCGAGCACGACGACGCCGTCCGCGCAGGCGTGCACGGGCTCGCCCAGGGCGGCGCGCATGTCCAGCCCCCGGTGCGGGTTCTTGGGCTGGCCGTTGAGGATGCGCCGGTAGCCGTATTGGCTGGTGACGATGCCGGGCACGGGGCTGAGCATGGGCAAGGCCCAGCGCCGCTCCGGGCTCATGGTCGCCAGGGCCGCGGCCACGTGCTTGCGGTCCTGGGCGATACGCGCGCCCTCCGTGGACGGCGCCGTGACCATCTTCTGCTCCAGGGTCAGGCGCTGTTCCGGATATTTCTTGCTCTTCACGGCCACGGGCCGCTTGAATTCGCGCACCTCGCCGTCCACCCGCGCCGAAACCTCGAGCTCCTGCATGCCCGGCTTGGAATGCAGCACGTCCGTGCCGAGCAGGGCCAGGGCCACGTACTTGCCGTTCCAGACGCCCACCGAGGGATGCACGGTCTTGCCCTGCCAGCGGACCTCGACCTGGTCCAGGGGGCGGCTGGACGTCAGGCGCACGGCAAAGGGCTGGCCCAGGGCCACGTCGGTCGGATGGGCCAGGACGAAAATCTCTTCCTGCGCGGCGGCCGAAGCCGGGGCCGGGGTCTGGGCCGTGTCGGCAGCCGGGACGGGCTCTTCCGCGGCTCCCGCCCAGACGGGCAGCGCCAGCGCAACAAGCAGGAACAACAGCGATTTCAAAAAATGTCGCACCGCGTCAATCTCCTCATGGCCGCAACGCGCGGCCTTGCGAATTCCGTTTCAAGGGGCGCGTCACTCGCCGCCCGTGTCCTTTTTCTGTTCTGGTCCGGCCTGTTCGGCCTCGGCCAGGACCACGCCGTCGCGTACGCGGATTTCCAGCCGGTCCCCAGGCGCGACCTCGCGCCAGGAACGCAGAAACCGTCCGTCCTTTTGCATCCGCACCAGGCTGTAGCCCCGTTCCAGGGGCTTTTCCGGGTCCAGGGCCGCCAGCCGCGCCTGGAGCACGTCCCGCTCGCGGCTCCGCTGGGCGAGCAGCCCTTCGGCCGCGCGTTCCAGCCGCAGGACCGTCTCCCGCAGGGGCCGCCCGCGCTCGCGCAGCCGCTGGTCGCCCTGGGCGCGCTCCAGGCGCAGGGCCACGGCGCGCAGCCGTTCCCCGCGCAGCTTGAAAAAACGTTCCCCGGCCTGATCCAGACGCCGCCCGGCCTGCTCGAATCCCTGGGACAGCCGCTCCAGACGCTGCGCCGGAGAAAGCCAGGCCAGGGCCTTTCGCAGCCCGGCCAGCCGTTCGTCCCGCGCGGTCAGGAGCGCTCCGAAGGCCCGGCCAAGGCGCATCTCCAGCCCGTCCACCTCCTGGACGAGGCTGCTGCGCCGGGGCCAGAGCAATTCCGCCGCATGGCTCGGCGTGGCGGCCCGGCGGTCGGCCACGTAGTCCGCGATGCTCACGTCCGGCTCGTGGCCCACGCCCGTGACCACGGGAATGTACATGCCCACGATGGCGGCGGCCACCTCTTCGGTGTTGAAGGCCCAGAGATCCTCCAGGGAGCCGCCCCCGCGCACCAGGACCGCGACTTCGGCCCAGCCGTCCGCCTTGACGCGGGCCAGGGCCTCGGCGATCTGGGCCGGAGCCTGCTCGCCCTGCACGAGGGTCGGGTGGATGCGGATTTCCGCGCCCCAGCCGCGCTCGCCCGCAAGGCGGAGAAAATCGCGCACGGCCGCGCCGCGAGGCGACGTGACCACGGCCACGCGCCAGGGGTGGCGCGGCAGCGGCTTCTTGCGGGAAGGATCGAACCAGCCCCGCGCCTCCAGGTCGCGCTTGAGCGCCTCGAAGGCCATGTGCAGATCGCCCACGCCCTCTTCCTGGACCAGTTCCGCCACGAGCTGGTACACGCCGCGCCGCTCGTAGACGTTGAGCCGCCCGGCGCAGAGCACCTCGCGGCCCTCCTCCAGCCGGGGCGCGCTCTCGCCCGCACCCGCCTCCAGCACCTCGCCCGTGGCCGGGTTCACGGCGCCGCCGTCCTCCCCGCGCTTCCACTGGGCGGACTTGAACCAGACCACGCCGAGCACGCAGTCGCCGTCCGTCAGGGTGAAGTAGAGATGCCCGCTGGCCGGGCGCGAGACGTTGGCCACCTGTCCGCGCACCCAGACGAACGGGAATTCCGTCTCCAGGACGTCCTTGACGGCGCGGGTCAGCTCGGCAACGGTGAGTATCGTGGGCATGGCGATCCCCATACCACGACTTGGACAAGGGTAAAACCTCGGAATGCGCACTCCGGATCGGCGGATCGGGCGCAGCCCCGCCGCTGTCGGCCTATTCCGGCTGAATGTACTGGTCGCCGGGCAGAAGCGGCTTGTCCCAGAGCCGGTGGTCGCCGTCCGGCAATTGCTCCAGCTCCTTCTGCTTGTACTGCTGGCGATTGAGCCTGTAATGCTCCCAGAACCGCGGGCCGACCTCGTAGACCTCGTCCGTTTCCGGGTTGTAGACCCGGTCGCGTTCGAGAATCGCGTCGCTGCGCTTCTCGGCCATGATGTCGTAGCTCCGGTTGCGGCTCTCCCAGCCCTGCATGATCATGTCCGAGCTTTCGGCGAGGGTCCGCCCGGCCGAGGCCACCGCGCCCCATGCCTGGCCCGAGGCCTGCATGCACTGGCGGGCGTAGTCCGGATTCACGTCGAAACTGCTCAGGCACCGGGTCAGCACGGGCTGCCAGAAGGCGAACTCATCCTTGGCCGCGCTCAGGCCCATGACCATCAGCCCCACGCCCGTGCCGCCCCCCGGCGAGCCCGTGAAAGGCGCGAACGGAGCCACCGTGGCCTGGAAAAGTCCCTCGGCCAGGACGTTTCCCTGCACGAAGAGACCGCGCACAAGCCCGGTCCGCCCGCCCTGCACCTGGCTTTGCAGCGGCGCGGCCCAGACCGGCTCGAACCCGCGCAGGGGCGGAAAATGGGGGACGTATTGACGGGCAAGCCCGGACGCGGCGATGCCTTCGAAGTTGCGGAAAAGATTCTCCGGCGTCAGCGGCGCGACCACGGGCATGTCCAGCCAGTTGAGCATGCCCTGGTAATAGCCTGCCACCTGCTGGTCGAGCTGCTTCTGATCCCCGCTCATGTAGAACGGTCCCACGGAACCGAAAAAAAAGAATTGCCGGGCTGGGGCAGTCGGGTCGTAGACCAGAAATCCCAATTCCGAGCACTGCCCGCTGACGAGCACCTTCCAGCCCTGGGGTTTGCTGAGCTGGAAGCCCGGCCCCTGCCAAAGCTCCAGCACGGGACTCGCCGCTCCCGCCGGCGCAGGCGGAAGAATCCAAAGACAGCAAAGCAGCACAAGAACGCCGATTCGACGCATGGCACGCCTCCCCAAAGGACCGCAAGGCCCGGATTCGTTTTCCGTCCCCCCGACCATGTGGATTAGCGCGCGCCGGGAAAAGCGTCAAACCCTTGATGCGCTTTGCCGCCCGCATTTCGATTCCGTCTCGGACATGGACCACCTCTCCGTGAACATTGCAAAAATTGCCATGTCCGAGAATACGGGATATGGGGCGGGCAGGAGGAATCATGAACACCTTCATCGTCGTCGCCGTGATCCTGGCCAGTTCCGCCGTCTGCATGGGCCTTTCCCGCGTGCTGCTCACCGGCACGGAGAGCCGCGCCAAACGCCTGGGCATCAGCGCGCTCTGCCTGCTGCTCGGAGCGGTTCTCGCCGTGGGCGGGCTCAAGTACGTCGTGCCCCTGTTCTCCGGCGGCTCCTCCATTCAGACGAACCAAAGCGAGCCGGGAACGGAAGACGGCGGCAACGAACTCGACCGCCGCATCCGGGCCGAGGTGGACAAGGCCTGGTCCAAGCACCGCTTCTTCGCCCTGCTCGAAGAGGCCGACCCGGCCGCGGCGGACAGGGTCCGCGCCCGGCTGGCCGACATGGCCCGCCACGCCCTGGAAACCGGCGGCGAATTCCTGGTCACGGACATGGCCTTGATCGGCGAGACTGCGGCCGAGGCCGCCATGCCTCTGATCGACAAGGCCTCGGACCTCTCCGTGTCCCACTTCGCCGAGGTGGCTCTGGAGCAGATGCACGCCCTGCGCGACCAGGATCCCAAATATTGCCTGCTGTTCCTCTTTCCCCAGGCCTTTGCCGGGGAGCGCGTGCCTCCGAACATCTCCGGCCTGGACAACAAGCGCGTTCTCGACGTGCTGGCCGAGGTCATGGACAGCGCCCTGCACGAACCCCAGGCCCCGCCGTCCAGGGAACGGGCCAACGAGGCCCTCAGCCGGACCCTGAACACGCTGCTGCCCCGGCTGGAAGCGCGCTACAAGGGCCGCGAACCCGTTGTCGCGGCCTTCGCGGCCATGTCCGACCCGCGCCTGATGCCCAAGGCCGACCACGCCGTGGTCGCGGACGTGGCCATCAGCTTTTACGAGGAAATCATGAAGCTTCCGCTGGAGGAACGCAGCCAGGCCCTGCGCCTGCTCTTCGCCGGACCGGGCGCGGCGCGCTGACGCACCGCTCCGGGGCGTGGATGGGGGGCTAGAAGTACCCCAGCGAACGCAGGGTATCGAGCTGGGCTTCCTTGTCCGCGGCGCGGCCAGAGCGTTCGCCCCGGCCCGAACGCGAGGTGCAGGGCACGCAGCCCAGGGAGCGGTAGCCCTGGGCGTACAGCTCGCAGAAAGGCAGGTTCCGGCCGGTCAGGTAGGCCCAGATTTCCATCTCGCTCCAGTCCAGGAGCGGATTGCACTGCGCATAGACGCATCCTTGCCCCGCCTCGCGCGGCTCCAGGGCCGCGCGCGCGGCCCGGCTGGGATGCTCGTCGCTCCGCAATCCGGAAATCAGAACGGCCAGCCCCTGCTCCCGCACGACCCGTTGCAGAGGCAGCACCTTGAGGTCGCGGCAGCAGGCCACCTTGTCCACGGCCACGGCATAGCCCCGCAGCTCCATTTCCGGCCGGGCCACGGTCAGATCCAGTTTCCACTCCCGCGCCCAGCGGTCCCGGAACGCGACCACCTCCGGAAACTTCAGCCCGGTATCCACGGAAAGGACGCGCGCGGCCGCACCAGCGCCGCACCCGGCGAGCGTCCGCCGCCAGAGATCCAGGGCCACGGTGGAATCCTTGCCCCCGGTCCAGGCCACGGCCACCCGCTGCGGCCCATGCGCGCGGCAAAGCCCGTTCAGAAGGTTCAGGGCCGCGTCGATCTTTTCGGAAAGGGGGCGTGCCGACGTCATGCGGGCTGTTTCTTGCTCTTTTGCATCATGTAATGGAAGAAGGTCTGGACGTAGCGGCCGGAGACCACGTCCGGCAGGGCGAAGAACATGGCCGCCTCCGCCGGGAACTCGGACGTGAAGGAGAAGAACAGGTCGCGGGAGCCTTTGTCCAGCTCCGGCGCGAGCAGGTCTTCCCACAGCTCGTTCGCGACCTCCTCGGAAAGCTCGAACGAGCGGCATTGCAGCGGGCGGTACGGGAAGATGGAGCACTGCCCGTCCACCGAAAGGGGGCAGAGCGCCCCGGCCTCGGCGAGGCAGACCTCGCGGCCCTCGTGCCGGGCCTGTTCGGCGCGCTCCTTGCCCGCGGTGGCCACGGCCCGGCCGATGGCGTCGAGCCGCTCCTGGCTGGTCAGCTGCGCGTTGATCTTGTGCGCCACATAGACCGCCTCCACAAGGCTCAGCCGGACCGGAGTATGGCAGCAGCGGTCGTGGTTCAGGCCGCAGCGGCCCTGGGCCTTGCGCTCGGCGGATTCCGACGCCTCGTAGTCGAAGAGATCCTCGGCCCGCCGCACCAGCGCCTCGTAGTCCTGGAAGTACGGGGCGAGATCCACGAGATGCTTGAACTCCAGGGAAGGCTCGCGCAGGGTCAGCTTGCCGCTCTTGCGGCCGTACTTGCGGATGGCCCACCACTGGTCGAAGTTGGCCGGCTTGGAGCGCAGCCCCCGCAGGGTGCGGCCCGCGAGCTTGTGGCCCAGGCCCCGGCGCAGCAGGTAGGCGTTGAGCACCGTGCCGGTGCGGCCGATGCCGTGGCGGCAGTGGATCAGCACGCGCTTGTCCAGGTAGATGGACTCGTCCAGCCATTCCAGGGCTTTTTCCAGCTCGGCCAGGTCCGGGGCCTCCTCGTCGTGCAGGGGCATGTAGTAGACCTCGAAGCCGTGCCCGGCCTCGATGTCGTGCAGGTCGCAGAACTCGCCGCAGAGATTCAAAATGGCGTCCACGCCCTGCTCGTGCAGGGAGTCGAGCTGCGCCACGGACATGGGCGCATATCCCACGGCCAGATGGTCCGTGACCCAGTCGAGCTTGTATGCGGGCTTGTTCTCGGCCATGCGCGCCTCAGTATTCGTTCCCTGCGGGCGGATTCAGAAATTCCTCCACCAGCCGCTCCACGTGGCGCTCGTCCTCCAGGCCCATGTCCATGAGCCGGGTGCGGCCAAGAATACGGCCGAGCAGGAAGAGCTGCTTCTGGGTCGCGGCTTCGCTCCGGCCCCCGGTGGCCGCGTCGAGCAGGTCGCCGCGCACGCGCACCTTCCAGCCCTCGGCCTCCAGCACGCGCTGCAGGAAGAGCAGGCGCAGCTCGCGCTGGTGCATCAGCCCGCCGCCGCCCTTGAAGCGGAAATTGACGTAGTTCTTGCGCGCGTCCGGCCCGCAGAGCGCGTCCACCTGGGAAAAATGATAGCCGAAGCGGACCATGAGATGGGCGTAGTCCTCGGCCACCACGGCGTAGCTCGCCAGGAGCGCGGAGTCGTGCTTGAAGATGCCCGCGCTGACCCGGTCGAACTCCTCCCAGTCCATGTGCGTGAGCCCGTCGTGCCAGACCACTTCCTTGTCCGAAAGCCCCTGCCAGAGCGACCACATGGGCGGGCTTTTGATGTCGTCCGGCGTGACCGTGTCCTTGTCCTTGGCCTGGTCGAAAAAGCCGCCCCCCACGTCCAGCAGGTACATGACCAGCGGCAGGCCGGACTCCAGCTTGCGCGCCGCGCCCAGGCCGCGCCCGCCCCTGCCCACGAGCAGAAACATCTCCGAAACGGCCTTCTCGTGGCAGAAGCGCACGATGTCGTGCAGGGAATGGCACTTTTCAGGTGAAAACTCAGGGGATTCCGGATCCGTGAGCGTGAGCCGGGCGATGTGCGGCATGACCTGCCGCAGCCGCTCCAGGGCCGGGCTGGAACGCGGGGCCTTTTCCTCCGCGAGGAGCAGGCTCTCCACCAGCCCCTCGTAGACCGAGCCGGTGTCCGCGTCCATCGTGACCTCGCCCCCGGCGGAAAAGCGCTCGAAGGCGTCCTCCACGCCCACGAGCACGGGCAGGCCGAATTCGCGCGCCACCGAGGCGAAGTGGCTGGCCCGGCTGCCCGCCTCGGCGATGACGCCGCGGATCTTGCCCACGGCTCCGGCCAGGGCCGGGTCCAGCGCGCCGACCACGAGCACGGCGTCGCGGGGGATGTCCTCCAGGGTGTGGCCCGGCGGAACGAAATGAAAGACCCGGCCATGGGCCGCGCCCGCGGAAGCGCGGCTGGCGTCCGCGAGCAGAAGCCGGGCGTCGGGCGGGGCCGGCCTTTCCGGTGCGGAGGCGATCCTGTGTCCCCCGCCCAGGGGCCGGGATTGCAGGATGTGCAGCTTGCCCTGCTGGTCCATGGCCCATTCCACGTCCTGGGGCTCGCCGAACATCTGCTCCAGCTCCAGGGCCGCCTTGGCCACCTCGGCCGCCTGCTCCGGGTCGAGCACTGCGGACTCGCCGGGCTCCTGCACGAGCAGCGGGTCCGCCTCGCGGGTCAGGCAGTAGATTTGCGGAACGGACTTGCCGCCCACGAGATTTTCGCCCACTCCGGGCACGGCGTAGATGGAGAGCATGCCGCAGACGGCCTGGGTGCGGTCCATGTCCAGGGTGTAGACCACGCCGGCGGCCCGCGCCTCGACAACGGGCATGACCAGCACGGCCATGGGCGTCTCCACGTCGCTGAGGCCGTTGAGAATGCGGTAGGTCACGGCGCGGGGCGCGTATTTCCCGGCCAGCACGCGCTTGTAGGCTTCCAGGGTCAGGGCCGGGTCCACGGGCAGGATGCTCTCGTACTGCCCGGCAAAGGAGAGTTCGCCGTCCTCGGCCACGGCGCTGGAGCGCACCGCCAGCGCGCCGCCCTCGCCCGCGAGCTCGTGCGCGCGGCGCTCCATTTCCGAAGCGATGGGGGGCGGCACCGAGCCGGACAGCACCAGCGTGCGCATCTCGGCGCAGAGCCGCTCCAGCTCGGCCGGGCGGGACAGCTCGACCCTGCCGAGCAGCTCGTCCAGCTCCGGGCGCAGCCCGTTGGCTTCAAGATAGTAGTTGAAGGCGTTGGACGTGACCACGAAGCCCGGCGGCACGTTGAGATAGGTTTCGGCGGCCATGAGCCCGGCGTTGCGCGCCTTGCCCCCTGCGAGCAGGGGCACGTCCGCGGCCTCCTCCAGCCCGATGACATGGGGCGGGGCAATGGCCGGGTCGGGCATGTCCATGCCCATGCTCACGTAAAAGCGGAATTTGTTGTAGTAGTCGGGCAGGCCCACGTAGCGCGAGGGGCCCATGATCTTCAGCCGCCGGACCATTTCGCCCACGTCGCGTGTCAGTTGGCGGCTCAGCCGGCTCATGCGCGCCCAGTCCGCCTTTTCCCGCCCGTAGGCGATCTCCTCAAGGTCGGCGATGCCCTCCAGGCAGCGGTCGTCGTACTCCAGCAGCTCCTTGAAGGCGTTGTACTTGCTGCGCAGGAGCGCTCCGGGCGCAAAGACCTGGTAGGTCCAGTGCTTGAAGAGTTCGGCGATGATCACGCGCGCGCACCCGCCTCCCGGCTAGCCTTCCAGGACTTCGGCAACCTTGGCCTCCAGCTCGTCCTTGTCGATGGGCTTGACGCAATACTCGCTCGCGCCCAGGCGCAGGGACTCGCGCGCCGTTTCCAGCGTGGGGTAGCCGGTGAGCATGATGGCCTTGATGTCGGGATTGACCTTCTTGAGTTCCTCGAGCACCTCCACCCCGGTCATCTTCTTGAGCTTGATGTCCAGGATGGCGAGGTCGGGCTTGCTGGTCGCGGCGTGGGCAATGGCCTCCTCCTCTTCGGTGAAGGCGAACACCGTGTGCCCCTTGCGTTCCAGAATGCGCTTGACCAGAATCCCGGCGTCGGAAATGTCGTCCACAACTATGATTTCAGCCATTGTATCCCTTCTGCTCCTCTGCCTCGCGCGCGATGTGCGTTTTGGTGGTTCCTGTGCGGACGGTTCCGGCGGTCCACGGTCCCGGCGCCCCCTGCCGCAGGGCGGGACTCCCCGCCTCGACCATGCTGGCGTGGTCCAGGGGCAGGTCCACGATGAACAGGGTGCCCGGCCCGGCCTCCGGCCGCGAATGGTCCGCGAACTCCTCCGGCGCGGGGCTCTCGGCGCGAATCTCGCCGCCGTGGTCCTCTATGATGCCGAAAGAAACGGAAAGCCCCAGGCCCGTGCCCTTGCCTACGGGTTTGGTGGTGAAAAACGGGTCGAAAACCAGCCGCATGTCCTCTTCGCCGATGCCCGTGCCCGTATCCGCCAGCCAGAGTGTCACTTTTTGGGCCGGGGTGTCCAGCTTGGTCTTGACCACGATGCGCCCGCCCTCGGGCATGGCGTCTCGGGCGTTGTTGAGCAGGTTGATCCAGACTTGCTTGAGCTTTTCGGGATCACCGTAAATGATCGGCATCCGATCGTCGAGCCGTTCCTCGATCTCCACCTTGTCCATCTCGAACGTGTGGCGAACGAGGCTCACGGCCTCCATGACGGAGTTGTTGAAGCACATCTCGCGCTTGACGCTCTCGGCCTGGCGGGAAAACCCGAGCAGGTCGGCCACGATCTTGCGGCAGACCTTGGCCTGCTTGGCGATGGTGGCCAGATCCTGGTGAATCTGGGAATCCTCCTCCACGTCTTCCATGAGCAGCTGGGAATAGCCCAGGATCACGCCCAGGGGGGTGTTGATCTCGTGGGCCACGCCGCCCGCGAGCTTGCCCACGGATTCCATCTTCTGGGACTGGATGAGCTGTTCCTGGTAGCGTTTCAGGTCCGTGAGGTCGCGGTCCGTGCGCAGCAGGCCGGTGATGCGGCCCTCCTGGTCGCGCACGGGGATGCTCACGGTGTGGAACCAGCGGGTGCCCTTGGACGAGACGATCCAGTCCTGGCGGTCCAGGCGGCGGCCCGTCTGGAGGATGTCGCGGCTCTCCAGGTGGCGCTGCTCGGCCATCTCTTCCGGAAAGAGGTCGAAGTCGGTCTTGCCCCGGATGTCGCGCACGTCGCGGCCCACGAACGAGGCGAAGGCCGTGTTCGCGGCCTGGTAGATCATGCGGGTGTCCACCAGGGAGACGAGGTCCGGGGTCACGTTGAGGATCGTGCGCATGAGCCGCTCCTGGTTGGAGAGCACGCGCTCGGCGTCCTTGAGCTCGCTGATGTAGGTCTTCAGGCTCAGGGCCATGACGTCGAAGGTTTCGGCCAGATCCTGAATCTCGTCGCCCGCGTTTTCATGATAGACCGGGCAGTGGCGGCAGGAGTCGCGATAGTTCGAGGCGTCCGGGTGGGCGCAGTCCGGGCAGAGCGTCCCGGCGAGATACCAGCAGCGCCGGTCCCTGTCCTTGTAGGCCGGGCAGGCCTTCAGCCCGCAGTTCATGATCTCCCAGCAGTTCCTGTTCGCGGGCGGGGCCGAGTGCAGGTCCAGGTCGCCCTTGACCATGTTCTCGGCGTGCTCGCGCAATCGGCCGATGCGGCTGGTGACCTTGTTGGCGAAGATGGTGGAAAGGGCGATGGCCAGGGCCAGGGCTCCGCCGGAAAGCGTGCTCATGGTCAGGACGAGATCGTTGACGCGGGCCTGGATGGGCTTGCGCGAAAGCCCCAGGCGGACCTCGCCGAAATTGGCCCCGCCCACGCGCACCGGAGCCGCGAAATCGTCGATGCGGCCCTGGTCGGTTTCCAGGAGCTGGATGCGCGCCTTGGAATCCGGTCCCGCCCGGTTCGCGCCGAGCAGCTCCACGGGAAATCCGCCCTTGAAGGTCTGGGCCAGAACATAGCCGGTCTGGTCGAGGATGAAGGCGTAGATGACCTCGTCCCCCAGCTTTTCGGCCTCGTCGACCATGTTCTTGAGCCGCAGGAGGTCGCCGGAGAGCAGCGGGTCCACGGCGCGCGCGGCAAGGCTCTCGGCCACGGCGGAGCCGCGCTTCTTGCTCTCGTCCAGCAGGGCCGTGGCGGTCATGCGCGCCACCAGCGGGGTGAGCATCACGGTGGTGCAGACCACGATGGCCGAAATGCCCAGCACCAGCTTGGAACGGAACCGCAGACGCGACACGAGCCTCATTCCGTCACCACGCTGGGAAGGGCGCCGTCCTCGGCGAGCTTGCTGGCCAGCTCGCGCACGGCGTCGTAGTCGTCGTCCGTCGCGGGGACGATGCCCCGCACCCCGGCGGCAGAGAGGATGCGCGCGTCGTCGGGCCTGCCCGGATCCAGGGCGAACATGGCCCTGGCCACCTTCTTGACGATGGCCGGGTCGAGCCCCTTGCGCGCGGAATAGACCCAGCCGGGATAGTCCGGCGTCTCGGCCAGCACCCGGATCTTGGAGAGGTCCACCTTGCCAGCGAGAATGTCCAGCGTTCCCTTGCGGATGGAGCCGAGGTCGTAGGCGCCGGAATGCACCGAAAGCACGACCTTCTCCTGCTTGCCGCCCGGTCCGGGCGCAAAGGCCAGCTGGGCGAAGTCGTTCCTGCGGATGCCGTTGTCCAGAAAAAGACCCAGGGGAAAGAGGTAGCCGCCCGCGGAGTTGGCGTCCACGGCGATCCAGCGCTTGCCCCGGCAGTCCTTCAGGGATTTTATGGAGCGGTTGTCCGCGCGGCAGATGATCTGGCCCCGGAAATAGGGCCTGCCGTCCGGCTCCACGATGCGGGCGAAGGCGCGCGCGCCGTCCTCGGCGAGCTGAATGTAGACGAAGGGGTTGGAAAAGGAGATGTCGATCTCGCCGCGCCGGACCATCTCGATATGCTCGTCGAAGGTGTCCGGGAAGATCTGGCGCAGGGGCAGGCCGGTCTCGCGGCGGAGATATTCGAGCAACTGGCGGTGGCGCTCGTAGGATACGGCGTGGGAATATTGCGGCAGGTAGGCGTAGGTCACGGCGTCCTGCCGAGGTTGGGCCGTCAGTTCCTCGCGGTGCGCCAGATTCACGCGCACCGAGGGCTCGTCCTCGCCGCAGCCCGAAGCCCCTGCCAGCGCGAAGAGCGCCAAGGCGAGGAAAAGCCAGCGGGCGGCCCAGGCCGCATTCCGTTTTCGCTGCATTCAGCCCCCTTGATCCCCTTTTGGCCGCGCAGCGCGACGCGCGGGCAGCCGCCGCGAGTCTACCCCAACGGCCGCACCATTCCAACGTATTTTTGACCGCGCGCCGGAAACGTACTATGTTCCGCATCCATAAAGACACTGCGGAGGTCCGTACAATGCGCGTATTCCGGATACCCATGAACCGCTGGGTGATCATCGGCTTCATCCTGGCGGTGGCGGTCGTGGCCGCGATCACGGCCTGGTCGTTCCGGTCGGGCCTGACCTGGACGGGCATCTGCCTCATCGCCGTGGCCGGTCCCCTGGCCCTGCTCTACTGGTACATGCTCCTGGTCAACCCCGCCCGCGCCGAGATCACGGCGGACGCCGACGGCCTGCTGCTCAGCGGCCCTCCTTTCCTGGATTTGGCCCTGCCCTGGAGCGACGTCGCCCGCGTCAGCCGCGCCGACCTGAAGACCGACCCCCTGCTGGCCGTCAAATCCACCAAACGCGGCATGAAGTTCGGCCAGTATCGCTGCGGAACCTTCACCCTGGTGGGCGGCGGAGAGGCCTTCGTGCTCGGCAACAGCAACGAGGCCGTGTTCGTGGACGCGGGCGAGGTGCGGCTGCTCCTGGCTCCGGACAAGCCGGACGAGCTGCTCCTGGCCGTCCAGGAGCACGCGAGCTAGCCGCCGGGCCGATTCCCCGACAGCCGCCGGACGCAAAAAGCCGCCGCACGTTGCTCGCGTGCGGCGGCTTTCGACGTTTTTGCTCCGAAGCCGTTGCGGAACGAAGCAGCGGAAACAAACGTCAGCGCGAGGCCGCTGCCTCTTCCGAGGCGGTGTTCTTGCTCCTCGTCTTTTCCGTCTCGGAGGGAGCGCCCTCCTCTTCCGGCTTCTTGACGATATCCATATAGGTGATCATCTCCTCGCCCGCCTCGTTCTCCGCGACCTTCTTCTTGATCCAGGAGAAGAGCGGCAGCCAGGGCTTGGCCTTGTGGAAGCCGTAGCGGGTGAGGATGTAGATCGGCACGAAGAGAAACCCGGTGCCCACGACGCCGAACAGGGGCAACTCGAATTCCACGCCGCGGAAGCGGAAGTCGAACCAGCCCATGGCGAAGAACGCGGGCCAGACCGAGGAGGCGAAGAGCGCGATGCCCGCGAAGAAATTGCGGCCGAACTCCTCGTTGGCGATGGAGTTGCACGCCTTGTAGCTGGCCTTGTCCTTGAAGCCCAGGGCGCGGATGGAAAGATTGTTGTGCCGGACCATTTCCCGGCGCATCTCCGCGAAGTGGTCGCGGTTGAAGAAATACACCCCGGCCATGCACAGCTCGCCGATGACCGTGGCCACCAGCGCGACCCAGAACAGGCCCAGGGCGAAGCCGGCGTATTCGTTGCCGGGCCAGCGGAAGGGCGCGATCAGCGCGGGGTCGATGAAGGAATAGAATTCGCTCAGCATCGGGCGGTTCCTCGTTTCAAGATTTCGTGCATCCTACCCTGAAGCGGACGGCAAACCAAGTCTTGCGTTTCGGCGGAATCCGGCGGAGAGGGCCTCCTCCCCGAAGAGGGCGGGGCCGCCCGGACAACCCGGACGGCCCCGCGAAGGTGACGGTATCGCCTTGCGGCGTTGGACTCGGGAGGCTTACGGCCAGATGCTGATGCCGAAGAAGCCCTTGAGGGTGTAGCGCATGCCCACGTACACGGCCAGGACGATGAAGAGGCGCTTCAGCCAGATGTCCGGGATGTACTTGGAGGTGCGCGGGCCGATCAGGGAGCCGATGACGATGCCCACCAGCTCGGCGCCGATGAGGGACCATTCCACCGGGGTGCCCTTGAGGACCATGTAGGAGGCGATGGAGTTGACCATGCCCACGAAGACCGCGGCGGCGGAGGTGCCGGCCACGAGGTACATGGGCAGTCCGGCCACGGAGGTCAGGAACGGCACCAGCAGGAAGCCGCCGCCCACGCCCAGGAAGGACGCCAGGGCCGCGATGAAGAAGCCGCCGATGACCGGGATGACCGGGTTGAAATTGAACTCGACGCCGAAGAAGGTGAACTCGCAGCTGGTGGGGGTGAACTTCTGAACCTTCACGCCCATCTCGGCCATGTTCACTTCGCCGCCCTCGCGCTGCTTCTTCACACTCTCCTGGAAAGCCTGGGCAGCGGCCTTGGCGGCCTTTTTCTTGCCCTGGCCGGCCGGGGTGGTTTCATAGAAGAGGTAGCAGCCCAGGAAGAGCACGAACAGGCCGAAGTAGCCGAGGTAGGCCTTCAGGCTGATCTTGCCCGCGGTGAGCCAGGGCACCAGCCAGGAACCGGCCACGGAACCGATGGCCAGGGCGATGCCCAGGGGCAGCACGAGGCGTCCGGCCTTCCAGTAGTTGAAGGTGGACAGACCCGCGGAGCAGCCCACCAGCCACTGGTTGGACACGCGGATGGAGTCGGTGACGACCTTGTTCAGCTTGGCGTCCTTGCCGAAGCCCTTGGCGTAGTCGCCCAGGCCGTAGATGGTGATGTGGCCGACGCCGGCCATGATGCCGCCGAACGCGCCGACCGTGGAGAAGATCCAGCCGACCCAGATCGCCCAGAGCAGGCCCCACCACCACTGCAGCTGCGGACCGCCGGGAATGCCCAGGTAGCCGGCTTCGCCGGTGACCTTGTCGGGCATGTTGGCCTGGGCCTCGGCAATGGCCTTGACCAGACGTTCGTTGGCCCACGCGGGCATGGCGAACAGGCACACGGCCAGAACGGCCAGCGCCAGAAGAAGATACAGCCTCTTGGATTTCATCCCTTCCTCCTTGGACTTGTGATGCTCTTACGGTTGTCGGCCGTGTTCCGGCCGTCCGATTCGGTTATTCCGGACGCAGGAAGGAGAGCGCGTGGGCGGTGCAGCCCGTGACGCAGGCCGGGTCGCGGCCTTCCTTGATGCGGTCCATGCAGTAGTCGCACTTGATGGCCTTGCCCCGCGCCTCGTCCAGGACGGGCACGTCCCAGGGGCAGGCCTCGATGCACTCTCCGCAGCCGATGCAAAGCTCTTCGTCGATGAACACGAGACCGTCGGACTCGCGCTTCTGCATGGCCCCGGTGGGGCAGGCGGGAACGCATTCCGGGTTCTTGCACATCAGGCAGGGCTGGTATTTGACCTTGAGCACGGGCTTGCCGTCCTTGTCTTCCAGCTCCGCGAAAAGCTTGTTCAAAGAAAGTCCCTGCGGCACCCGGTTCTTCTGCTTGCAATGAACCAGGCAGGCCATGCAGGCGATGCAGCGACTCTTGTCCAATTTGATCCTGTAAGCGGCCATTTATCACCTCGACAGGCTTTAACCGTGTGTTTCGGGCACACTTCTATAGTCCAGTCTAGAACCATATCGCCTCCCATGTGTCAATGTCGATGCGGCCTCGTTATTTTTTTCCCATTGCTTGACGACCCAAAAGAGGAGGAAATGCCCCTTGGGCCGCATTCTCACGTTATTTTTTTCACATGTCTTTTGCCTGAGCGAAACATCCTGTAAATCAAGCGAAATCGTGTCGTCTCCAAAATACCTCGAAAACGTGGATTCCCCGCGCTTTTGCTGTATAAGGAGAAGAAAGCCGCTGTTTCGGGCACAGACGGCATTCTGGAGGAAGCCATGGCGAGAAAGAAAGTTTTCAGCATTTGCGGCATGTGTTCGGTCCGCTGTCCCATCGAGGCGGAGGTCGAGGACGGTCGCTGCGTCTATATCCAGGGCAACCCCCACGCGCCGGGACTCAACGGCGCGCTCTGTCCGCGCGGTGCGGCGGGTGTGGCCCTGACCGAGGACAACGAACGTCCTCAAACCCCGCTCATCCGCGAGGGCGAACGGGGCGAAGGAAAGTGGCGCGCGGTGAGCTGGGACGAGGCCCTGGACTACGTGGCCGCCAAACTGAACGCGGTCCGCGAGAAATACGGCGACGAAGCCGTGCTCTTCTCGGACCGGGGCGGTCCCTTCCGCGACTTCTACCGGGCGTTTTTGCGCGCCATCGGTACCCCGAACTACAACAACCACGACTCCGCCTGCGCGCGCAACGTGCAGAACGCGGCCCTGTCCGTGTTCGGATTCGGACGCAAGGGCGTGGCCTACGACCTCAAGAACACCAAGCACCTCGTGGTCCAGACCAGGAACATCTTCGAGGCCGTGAACGTCGCCGAGGTCAACAACACCCTGGACGCCGTGGCCAACGGCGCCAAGATCACCAGCATCGACATCCGGGCCAGCGTGACCGCGGCCAAGGCGGACAACTTCTTCATGGTCCGCCCCGGCACCGACTACGGATTCAACCTGGCCGTCATCAACGAGCTGATCGAAGCCAAGCTCTACGACGCGGACTTTGTGAAAAAGCACTTCAACGACTTCGAAGTGCTCGCGGAGTTCGTCAAGCCCTACACCCCGGAATGGGCCGAGCAGGAAACCGGCGTGCCCGCCGAAAAGCTCCGCGCCTTCTGCCGCGAGCTTTCCGAAGCCGCCCCCGCCGTGATCTGGCATCCCGGCTGGATGACCGCCCGCTATTCCGACTCGTTCTACATGTCGCGCACCGCCTACCTGATCAACGCCCTGCTGGGCAGCATCGGGGCCAAGGGCGGACTGCCGATCATGAACAAGCCCGACGACTTCGGCCGCAAGGGCCTGAAGAGCTTCATGGAACTCTTCCCCAAGCCCAAGGCCAAGCGCGCCGACGGCGTGGGCTGGATGGAAGGCCGCACCCACTACGACGCCGGTCCCGGACTGGTGAACCTCGCCTACGAGGCCATCGTCACGGGCGAGCCGTATCCCATCAAGGCCTACATCGCCCACCGCCACGACCCCCTCATGGCCTTCCCGGACGTGGAGGACGTGAAGAAGAAGTGGGCCAACCTCGACCTGCTCGTGGCCGTGACCTTCTCCTGGTCCGACACGGCCTGGTTCGCGGACGTGGTCCTGCCCATCTCGCCCTACCTGGAGCGCGATTCGATCCTGGCCACCAAGAACGGCCTGAAGCCCTCGTTCATCATGCGCAAGCGCGTCATGGAGCCGCTCCACGACACCAAGGCCATCTGGGAAATCTACGCCATGCTGGCCAAGAAGATGGGCATCGATGAACTGGCCTACGACAAGATCGAGGACGTCTGGAACTTCCAGCTCGACGGAACCGGCGTGAGCATCGAGGACTTCGAGGCCAAGGGCTCTGTCGGCCTCGCGGACAAGCCGCTCTACCGGAACATGGACGAGTTCAAGTTCAAGACCGCCTCCGGCAAGATCGAGGTCCACTCGCCCAAGCTGGACGCGGACGGGCTGCCCTCGCTCCCGCCCTACAAGTCCCCGGAACGCCCGCCCCAGGGCCGCTACCGCATCGCCTTCGGACGCTGCGCTCTGCACACCCAGGGCCATACGGTCAACAACCCGCTGCTGCACGAGCGCATGCCGGAGAACCTGCTCTGGATCAACACGACCGAAGCCGAAAAGCTCGGCATCGCGGACGGCGACTACGTGGAAGTGGGCAGCAACGGACACAGGGGCCGCATCAAGGCCTTCGTGACCCCGTTCATCCATCCCGAATGCGTCTTCATGATCCACGGATTCGGACATACCCTGCCCTGCGAGAGCCGCGCGCGCGGCAAGGGCGTCGCCGACAACCAGCTCATGCCCAAGGGCATCGGCAAGTACGACAAGGCCGGCGGAGCCATCTCCATGCAGGAGCACTTCATCGAGGTGCGCAAGGTCTAGCTCTCTCCCCGCGGCTGTTCTGCGACAGCCCGCGAACCCCTTCGGGCCGATCCGGCAGCTCTCCGGATCGGCCCCCTTTTTTTGCGATCCTTTCCTTATCGGCTCCTTTTTTGCGGCCCCATTCCTTTGCCGCAGCGCGCCGAGTGCCAAACCGAGGTACAGTAAAAGGCCGTTGCCCCGCCCCGGAGCATCTCCTAGACATAATCATGTCTTTTTGAGCATAATCAATCCGGATCACCGGGCACGGACGGTCCCACACCCCGCCGGAGAACGCATGGACCACGACGACCAGAACAGAACCGCCGCAACGGGACGGCAGCGCCCATCCAGCCGCAACGCCGTGATCCGCATGCATCTCTGGCTCGAATCGCCGGACGGCGTGCTCTTCGGCATGGGACGGCTGCTGCTCCTGCGCGAGATCAGGAACAGCGGCTCCCTGACCGCCGCGGCGGCCAACCTGGGCATGTCCTACCGGGGCGCCTGGGGCAAGATCAAGAAGACAGAGGAACTGCTCGGCGAGCAGCTCATTGAAAGAAATGGCTGCCGCCGTTCCGGGTATCGGCTCACGCCGTTCGGAGAAACGCTTTCCGCACGCTTCGAGGAATGGTTCCGCGCCGTGGAGAGTTTCGCCTTCCAAAAAAGCTGCGATATCCTGCCGATAAAGACGCAACCATTCTCCGGGCGGAAGTAGTCCGGCTTCCAACATGTTAAATATAACATGTTGAAATAAAAGAATTTTATTGTATCCTGGCCTCCAGTATCGACCCTGTCTATCCATACGGCCCGCAAATCGCTGACGGGCCAAGCAAAGGAGGCCATTGATGCAATGTAATCGGAGGAGTTTCCTCAAGCTGGCCGGAGCCGGGGCTGCCGGCTTCGGGCTGGTCCAGCTCGGCGTGGACCTCACGCCGGTGGAGGCGTATGCCGCCGATCTCAAGATCGACGGCGCCAAGGAAATCTTCACGGTCTGCCCGTTCTGCTCGGTGAGCTGCAACGCCATCGGCTACGTGAAGGACGGCAAGCTGGTGAACACCGAAGGCGACCCGGACTACCCCGTCAACGAGGGATCGCTCTGCGCCAAGGGCGCGGCCATGTTCACCATGACCACCAGCCACCATCGCGTGAAGAAGCCGCTCTACCGCGCGCCCTTCAGCGACAAGTGGGAAGAGAAGAGCTGGGAGTGGACCCTGGAGCGCATCGCAAGGCGCGTCAAGGACACCCGCGACAAGGATCTGATCCTCAAGAACGAAAAGGGCGACACGGTCAACCGCCTCGAATCCATGTTCCTCCTCGGAACGTCCCACGCGGACAACGAGGAATGCGCGCTCGCCCACCAGGCCATGCGCGGCCTGGGCGTCGTCCACATGGACCACCAGGCTCGTATTTGACACAGCGCCACTGTTGCGGCTCTGGGAGAGTCGTTCGGACGCGGCGCGATGACGAATCACTGGATCGACATCAAGAATGCCGATGCCATCCTGATCATGGGCAGCAATGCTGCCGAGCACCATCCAATCTCTTTCAAGTGGGTTCTGCGCGCCAAGGACAAGGGCGCAGTGGTCATGCACGTGGACCCGAAGTTCTCGCGGACCTCGGCCCGCTCGGATTTCCACGTTCCCCTGCGCTCCGGCACGGACATCGCCTTTCTCGGCGGCATGATCCACCACATCCTCGAAACCGAGTCCTACTTCAAGAAGTACGTGGCCGAATACACCAACGCGGCCCTGGTCGTGGGCAAGGGCTACGACTTCAAGGACGGCCTGTTCTCGGGGTATGACCCCAAGACCCGGCTCTACGACAAGAGCAAGTGGGAGTTCGAGATGGACGCGGACGGCGTGCCCGTGCGCGACGCCAGCCTGAAGAATCCCCGCTGCGTGTTCCAGCTGATGAAGAAGCACTACTCGCGCTACACCCTGGCGGACGTCTCCGCCACCACGGGCGTATCCGAGAAGAACCTCAGGCGCGTGTACGAAGCCTTCGCGGCCACGGGCAAGGCGGACAAGGCCGGAACCATCATGTACGCCCTGGGCTGGACCCAGCACACCGTGGGCGTGCAGAACATCCGTTCCGCAGCCATCATCCAGCTCCTGCTCGGCAACATCGGCGTGGCCGGCGGCGGCATCAACGCGCTGCGCGGCGAGCCCAACGTCCAGGGCTCCACGGACCACACCCTGCTCTACCACATCATCCCCGGATACATGGCCATGCCGCACAACGGCTGGCAGACCTTCGAGGACTACAACAAGGCCAACACCCCGGTCAGCCACGACCCGCTCTCGGCCAACTGGTGGCAAAACAAGCCCAAGTACTTCGCCAGCCTGCTCAAGGCTTGGTTCGGCGAGAACGCCACCAAGGACAACGGCTTCTGCTACGAGCTGCTGCCCAAGATCGAAAAGGGCGAGGACTATTCCTATATGTTCCTCTTCGACCGCATGTATCAGGGCAAGATCAAGGGCGGCATCATCATCGGACTGAACCCCATGAACTCGGTGCCGAACTCGAACAAGATCCGCAAGGCCCTGGACAACCTGGACTGGCTCGTGACCGCGGAACTGCACCACTCCGAGACCACGGACAACTGGCGCCGACCCGGCGTGGACCCGAAAAAGGTCAAGACCGAGGTATTCCTGCTGCCTTCGGCCCACCGCCTGGAGAAGGAAGGCTCCGTGACCAACTCCGGCCGCTGGCTGCTCTGGCACTACCAGGCCATCAAGCCGCAGTTCGAGGCCCGCAACTTCGGCCAGATGTTCGTGGACATCGTCAACAACGTCCGCGGCCTGTACAAGAAGGAAGGCGGAACCCTGCCCGAAGCCGTGCTCAAGCTCGACTGGCCCGCGACCTACGACCCGGACGACGTCTGCAAGCGCATCAACGGCCACTTCACCAAGGACACCATGGTGAAGGACAAGCTCTACAAGGCCGGACAGCAGGTGCCCTCGTTCACGGCGCTGGCGGACGACGGCTCCACCGCCAGCCTGAACTGGCTCTACGCGGGCAGCTACACCGAGGAAGACGGGAACAAGTCCAAGCGCCGCAGCGCGGAGCAGACCGAAATGCAGGCCAACATCGGGCTCTACCCGAACTGGTCCTGGTCCTGGCCCGTCAACCGCCGCATCCTCTACAACCGCGCCTCCGTGGACGAAAACGGCAAGCCGTACAACCCGGCCAAGGCCGTCATCGAATGGAAGGACGGCAAGTGGGTCGGCGACGTGCCCGACGGCGGCTGGCCGCCCCTGTCCACGGGCAAGGGCAGAAACCCCTTCATCATGTCCAAGCACGGCTACGGCCAGGTCTTCGGGCCGGGACGCCAGGACGGACCGTTCTCCGAACACTACGAGCCCGTCGAGACTCCGGTGGACAGCAACCTGTTCTCGAAGCAGCTCAGCAGCCCGTGCTACAAGTCCGTGAACAGCGACATGGACCTGCTCGCGGCTCCGGCGGACCCGCGCTACCCCATCGTGCTCACGACCTACAACGTCACGGAGCACTGGTGCGGCGGCGGCGAAACCCGCAACGTGCCCAACCTCCTGGAAACCGAGCCCCAGCTCTACGTGGAACTGAGCCCGGAACTGGCCGAGGAAAAGGGCATCAAGAACGGCGAAGGCGTGATCATCGAGAGCATCCGCGGCCGCGTGGAAGCCTTCGCCATGGTCACGGTGCGCATGCGTCCCCTCAAGGTGCACGGCAGGATCATTCACGAAATCGGCATGCCTTTCTGTTTCGGATGGACCACCCCCGGTACGGGCGACTCGACCAACAGGCTCACGCCCTCGGTCGGCGACCCGAACACCACCATCCCGGAATACAAGGCCTGCTGCGTGAACATCCGCAAGGCCGACAAGCTCACCGAGCTTGCAAGCTAACGTGTGACCCGGGCGGGCATTGCCCGCCCGGTCCAGAAAGGAGACCACCATGCCGAAGTCGTTTCTGATCGACACCTCGCGCTGCACGGCGTGCCGGGGTTGCCAGGTCGCCTGCAAGGAATGGAACGAGCTGCCCGCCAACAAGACCACCCAGTCCGGTTGGGGGAGCCACCAGAACCCGCAGGATCTCAACCCCTTCAACTATAAGCTCGTGCGCTTCAGCGAGCACCTGGACGGCGAAGTGATCCGCTGGAACTTCTTCCCGGACCAGTGCCGCCACTGCGTGTCCCCGCCCTGCAAGCAGGTCGGCGACATGACCGTGGAAAACGCCATCGTCCAGGACAAGAAGACCGGCGCCGTGATCTTTACGGACAAGACCAGGAAGTACAGCGCATCGGACTTCGAGGACATCCGCGACGCCTGCCCCTACAACATTCCGCGCCGCAACGCGGAAACCGGGCTGATCTCTAAGTGCACCATGTGCAACGAGCGCGTGCTCAAGGGCATGCTGCCCGCCTGCGTCAAGGCCTGTCCCACCGGGACCATGAACTTCGGGGAGCGCGCGGACATGCTGAAGCTCGCAGAAGAGCGGCTGGCCACGGTGAAGCAGAGCTTCCCCCAGGCCATGCTCGCGGACCCGGAAGACGTGAACGTGATCTTCCTGCTCATCGACGAACCCAAGAACTACCACGACTACGCCGTGGCCGCGCTCACGCCGGTGCGGCCCCTGGACCGCAAGGAGTTCCTGGCCGCGCTGGGCAGACCCTTCAAGCGGATCGCCGACAGACTGGCCTAGGCCGGACTGTCGAAACCCTGCCGGGCGCGGCCCTTGCGGCCGCGCCCCCAGGGGACGCGCATCGGAAAGCAGGCTCGCCCGAAAATCCCTTCTTTCGGCATTTGCGCGGCCTTCAGCGCCCGGAGCGGCCGCTTTCAGGTGTCAAACCTCGCCTAAATGAGCGCCTATTGCGCCTCGCCAGCTTGTGGCATACTCATAATCATGCCGGAATAGGCATAATAACCAGGCCTTGCCGCGCCCTCTCGGCGCAAGGCCCGAACGGATCCGGCCCGGCTGCTCCGCCGGACAATCCGGACCGGACCGCGCAAGCAGCTCCGGTCGCGTCCGAGGGAACGCACCAGATTCAGGGGACTTCCCCTGCAACCCGACCAGAAACAGGAAGGATCGAGATGCCCCGCCCGTTCACCACCGCCTCCGTCGAAGCCAGCCTTGAAACGCTGCGCAAGGACCGCCCTGCCTACGCCGAAATCATCGACCTCTTCGGACCGCTGCTGCGCACCCGCGAAAAAATCGCGTCCGAGTTCGCGGCCGCCTGCTCCGCTCCCCCGGACCACACGGCCACGGCCAGAAAGCAGGGAGTGCATCTGCTCGCCGGCAACAACCTGCGCTCCTGGAGTTCTCTGCTGGAACGGGCTGCGGACGAACTGTTCCCCGTGCTCGGCAAGCTCCTCAACGTATCGGACCTGGCCGGGGTCGTGCGCGGCCATCTGGCCAAGGAAGATTCCGATCTGACCAAGATGGCGCTGCTGCGCCTGGAAGGGGACGAGGAATCCATGCGCCGCGCGGCCAAAGCCATGAACCTGCCTGTTCCTTCCCTCGGCTTCGTGCTGGAAAACATCCTCGCTCCGGTGCTTTCCGCCGTGGCAGCCCACGTGGAGGAAGGTTCGGGCTGGGGCGACTGGACCCAGTCCGTATGCCCGGTCTGCGGCTCCCTGCCCGCCTTCGCCTACCTCTCCCTGCGCGAACCCGCGCACACCGATCAGCTCGTCAGCGGAGGCGGCCGCAAATACCTGCATTGCGGCCTTTGCGGCCACGACTGGCGCGTGCGCCGCGACGCCTGCCCCAGTTGCGGCACGGCCGAAACGGAGAAGCGCGAGCTGCTTTTCGCCGAGGATGCCCCGCGCGAACGCATTGAGGCCTGCCACTACTGCAAGAGCTACAGCCTCTGCATCGACCTGCGCGAGTATGACACTCCGCCCGCGCTGGACACCGTGCCCCTCGGACTCCTGCACCTCGACATCCTGGCCCAGGGCAAGTCGCTTCGCCCCCTGGCCGGGAACACCTGGAACACCTTGAGATAAGCGGCCCGGAAGCATATCGGCCCGAAAACCGTCCGCACCCGCCGAGGAAGGCCATGAGCACGAAAAACACCACGGCTCCGCAAGCAACCGTATCGGAAACAGGGCGGGCGGTCCCTTCGTCGTCCCCCAAGCCGCGCACGGAATTCCGCGTCCTGCACCGCTACGAGGACGGTCGCCTCTCCGTCGTCCAGGACAACGTCGGCGTGGAAGAGGAAATCGAAATTTGCGTGTCCGGGCACGAATCCATCCTGCTCAGCCGCACTCCGGGACAGGATATGCAGCTTGTCGTGGGCTCGCTGTTCACACGCGGACTGATCCGCAAGCCTGAAGATATTGATGCGCTCAACTTTTCGGAGTATGGTTCGCGAACCAGAGCCCAGGCCGCGATCAAGCCTCAGGAACCTTGCAGGCTTTCGCTTGTCGCCGCCGCGACGCCGGGCATGGAGGCGGGCGAGCAGGAGATGGGCCTGGGAGCGGAACGGATTTTCCGGCTGCGCGAGGCCTTCGAGGCCCGGCAGCGCATCTACCGCGTCACCGGCGCCATGCACGGAGCGGCCCTGTTCGACGGCCAGGGAGACATGCTTGCCTTTGCCGAGGACATCGGACGGCACAACGCCTTCGACAAGGTCATCGGCGAGGCCTTGCTGCGCGGCGCGCTCCACCGGACGGAAATCGCGCTGCTCTCCTCCCGCCTGGCGCTGGAGCTGACCATGAAGGCCGCCGTGGCCGGGATCACGGTCCTGGCCGGACTCTCCGTGGCCACCTGCTCCTCCGTGGAACTGGCCGCGGCCAGGGGCATAACCCTCATCGGCAGGCTGCGCAGCCGCGGCATGAACATCTACACGCACCCCTGGCGCCTCGCGTCGCTGGCAAACCAATCCTCCAACCAAGCATCGGAACCAACGCATGAACATCGGACCGTACACCTTCGAGGAATTTAAGCAGAAAGCGAAAGATTTTCACGGCTATCCAGCTCCGGGGCTGCTCATCGGCGGCTACATGGTCGAAGCCGCGCGCAGCCTCTTGCCCAAGGACATCCTGTTCGAAGCAGTGGTCGAGACGGGCAAATGCCTGCCCGACGCAGTCCAGATCCTGACGCCCCTCTCCACGGGCAACAGCTGGATGAAGGTCGTCAACCTCGGACGCTACGCGCTTTCGCTCTACGACAAATACACCGGCGAAGGCCACCGCGTTTTCGTGGATACGGCCCTGCTGGAAGACTGGCCGGAAATCAAGGCCTGGTTCCTGAAGCTCAAGCCCAAGAAGGAACAGGACTCGGACCGGCTTTTCGCCGAAATCGAGGCAGCCGGACACACCATCTGCTCCACGCACCCCGTGACCATTCCCAAACGGTTCATGCACAAGCACGGCATGCGCGAAATCCGCGTCTGTCCGGGCTGCAACGAGGCCTACCCCGCCAGCGACGGCGGCATCTGCCGCGGCTGCCAGGGCGAAGCCCCGTATCTCGGCTCCTGGCAGGAGCCCGGCGGGGACGGCGACGACCGCACCCTGCCGCCCCTGCGGGCCATTCCCGTGGAAGAGGCCGTGGGCAAGACCGCCCTGCACGACATGACCCGCATCGAGCCCGGCAAGTCCAAGGGGCCGGAATTCAAGGCCGGACAGACCTTCGGCGTGGGCGACCTCTGCCGCCTGCACCAGATGGGCCGCAGCCGCGTCTTCGTGGCCGAGGACGCCCTGCCCGGCGAGGACTGGGTCCACGAAAACGACGCGGTGCTCGCCTTTGCCAGACGCATGGCCGGAAAGGGCGTGACCTTCGACGACGCGCCAAGCGAGGGCAAGCTGAATTTCACGGCCGCATACAGGGGCCTGCTCTCGCTCAACCGCGAGGCCCTGCTGGCCTTCAACCTCGTGCCGGACGTGATGTGCACCTCGCGCCGAGGCGACATGCTCGTGGAAGAGGGCAAGGGATTCGCCGCCTGCCGGGCCATCCCGCTCTACATTTCCCGCCAGAACCTGAACCGCGCCCTGGCCGTGCTCGGCGAGCGCCCGCTCTTCGAGGTTCTGCCCCTGCGCGACCTGGCCATCGGCGTGCTCGTCACCGGAACCGAAGTCTTCAAGGGGCTGATCCAGGACAAGTTCGAGCCGGTGATCCGCTCCAAGGCCGAAGCCCTCGGCGCGAGGGTCACGGCCGCGCGCATCACCCCGGACGACAGGGCCGCCATCACCGCCGGAGTGCGCGAACTGCTGGACGAAGGCTGCGACATGATCGTGACCACGGCAGGGCTTTCCGTGGACCCGGACGACGTGACCCGCGCAGGCCTGGTGGACGCCGGCCTGACGGACATGTTCTACGGCATGCCCGTGCTGCCCGGCGCCATGACCCTGGTGGGCAGGCTGCAACGCGAAGGAAGCGGCGTGCCCGTGCTGGGCGTGCCCGCCTGCGCGCTGTTCCACAAGACCACCAGCCTGGACCTGCTCCTGCCGCGCCTTTTGGCCGGGCAGGAACTGACCCGCCGCGACCTCGCGGATCTGGCCGAAGGCGGCTACTGCCTGGGCTGCAAGACCTGCACCTTCCCCAAGTGCCCCTTCGGCAAGTAGGGGCCTGACCGCCGTCACTGCGGCGGAATCCGACGACTCAGGGGCAGGGCCCGCCGCACCGATGCGGCGCCCTGCCCTTTTCTGCGTCCGGCGACCTCTCCGCCATGAGTGCATTCGCGAGTGCTGCGGCGGAAAAGCAATCCCGCGTTTTCCGTGGCCCGCGCTGGGCACGAAAAAGCCGGCGCGGACGCCGGCTTTTTCGTGTTGTCGCACTCGCAAGAAATGCGCTCAGGCTATTTCGCGCACGACCTTGAGGATCGCATCGTAATCAGGCTCGTTGGTCACCTCGGGCACGAGATGCACGAGACGGATCACGCCCTGCTTGTCGATCACGAAAACGCAGCGCGCGAGCAGGCGCAGTTCCTTGAGCAGCACGCCCCAGGCCGTGCCGAAGGAGGCGTCCTTGTGGTCCGAGAGGGTCACGACGTTGTCCGCCCCGGCAGCCCCGCACCAGCGCTTCTGGGCGAAGGGCAGGTCCATGCTCACGGTCAGCACGGTGACGCCGTCGCCGAGGCTCCCGGCCTCCTTGTTGAACCGCCGGGTCTCCATGTCGCATACGGGCGTATCCAGCGAGGGCACGCTGGAGATGATCAGGGTCTTGCCCTTGTAATCCGCCAGGGTCTTGGGGGCGAGGTCGTTGTCGAGCAGGGTGAAATCCGGGGCCTTTTCCCCTGCCTTGAGTTCCGTTCCCACCAGGGTCAGCGGGTTGCCGTGAATGGTCACTATGCCTTGTCTTTCCTGCATGGCTGTTCTCCTTGGTTATGAATGGAAAAGGAATGATAATCTTTTCTGGATTTTTGTACAGCCCGCAGCGCTCCGACCTGACCCAAAACGCAAAAAAAAGCGGAGCCCGAAGGCTCCGCTCACGAAAGCGAGGTTTGGCGAAACTCAGCTGTTCCGGGACATTCTGCGGAAGCCCAGCAGGCTGATCAATCCGCCGCCGAGCAGCCAGACCGCTGCGGGCAGCGGAGTCGCCGTGTAGGTCAGGCGGACGAACATGCCGTCGGAACTCGGCGAGCCGGGGTACGCGTCAAAGCCGATCCACCTGGCGTCGCCGGAAATGCCCGCAATGGAACCGCTGTTGGCCGTGTACCAGATGCTGTCGCCGCTGGCTCCGGTGAGCCACGCGCCGCTGTTCAGGGCGTATTCCGTGGCGGACTGCCACGCGCCGGGAGTCTTGCCGCCGACGTCGAGGGCCACTTCCCAGGAGGCCGAGGTCACGGCGCTGCCGAACAGCCCGGAAACGTCCGCCAGGAAGGCCATGGGGTTGTTGCCGCCCGTGCCGGGCGCGCCGCCGTAGTTCTGCACCCGCCAGACCAGCTGGTAGGTGCTGCCCTTGGCCATGTTGAAGCTCAGGGACGCGGCGTTCTTCCAATCGCCGTAAGCGCCTTCGTCCACGAAGCCGGGAACCGAAGCGGCCGCGCCGCCGTCCACGCTGAAGGTGAAGTCGGTCAGGGCGTTGTCGGCCGTATAGGTGATGCTGAACGGCGTGGCGAAAGACGCCGCGGCCCAAAGGACCATCACCGCTGTACTGGCAAGAATAATCAGCTTTCTCATAGGATTCCCCCCTTGTCCTGTCGAAGACGGTACTGCTCCGACGATGTGAGCATACACTTCTTTATAGAAATAGCAAGTCAATCAGACAAAGGTAGTATTTCGAAACAAAATTCTCCGGCGTTCTTCATCGCCTCGACATGGCACGCAAAACGCGGTGCCCGGCCAAAGAAGTCAGCGAAGTTCGTCGAAAAGCTTCAAAATCGCATCGTCGAGCCGCTGGATCTGCTCGGAGGAAACGGCCTTGCCGCAGATGATGTAGCGGAGGTTGCCCGGGGGGATGTCCGGCATGTCGACGAGAACGAACAGCGCTGGATCCAATCCCGCCGATCGCGCCAGCGATTCCAGCTCTTCCGGAGCCTGGAGAAGGTAGTCCACGCGCCCCAGCGCGAGCATTTGCAGCCGCTGCGCCTCGCTGCCCGTGATGCGCACGACGGAAGGCCCGGTTTCCCGGATCATCTCGTCCACTTCGTTTCCTTCGGAGTGGCCGTCGATCAGCCCGATGCGCATGCTGCGGTCTTTCAGAAGCGCGCGCAGGCTTCCCGGATGGCGGATGCGGGAGCCGTTGGAGCCGAGCGCGACCACGGCCAACGGGCGGCCCCGATAGATGGGACGGGTGTAGCGCGCGTAGCTCCGGCGCTCCGGAGTGGAAAACCAGCCCAGGGAGCAGAGCCGCTCCCCGGAGCGGATGAGCTCCAGGATGCGCTGGGCGGGCATGGATTGAAACCGGGGCGACACTCCGGCCTCCCGGAAGATCCTCTCCCCGCGAAACAGCAGAAAACCGTCGGGCGAGCCGTCCGGTGCGGTATAGTAGTAGGGCGGATACTCGATGTAGGCCACGTCGAGCGCGGCGTCCCCGGCCCGAGCGGCTGCCGGGCAGCAGGAGCAGACGACCAGCAGGAGCAGCAACGTTTTCCCGATCCTCATTTCCATGCCCCCATTTACCGCTCTCCCCGGTCTCATCCGCGCTTGTCGAAGCGTCCCGACGCCACCATGACCACGCTGCCGGAAACCCGAACCGCCCAGCCGTCCCCGCGCTTGTCCGCGACGACGCGCAGCTCGCTCGGCCGATGGGCGAAACGACCTTGCCGCAGGGTGAATTCCCTGCCGGGCGCAATCCGGCCATGCGCCGCGAGATAGGCCCCCACGGGTCCGGCCGCGCTGCCCGTGGCCACGTCCTCCACCAGGCCCGCGTTGTCCCAGGTGCGCCCTTCCAGCCCTGCCGCGTCCAGCACGTAGGCGAACTTCGCGCCGATCTTCGCGAGCAGTTCCTCGAAATGCTCATGCGCCTGGCGAATTCGCTCCAACCCGCCGGAAACAGGCAGGATCAGGTACGGCAGGCCCGTGGAGACGACCTGCGCAGGCAGGCCCGGAGCCAGATCCGCGTGGCCGATGTTCATGGCCTTCAGAAAGGGAGCCGCCTGTTCCGGCGTCAGGGGGGGGGCGATTTCCGCCACGCCCTGATCCATCTCCGCCTCGAAGGCGTCGCCGTTCCTGCGGGTGATCACGGGCACGCTTTTGACGTTCAGCTCCAGGGTCCAGTCCTGCTCGTCCGGGCCGCCGAGGCGGGCGTGCAGGGCGCAGGCCGCGCCGAGCACGGGATGCCCGGCGAAATCCAGCTCCTCTTCCATGGTGAAGAGCCGCGCCCGGACGTTCCGGGGGCCGCTGCCCGGCATGAGGAAGATGGACTCGAACTGGCGCATCTCGCGCGTCAGGGCCTGCATGGTTTCGCTGCTCAGTTCCGCGCAGTCGAAGAACACGGCCAAGCCGTTTCCGGAAAGCGGTCCCACGGCGAACACGTCCGCCAGTCGATATTCCAGGCCGGAAATTTCATCGGCCAGCATGTGCACTCCTTCGGTCCTTGGCCTGGTGGCGGGCTTCAGGCGCTGCGCTCCGTCCAGGCTTGATCCTTGAAATTCGCGGCGCGCATGAGGCGATTGCGCCCGCTCCGCTTGGCTTCGTACAAGGCCCCGTCCGCAAGGGCGAAGAGCTCCTCCCCCTTGCGCTCCGAGGGAGTCGCGGCATGGCCTTCCGGAAAATCGTCCGGGAACGTGGCGCAGCCCAGGCTCACGGTCAGGGGCACGCAAACGCCTCCCGCGTCCACCGGGCCTTTGCAGACCGAGCGCCGGATGCGCTCCCCGGCGGCCACGGCACTTTCCGCCTCGGTGTCCGGCAGGAGCACGGCGAATTCCTCGCCGCCGATGCGCGCCAGCAGGTCGCCCTCGCGCAGACTCTGGCGGCAATATTCCGCGAACATCCTCAGCGCGGCGTCTCCGGCGGGATGCCCCCAGGTGTCGTTGATGCGCTTGAAATGGTCCAGGTCCATGACCAGCATGGAAAGAGGCCGCCCTTCCTCCGCCGCACGCGCGAAGCAGTAGTCCAGCTCTTCCATGAAGGTGCGCCGGTTGTTGGTTCCCGTGAGGGGATCCGTCACCGCCTGCCTGCGCAGATGCCGCTCCGTGCGCTTGCGGTGGCGG
Organism: Paucidesulfovibrio longus DSM 6739; assembly: GCF_000420485.1. NCBI lineage: Bacteria > Pseudomonadati > Thermodesulfobacteriota > Desulfovibrionia > Desulfovibrionales > Desulfovibrionaceae > Paucidesulfovibrio > Paucidesulfovibrio longus. The sequence goes on along the minus strand of NZ_ATVA01000002.1, from coordinate 23,727 downwards.
ATGTCCACGGCGATGCCGGACAGTTGCAGCGGCCTCGAATCGCTGTCCAGGACGACTTCGCCGATCAGCTCCACCCAGCGGTAGTTGCCGTCGCTCATGCGCACGCGCAGGTCGCAGCGCAACGGTCCCTTCCCGTCGCGCATGGCCCCGCGTATGGATTCCAGAAGCCCGGCCCGGTCGGCGGGATGCACTTCGCGCAAGGCCCCGCGCATGGTGAAGTAGCAGCCTTCCGGCCCCACGCCCTTGCGCCCCGCCAGCTCGCCCGAACACCACATCCGGCCGCGGCGCAGGTCAATGGCCCAGGCCGCGCTGTCCGTCAGCTTGCGCAGGATGTTGAACTGCTTCACGCGGGCGCTGAGGCGGCTGCGGACGATGGCCCCGGAGATCAGGCTGGCCGCCGTGCGCAAGAGGGCGACCTCGGTTTCGGACCACTCGTACTCGCGCTCGCAGTCGTCGAACCCCAGGATGCCCCACCACTCGCCGTCCACCATGATCGGCAAGGTCAGCATGGAGAGGATGTTCTGCTTGCGCTGGTTGGCGCGCAGCCAGCAGCGGGGCAGCGCGTTCGTCATCACGACCTGGTGCTCGCCGCGCAACCGGCTTTGGATCAATTCGTCGTATTCGGGGTTATTGCGCTCGGTGCGGAACATGCTGAACATGGCCATGCCGAGCTGGACGTGGCGCGGATGCGAGGCCCACTCGAAGACGTAGTCCTGGACGATGTAGTTGTCCCGCAGCTCGATCTTCTGGAAAATCCAGACGCGGCTCACTCCCGTGACCTTGCCGAGCCCCGCCAGCAGGGTGTTCACCCCGTCGGGCCAGCCCTGCTCCGAGAGCAGCTCCTCGGCGCCGGAGGCCACGGCGTTGAGCAGTTCTGCGGAGGATATGCGTTGGTGCGTGGCGCTGGGCATCGGCTCTCTGCGGTATGTGGTTTGGAGCGGATAGGCGGGTCTATTTTTAGCCCAGTGCCGAAGCGGGGTCAAATGACCGACGGCGCTGAAAACCTTCCGGAAGGCGGCCTTCCCGGTCGCAGGCGCGGCATCGCCTTGTCCATGCCGTCATTTTCCATCGAAAACGGAACGGAACGCCTCGCAAAACGCCCGCATGGCCGGAAGCTGGACAAGACTGACCCGTATCCATCCCGGAAAACGAAACCCCGTCATGGTCCGGACCATGACCCCGTGCTTCATCAGCCTGCGGTAGAGCAGCGTGTCCGGCATGGGGGTGCGGACCATGATGTAGTTGCCCTCGCCGCTGACGTATTCGAAGCCCAGGTCGTCGAAACAGGCTTCGAGCAGGGCGCGGGCCTCGGCCACCATGCGCCGCGTGGCCGCGATGTGCCCGGCGTCGTCCTCCAGGGCGGCCGCGGCCGCGGCCTGGGCCAGGGCGTTCACGGAATAGACGATGTGCGCGCGCCGGACCATGTCCACCACTTCGGCCGAACCGCAGAGATAGCCCACGCGCAGCGCGGCCAGGGCGTACATCTTGGAAAAGGTCCGGAAGACGACCACGTTGGGGTGCCGCTCCAGGAGGTCCATGCCGTCGGGAAAATCGGGACGGTCCACGTACTCGAAGTAGGCTTCGTCCACGACCACCACGGCCCGGCCCGCGACCCGCTCCAGAAAGTCCTCCATGGTCGCCCGGTCCCAATAGGTTCCCGTGGGGTTGTTCGGGTTGCAGACGAAAAGGATCTTGGTCCGCTCGTCCATGGCCGCCAGCATGGCTTCGGAGTCGAAGCCGTAGCCGCGCAGAGGGATCAGCCGGGCCTCGTATCCGGAGAATTCCGCGACCCATTCATAGACCGCGAAGGTCCGGTCCGCCGTGACGATGTTGTCGCCCTCCTCGCAGAAGGCCTTGATCACGCTGGAGATGACCTCGCAGGAGCCGTTGCCCACGAGAAATTGGTCCGGATGCTTTCCGAATTTGCGGGCCAGGGCCGCGCGCAGGTAGTGGCAATCTCCGTTGGGATAGACCGGAGCCAGGTCCGAGGGAAAGCCCGCCACCACGGCCGCGGGGCCGGGAGCAGGCCCCAGGGCGTTCTCGTTGTTGTTCAGGCGGTGCAGATGCTCGACGCCGTAGGCGCGCATCAGCTCCGGGTCCGGCTTGCTCGGATAATACGGCTCGAAGCGCTGGATATGGGCCGGGACAAGCCGCTCAAGCGAGAAGTTCGTCATATTGCAACACGGCCACGTCGGCCTGCCCGGCGTGGGGCAGCACGAGGCGGGCTTGGAATCCGCAGTTCAGGAGTGGTCCGGCCAGGGCCGCGCGCCAGCCGGAAGCCAGGTCCAGGTGAACGAAGATGTTGCGCAGCCCCTCGCCGCTGAGGGCATGCACGTGCCGCCGCAGGTTCTCGGCGGCGTCCTTGCCGTCGAGCATGGGCGTGAGCACGGCCTCGGAAATGTCGCGGCGCAGACGCGCGGCGAAGACGGAACGCTCCGGCCTGCGCCCTTCGGGCTCCTCCACCTCGCGGATCTCGCGCATGAGCACGAGGTCGCCATAGGCGTGTTCCAGGAAATGGCGCATGGACGGGTGCGCCCAGACCACGCCGCCCGTGTCCTCGCGCAGGTGGCGGTACCAGGCAGTGCGCTCCAGGCAGGCGCCGTCCGCGCCGCAGGCCGGAACGATCGCCAGCCGCTCGAACTCCTCTTCGGGCAGGTCCGAGGAAGCGATCTCGCTGAACACGCCCAGGGCGCTGCTGCGCGCCACGCGGCGGATCATCTCCCGCGTCAGCGGGCCGGCCGCCTCCCTGTCCGGGGTGAAATCGTACGGCCCGAAAAAGGCCACGCTCTGCGACGAGGGCCGGTGCCAGAAGAGCACGCCGCAAAGCCCGCCCGCCTCGTCCGCGGACACGGCGCATTCCAGCGTCCCGCCCGCGACCATGTCCGCGACCTTGCCCGGCGTGCGCAGCCAGGAGGCCAGCTCATGGTCGGGATAGAGGCCCAGGGCCTGGACGCAGGCCGCGCGCAGCAGGCTCGGCTCCGGGTCCGGGACCATGCGCGCGGCTCCTTGCGGCTCGCGGCGCGCCGCCCCGTCCGGAGCGGCCTCGGCATAGGGCCTGTCCAGCCGCAGCCGCAGCCGGATCAGCCTTCCTTCCGCGGCGATGCTGAAGGAATCCGTCAGCCGGGAGGCGAGCAAAAGGCCCATGCCTTCCATGAAATCCCCGGAATCCGGACCGCCCGTGACGTTCAGGGCCGAAAGGTCCGCCGCGTCCGCGCGAAAGAGAAATTCCACGGCCACGCCCGTGCTTTCCGGCAAGAGGCGCATTTCCAGCCGCTCGTCCGGTGCGGCCAGAGCCAGATGCGCGACGACCTCCTCCACGGCCATGGTCAGGACCAGGGCCTTTTCCTGCGGCAGCCCCAGCGCCTTGGCCCCGTTCTCGGCCACGGCCTGGGCCGTGGGAATCCATTGCGCCGAAGCGTTCAGCGTCAGGACCGCCGCGGCCTGCTCTTCCGCTCCCGCCGAGGGAGTTCGCGCGTCCGCTCGCATCACGTCGCCTCCTGGAGTTTCGTCCGGCCTGTTTCGCCCTGGCCGAGAACCGAACCCAGCCGGTTCACGAGCCAGGCGCTGCGCTCAAACAGGCCCGAATTCCGGTGCAGCAGGGCCTTGTCCTGGAAGCCGAGTCCCTGTTCCGCGTCGAGATACTGCTTGCGGACCTTCTCGACCATGCCGCCGCTGTCCGAGGTCAGCGCCGCGAGCAGGGCCAGTTCCTCGGGTTCGCCTCCGGCCAGGGCGTCCGCCGTCTGCATGAGCAGGAACTCCTGGCTTTCGAGCAGGACCGAAGCGAAGCGCCGCAGCGGCTCGGACGCCCCCGGCCCCGCGGATTCGGCCACGGCCCGGCAAAACGCCGTGACGTTCTCCTCCAGGGCCACCACCAGTTCGTGCAGGTTCAGCAGCGCCAGCAGCCGGGCGCTGGCCGTTTCGTCGAGGTCGCGTCCGGAAATGCCGCCCAGGGTATGCCCGATCTCCTTGCTGATGGCCTCGAAGGCCGCATGGTAGGAAGCCAGGGATTCGGCGCGGGACGCCTCGGGCATGGCCGCGCCGCCGTCCAGCCCGGCCTTGTGCCGCGCGCGGGCGACATACGCGGGCAGGCGCTCCACCAGCCGCATCTGCTCCTTTTCCACCAGGAGCAGCGCCGCTTCGGGCACGTCCAGGGTATGGTCCTTGATGAACCGGATCTGGGCCAGGGACTCCTCGCTGGTGGGCGGCCAGAAGCGCTCCAGCACGCGCACCAGCGGCGCGTAGAGAAACTGGCTGACCACGGGCACGGTGAAGTTGAAAAGGACCACGAGGTAGGCGACCTGCTGGTCGAGCACCGGGCTGAGCGAGGTCACGCCCGCGATGACCAGGGGAACGCGGAAAACCGTTTCCGCGTAGAAGAGCGCGACCATGAGCAGCGTGCCCAGAACGTTGAACACGGCCTGGGCCATGACCAGCTGCTTGGAGGTGCCGCGCAGGCCCGCGGCGAGGATCCAGGTCACGACGCTGGAGCCGATATGCACGCCGTACACGAGCATGAAGGACTGCTCCACCGTGAACAGGCCGGACTTGGTCATGGTCATGGCGATGAGGATCACGCCCAGGGCCGTCTGGGTGATCACCGTCATGACCGCGCCCAGAGCGAAGGCCAGCAGGGTCGAGCCGTGGGACGAGGCCAGCACCTCGCGCACCCAGGGCATTTCGGCCAGGGGCGAGGCGCCCTGCTTGATGAGCTGGAGCCCGAAAAAAAGCATGCCCACGCCGAACAGGGCGCGGGCCAGAAAACGCAGGGCGTAGGGTTTCTCGAAGGCCACGCTCACGCCGGAGACGAAGAGCAGCAGGAACACCAGATAGCGGATGTCCATGACCGCCACGATGACCAGCAGGGAGCAGCCCGCGTTGGCCCAGAAGACCACGGGCAGGGCGTTGCGCACGCGCATCAGCCCGCTGGCCGAAAGCCCGGCCACGATGAACGCGGCCACGGACGTGCTCTGGGTGATCATCCCCGAAGCCAGCCCCAGCAGGGCGGACTGCCAGTCCCTGCTCGTGAATCGTGCGAAGAGCATGCGCAGCCTGCGCGTGGTCATCATCTTCAGGTTGCTTCCGAGCATGGTCGCGCCCACGAAGAAAATGCCGATGCCCCCCAGCAGCGGACCCGTTATTTCCGTCAGCATACTGTCCCCGTCATTGCGGATGCGGAACGGCGTCCCGCGACGTCCCGTTCAGATGTTGAAGCAGGCGGTGAGCACGTTGGCGTCCTGCTTGCGCGCGTAGCCGATGCGGTCGGACATCTGCACGGCAAGCAGGATGCCCAGCCCGCCGATGGGCCGCTCGTCCACGTCGGCGCTGGTGTCGGGAGCCTCCTTGGCCAGCGGGTCGAAGGGAGCGCCCCAGTCGCGGAGAACCACGCAGAAGCGGCGCTGCTCCCCGGCGGCTCCCTCGGTGCGGCATTCCAGCTCCGCGTCGCCCTCCCCGTCGCCGTAGGCATAGTGAAAGACGTTGACCAGCAGCTCCTCCAGCACGAGCTGGAGCTTGCCGCCGAGAGCCGGAGGCGCGCCGAGCGCGTCCGCCTGTTCCAGGGCGAAGCCCAGGAAGGCTTCGAGATTGGCCATCTCGGCCTGAAGACGCAGGGTTTCGGCCATGCGCGGCTAGGCCTTGGTCGCGTCCGCTGCGGTGTCGAAGATCTTGAACATGGCCGCGAAGCCGGAAACCGTGAACACGTCGTTGACCATGCCGCTCAGGCCGCAGAAGCGGATTTCGCCCTGGGAGCCCCGGAGCTTCTTGGCCGCGGAAAGAATGCTGCGCAGGCCCGCGGAGCTGATGTAGTCCACGCCGCCCATGTCCGCCACGATCTTGGCGTCCCCGGCATCCATGCACTGGCAGCACTGCTTCTCGAACTCCCCGGCGGTCAGCGCGTCCATGCGTCCGGCAACGCTCAGCACAACGTAATCGCCCAGCTTCTCGCTCTTGAACTCCATATCCATCTCCTTGATCCGGTTAATCCTGTTTCGGCTTATTGCCCGTGAACTTGAAGGCCAGCATGGTGATGTCGTCGGACTGCTGGGCTCCGCCCGTAAATTTCTTGATGGACTCGTCCACCGTGCGCACCACGACGTCCACGCCCTGCTGCCGCATCCCTTCGAGCAGCTCCAGCAGACGCTCTTCGGAATACAGCTCCTTGGAACGGTTCATGGCCTCGGTCACGCCGTCGGTGTAGAGGAAGAGCATGTCCCCGTGCGCCAGGGTCATGGTCCGCGTGGTGTAGCTCATGCCCGGCATGGCCCCGGCCATGGGCTCGTTCAGCGGCGGCACGAAGCGGACGCCCTCCGCGTCCAGGATCACGGGCGGGTTGTGCCCGGCGCTGGCGTAGCGGACCTCGCCCGTGGCGATGTCCAGGATGGCCAGGAACAGCGTCACGAACATGCAGGAGTCGTTGTCCTCGGCCAGGTCGTCGTTGACCTTGCGGAGAATCTCGCCGGGGCTTTCGCTCTGCGGGGCCACGGCCTTGAGCAGGGTCTTGGTCACGGCCATGAAGAAGGCCGCGGGCACGCCCTTGTCCGAAACGTCGCCCACGAGGAAGCAGAAATGCCGCTCGTCGATGAAGAAGAAGTCGTAGAGGTCGCCTCCGACCTCCTTGGCCGGCTCGATGGAGGCGTAGACGTCGAATTCCTCATGCTCCGGGAACGCGGGGAAAAGCTTCGGCAAGATGCCCATCTGGATGTCGCGGGCGATGCGCAGCTCGGATTCGATGCGCTCCTTCTGGGCGGTGGTCTCGGTCAGGCTGCTGATGTAGCGGCGCAGGGAATCGCGCATGTGCGCGAAGGACTCGGCCAGCTCGCCGACCTCGTCCGCCGAGTCGATTTCCGGCACTGCCGCGCCGAGGTTGCCCCCGGCGATCTCCATGGCCGCGCCCGAAAGCTCGCGCAGGGGCCGGGTGATGCTCCCCGCGACCCAGAAGACACCGCCCGCCATGAGCAGAAAGCCCACGCCGCCCATGATCAGGAGGTTGCGCGAGAGCACGGTCGCGTCGCGCAGGACTTCGTCCTTGGGAAAGAGGAAGCCCAGGGACCAGCCGCCCACGGGCAGCGGCGTGTAGAAAAGAAAGCTGTCCTTGTTGCCCTTGACGCTGACGCGATCCATGAAGGCCGTGCCGCCCTCGGTCATGTCCCGGCCCAGATCCCAGAGCGCCTGCTCGCCGCGCTCCTCGGCCAGGGAGAAGATCGTATAGTTGAGCATCAGCTTCTTGAGCGGGTGGTAGATGAAGGTGCCGTTGCGGGAGATGATGAAGGAATAGCCCGAATCGTAGAGCTTCACCTCCGAGGCGATCTTCTGCATCCAGGAGAGCGGGATGTCCGCCGTGACGACCCCGGCGAAGCGGCGCTGGCCGTCCACCAGCCGGTAGAACGGGGCCGCGTAGGTGGTCATGATCACCCCGCCGCCGCCCTCGTCGAAATACGGCTCGGTCCAGGTCGGGGCGTCCAGCTCCTTGGCCAGCTGGTACCAGTCCATGTAGAAATAGCGGTAGCCCGGTCCGCCCAGCTCGGTGGTGCGGACCCCGTCCTTGTCGCGGTAGCTGTAGGGCGCGAAGAAGAGCCGGTCCTTGGTCATGCCGAAAGGCTCGAAGGCGATGGCCATGCCGAAGATGTCCTCGTTGCCCTCGACCACGCGCCGCGCCAGGGAGGTGATTTCGCCGCTGGTCAGGGAGGCGTCCTCCAGGGCCAAGGCGATGTTGCGCACGACCTCCTCGATGGGCTTGACCTCGGAGGCGATGTGGTTGGCCACCTCGCGGCCCAGGGAGCGGCTGTTTTCCTCGGCCTGGCGCACGATGATCCCGCGCGCGAAGAAATAGTTGTAGCCCAGCACCGCGCCGAAGAGCAGCACGGAAACGCCGAGCACGAGACCGGCCAGCCGGAAGGCGAGGCTGTGTCTGTCGAGCCGTTTACCGGTCATTTTCCGGTCCCTTGTAGAAGTCCTCGTACAGCGGCGCCTGCCGGATCACGTCGGAATCCTTGAGCACTCCGACCACGTGGCGGAAGGTCTCCGGATCGAGCACCGCGCTGATCCCGCCGCTCCCGGAAGGCTCGATGACGTCCTTCATGCGCCGCAGCATCCAAAGCTGGTGCACGCGGGTGGCGGGCAGCCCCGCCTCCTCCATCTTGGCCATGATCACGTCCAGGGTTTCCTGCTCGTGCGCGAAGGCGTATTGCCAGCCCTCGCGGGTGGCCTCGACCACGGCGCGCACGACCTCGGGCCGCTGCTCCGCGGTGGAGCGCAGGCAGTAGATGCCGTCCTCCGGAAAGTCGAAATCCGTGTCGCGGAAGAAGATGGGCTCCAGCTCGTTCTCCCGCAGCCCGGCGGAGAGGATGGTGTGGTACTCGTTGTACCACATGCCCAAGGTGGCATGCACGGCCCCGCGCAGGAAGAGGTCCATGGACGCGCCCAGCGGCACGTAGACCGGATTCACCCCCAGGCTGCGGAAGAGCGCCCGGGGCTGGATCTGGAACTCGTTGGCCCACATGGAGAGCTTGCGGCGGTCCAGGTCCGCGGGCTTGCGGATGCCCATGCCCTTACGGGTGATGATCATCAACGCGGAATGGTGCAGGAACTGTCCCACGTTGACCAGGGGCATTCCCGAATCGTAGCGCTCCAGGGCCGTGGAGAGAAACATGGTGCAGAAGTCCGCGTTGCGGGAGTCGAGCCAGTCCGAGGCCACCCGGTCCGGGCCGCCCGGAATGAGCATCATGTTCACCCCGCGCGCCTCGTAAAAGCCTTTTTCCCGGGCCATGTAGAACCCGGCGAACTGGGCCTGGGGCGTCCACTGGAGGATCAGCGAGGCGCGCTCCAGCCTCTGCCCGGCCCGCGCCGGTCCCGGCAGCGCAGCCCAGGCCAGCAGGCAGAGGCAAAGCAGCGGCGCAGCCAGCCGGATCGCTGCGCGGGCGGCGCCGGAAAACGGGAACGTCATGAATCCGCGCATCCCGCCTACCTCCCCAGAGCCTTTTCAAATTCACGCACGCGGCCCATCCAGACCTTGCCCGCCATCTCGCCCTTCCAGGCCAGACGGGGATTGATGCGATAGACCAGCGAGCCGTTCACGCGGGTGTAGAGCAGCCAGCCCTTTTCCGCGAGCCTGTCCGAGGCGGCGAAGAGCCGCGCCTGGTCCACTCCGAGCAGGGCCTCGGCCTCCTCGCGGTCGAGCATGGCGTAGTTGTCGAAACGGATGCGCCCGGCCACGAAGCAGGCCAGCCGCCGTTCCAGGTCGCCGAAACCGTCGTCCGTGAGCAGGGCCTGCAACTGGTGCTGGCTGAAGGTCACGGAGGCGCTGTCCACCTCCACCCGGCGGGTCTGGCGGGCGTGGTCCAGGGACTCCACCCCCCCGTTGAGGAAATGGTAATCGGTATAGCCGTTGGCCTGGAGGAAATATTGCAGCCAGCGGGACTGGCTTCCATCCGAATCGAAGATCAGCAGCCGTTTCTCGGTCCAGATGCGGTTGGTCACGGCCTCCAGCAGGGACTCCATGGGAATGTTGCGGATGCCCTGGAGCTTGGGCTCGTAGTCGCGGTGATAGACGTCGCGGATGTCGATGACCAGGGCGCTGGAATCATAGGCGGCCAGCTCGAAATCGGGGTATTCCAGCAGGTGCTTGCGGTAGAGCGACGGAGAGATGACCCGTTCCAGGCTCGCGGGCGAGTTGCCCATGAGCGTAGCCTTGTCCGGCGCCGCCGCGATCCAGGCGAAAACGCCCGCGTCGTAGACGAAGACGTTCTTCCAGCCCTCGCCGACGGCCTCCTGGGCCGCCCGGAAGGCCCGCGAGCAGGCCGGGTCGTTGCAGTAGAAGACCAGCGGGGCCGAGCCGTCCCGGGTCCGCAGGCGCTCCAGGATGCGCAGGATGCCGCCGTAGGCCAGGGGCGCGTTCACGGCCTTGTTGATGCGCGCCACGTCGAACTCGAAATTGCTGCGCACGTCCACGATGATGGCGTCGGCGTAGATGCCGAGCAGGGTTTCGGTGTCGATCACCTGCACGGACGGGTAGAACGGACGCAGAGGGAAGTCGTCCTGCGCAAATGCCGCGGGCGCGCCGCCGGGCAGCGCCGCGCAAAGCAGGGCCAGGCACAGCGCAGTCAGGACTCGAACCGTTTTCAGCTCCATCACCGCTCCTTTTCACGACCCAACCTATACGATTCGGACTGGGAATGACAAGGCTTCTTCACTCCGGGACCGTAACCGCCAAACGGTTCGGCAGGGGAGCTTTGCGGAATGGGCCGGACGCAGACGAGACGGATGGGAAAAGAGGAAAACCGGGCACACCGGGAAGGCGGAAAGGGGGGAGGACGGCGGACCGCCCTCCCCGCGCGAATCACAGAAACAAGGCGTAGAGAGTCGCGCCGACCATGACGCTCACGAGCGCGCCGTTCACGGCCAGAAGCGCCCGGCCCCGTCCCAGCGCCCGGAGCAGCCCGGCCCCGGCCAGCCCCCAGAGGCTGTGGAAGCTGATCTGGAAGACCATGAAGGTGCCCACGAAAACCAGGGCCTGGACCGCCAGGGGCTGGGACGGGTCCGAGAACTGGCTGAAACCGACCACGAGCATGGCCCAGCTTTTCGGGTTCAACGGGTGCAGCACCAGCCCCTCGGCAAAGCCGAAGCCCTTGCGCAGGTCCGGCTCGGCCAGCTGCATGCGCAGGATCTTCACGGCCAGATAGACGATGTAGGCGGTGCCCGCCACGCGCATGACCAGCCGGGCCGCGGGCGAGGCCGCGAACACGCCGCCCAGGCCCAGGGCCACGAGCACTCCGAGCGAGACGAATCCCAGCGAGCTTCCGGCCAGGAAGGGCACGGCCCTTGCGAAGCCCGCGGTCTGGCCGATGGCCAGCATGGAAAGGTTGCCCATGCCGGGCGTGCCGGTCATGACGACGACGAAAACGAGAAACGGTAAAAACTGGTGGGACATGCTTCCTCCTCCGCGACTCCGCTCCCCGCCTGGCCGGGACGGGGCGCTGCGCGGCCAATGCCTGTTGCGCCGATCGGCTTGATTGTCCCAGAGGTAGCATTGACATTGTATGGATTCAATGGAATTATTGTACGCATGACAATATGGAACCCTCTCCTGGAAAGCGGCGGTCCCAAGTATCTCGCCCTGGCGGACGCCCTGGAACGGGACGTGGCCTCCGGCGAACTGCGGCCGGGCCAGCGCCTGCCCACGCACCGCGAGCTGGCGGACCAGCTCGGCCTGAACGTGACCACGGTCACGCGGGGGTACCGCGCGGCCGAACAGCGCGGGCTCGTCTCCGGCACCGTGGGCCGGGGCACCTTCGTCTCCTCGGACGCGGCGGGCTCCTCGGCCATCGTATCCCTGGAGCCGCATCTGCCCGGCACCGTGGAGATGGGCCTGATCACCCCGCTCTACCACCTCGACCCGGACGTTTCCGAAGGCATGCGCAGGGTGCTCGCCCGGCGCGACCCCGCCGCGCTGATGCGCTACGGCGACCCGCGCGGCCTGCCGGAACACCGCGCCGCCGGAGCGGACTGGGCCTCGCGCTACGGGCTGGAAGCCAGCCCGGACAACGTCCTGGTCTGCGCCGGGGCGCAGCACGCCCTGGCCTGCTGCCTTTCGGGCCTGCTGCGGCCCGGCGAGCGCATCGCCGTGGACGCCCTGACCTATCCGGGGGTCAAGACCCTGGCCGCGCAGCTCGGCCTGCGCCTCGCCCCCGTGGAGATGGACGCCGGGGGCATGCTTCCGGAAGCGCTGGACGCGGCCTGCCGCCGCGAGGAAATCAAGGGGCTCTACCTCATGCCCGGCGTGCACAATCCCACCTCGGTGCGCATGTCCGAACGCCGCCGGGACCGCATCGCGGAAACGGCCCTGCGCCACGGCCTGACCGTGATCGAGGACGACGCCTACGACCTGACCGCGCCGGACCGACAGCGGCCCGTGGCCGCGCGCCTGCCCGAAACCGGCGTCTACGTGGCCGGGCTGTCCAAGGCCCTGGCTCCGGGGCTGCGCGTGGCCTTCCTGGCCGCGCCGAAACGCCTGGTGCCCGCCCTGGCCGGGGCCGTGCTGAACACGGTCTGGATGGCTCCCCCGCTGAGCGTGGAGCTGGCCGCGCACTGGATCAAGGACGGCACCGCGGACCGCACCGTGGCGGCCAAGCGCACGGAAGCGGCCCGGCGCATGCGCATCGCGGAGGCGGCCCTGGCCGGGCAGCGCTTCTCTGCGCAGCCGTCGGGCTATTTCCTCTGGCTGGAATTGCCGGGTGCGGCGTCCGGGGCGCAGGGCTCGGACGCGAACGGAAACGCGGGACCGGACGCGGGCTGGACCGGAAGGGAATTCGAGGCCCGCGCGCGCGAGGCCGGGGTCAGCCTGTTCGGTGCCGAACGCTTCACCGTGGGCGACGCCCGCGCCCCGCGCGCGGTTCGCCTCTCGCTCACCGGGCCTGCGGACGACCGCGAGCTGCGCCGGGGCCTGGGCGTGGTGGTCCGGCTTCTGGAAGAGGCCGCAGGCAGCGCCCTGCCGGAACCGGCGACCCTGCTCTGAGGCCCGCTACAGCGCGAAGCCGAAGGCCGCGCCGTTCGCGTCGAGATAGGCCTGGAGCGCGTCCAGGCCGATGAGCGGCGCGGGCGACTGGGGCAGCGGGTGGACCTTGCCGCGCAGGAAGACCGCGTGGCCCTCGTCCCAGGTGCTCTCCGGGGCGACCTTGTTCATGAGCACGCCCCCCAGGGGAATCCTCATTTCATCCAGCCCCTCGAAGATGCGTCCGGCCTCGGCAAAGGAGAGCCGGTCCGGGTTGACCACGATGTGCACGCGGCAGGCCTCCCCGTCCTGGAACACGTCGCGCAGCTCCGTGAAGAACTTCTGCTGCTTGCCCAGGCGCGAGCTGATCTTGTCGCACTCGATCTCGCATTTGCCCAGGTGGATCTTGGTGATGATCTTCTTCTTTTCCATGATCTCGCAGCGCAGGGCCAGGAGCTGCTCCAGCCAGAGCAGCGAGAGCGCGGGCAGGCTGAAGAACTTCATGGTCAGGGCCGTGGGCGGCATGTCGTAGATGATCACGTCCGGATCCGGATTCTTCTCCCGATAATGCTTGAAGGCCAGAAGCAGCGCGTATTCCTCCAGTCCCGGCGAATGCTTGATCACGTTCATCCGGTTTTCGAGGTTGAAGGCCGTCTGGTAGGTGTAGGTGCGCCGGACCTGCTCCTCGATGCCGTGCAGCCAGGCCTTGATCCAGGCGTCGATGTCCGCCTGGGCCACGCTCAGGCCGGGCGCCACTTCGCGGGGCCGGGCCTTGAAGTCCATGTCGAAGATGTCCGCCTGGTTGTGGGCCGGGTCCAGGGAGACGAGCAGCACCTTGCGGCCCGTGCGCGCCAGGTGCAGGGCCGTGAGCGACGAGGTGGTGGACTTGCCCACGCCGCCCTTGCCCGCGTGGAAGTAATACCGCTGCATGGGGCCTCCGGGGCTCGGCTAGAAGGAATCGAACATGGAAAAGAGGTCCGCCAGGGGATCCTGGGCCGTGCAGGCCCGGTTGGCCATGAGTACCAGCTCCTTTTCCATGTCGGGCAGAAGTTCCAGGGAAATATACATGGGCGGGGCCTGAAGCCCCACGAACGCGCCCAGGGTCAGCAGGCTGAAGATGTTCTCCAGCTCGCGCGTCTCCCACTCGAGGCGGTCCGTGGCCTGATGCTTGTGGATCTCCTCGGCCAGTTTCCAGCCGTCGCGCAGCTTGCCCCATATTCTGGCGGGCAGCCGGGCCGCATGTCGGGCCAAGCTTTGCTCCGCTTCCCGCTTGGGGCCGTTTCCCGAAGCGCCGCTCACGCCGCACGCCCCTGTTCCGCGCCGTCCGCAGCCGAGCCGTACCGGCCCACGCGGAAGAGCCGCATCTCGTGCGCGACCCGCTGCGGCGAGGGATAGTAGTAATACGCGGCGTACAGCGCCGCGAGCAGGCTTCCGGCCACGTGGAAGAGATTGGCCTCCAGCACGTAGGCCGCGACAGCGGCCCAGACCGACGGCAGGGACACGCTGAGCAGCAGCTTTTCGAATTCCAGAAACGCTTCGGGATCCACGCTCCGCTTCCCGGCCACCCGGTTCACGAACCGCGCCCGCAGCGGGATCGGGGCGGCCAGGGCCAGCACCGCGGCCAGGATGAACAGCGCGGGCCCGGCCACGGCCGCGGAAACGCCCTGCACGGGATTCACCAGGGCCAGGGCCTTCAGTCCCGCCCAGAGGGCCGCGACCACGGCGGCGGGCCCCACCAGGAGCAGGTAATGGCGCAGCAGGGTCCGGCGGATGTCGCGGCTTTCGGCGCCGTGGGCGGCGGTTTTCGGGTCGTTCTCGGCGGGCATGTTCTCTCCGGAAGGCCCGGCCGGGCGAACCCGGCCGGGGTCTGTCGTTGTCGCGTCGAAAGCCTCGGCTAGGGAGCGTCGTGAAGCGCTTCGGTTCCGTCCGTCTTGAAGAAGCGGAGCAGGCCTTCGACGATGACCCAGATGGACACGCCGAGCACGAGCATGTTCAGGGTCATCAGCAGCATGTTGTCCTTGGCCGCGTACATGCCCTGGTTGATCATGATCGCCCAGATGGTCATGGAGGCCAGGAACAGGGCCGGGATGCCCGACAGGATCCAGGTCAGGCCGCCGCGCCGCTTGAGATAGACCGTCACGGTGGTCAGCACCAGGGCCGCGAGGATCTGGTTGATGCAGCCGAACAGGGGCCAGAGCGAGAGAGCGCCCTTGCCGTTGGCGCCGGAGCTGAAGGCCAGGCAGCCCGCCAGGAACACGGCCACGGCCGTGGAGAAGTACTTGTTGTTGAACAGGCCGCTCAGCGGGGTGGAGCTGAACAGCTCGGTCAGGGCGTAGCGCTCGATGCGGGTGGCGGTGTCCATGGTGGTTCCGGCGAAGGAGGCCACGAACACGCCCATGATGGCCATGGCCACGCCATGCGGCATGCCGATGGTTTCGATCATGTTGGCCGCGCCGACCACGAAGGCCGCGACCTTGGAGCCGAGGCCCGCGGCGGCGGCCCAGGAGGCGTAGTGGGTGGTCCAGGCGGCCAGGCCGGTCAGGGCCACGCCGTCCTTGGTGGTGTATCCCAGGCCGATGCCCGCGGCCACGGCCACGATGACCAGGGTGGACAGGGTGGCCTCGGTGAGCATGCCGCCGTAGCCCACGAAGAGGGCGTCCTCCTCGCTGCGCACCTGCTTTGAGGTGGTGCCGGAGGAGACCAGCGCGTGGAAGCCGGAGATGGCCCCGCAGGCGATGGTGATGAACAGGAACGGGATCATGGACGGCGCGCCTTCGGGAGTGGCCTGCACGGCCGGGGCCACGAAGGTCAGGCCGTCGCCCGCGAAGGAGGCCGCGAACACGCCCACGACCATCAGGGCCAGGGCCACGAAGAGCTGGTGCGAGTTGATGAAGTCGCGCGGCTGGAGCAGCAGGGTCACGGGCAGAGTCGAGGCGATGAAGGCGTAGATCAGCAGCGCCACGGTCCAGGAACCGGTCGGGGGCATGCCCGCGATGGTCGGCAGGTTGACGGGCACGTAGGTGCCGATGACCACGGTGACGTACATTAGGACCACCGCGCCGATGGACCAGGTCAGGCTGTTCACGCCCTTCTTGTAGATCATGTAGCCGAGGAGCATGGCGATGGGCACTTCCAGCCAGACGGGCAGGACCGAGGCCGGGTACATGTTGAAGATCACCGCGATGACCAGGCCGAAGATGGCGGTGATGATCAGCAGGTCGAGGAAGACGACCACGAAGAAGAAGATCTTGGTGCGCGGGCTGATGTACTTGGCCGTGAACTCGGACACGGACTTGCCCTGGTTGCGCATGGACAGGATCAGCGCGCCGAAGTCGTGCACCGCGCCCATGATGATGCTTCCGAAGAAGATCCAGATCATGGCCGGCACCCAGCCCCAGATGACCGCGATGGCCGGGCCCACGATGGGTCCGGTGCCCGCGATGGAGGTGAAGTGGTGACCGAAGATGATTTCCTTCTTGGTCGGCACGAAGTCGTGCCCGTCGTCAAATTCCACCGACGGCGTCTTCGCGTCCGCGGAAAGGGCGAAAATCCTTTTGCCGATGTACCGGCCATAGAGGCGGTACATGATGAGGTAGCCGAAAAAAGCGGCCAACATCATGATCAAGGCGTCCATACGCGTCCCTCCAGTAGGTTTGCATTGCGTCCGGCCCTGCGGCGCTCGCGCACGGCGGGCCGCACCTCCCGGCCGGACATTGCCGGAACCCTACGGAGGATTCCTTCATCCTTTCAATAGGAAGGGTGCAAAAAGCACTTTTTGGGGATGAACGGCACTCAGGCCGAACTGAAATGCAGAGGAGGGGCTTTCCGGCGCGGATCAGAGCGCGCTGCGGCGGGGAACCGTGAACGAGACGCGCGTGCCCTGGCCGGGTCGGCTCTCGATGCGCAGGGTGTGCTCCGGCCCGTAGATCTGCTCCAGGCGGCTGTTGCAGTTGCGCACGCCGATGTGGTCGTTTCCGGCGTATTCGCCGTCGCCGTTGAGCAGCGCGTCCACACGGCTGCGCTCGATGCCCACGCCGTCGTCCTCCACGTCCACGGTGAGCAGGTCGTGCTCGCCGCGCACGCGCAGCCGCACCAGCCCGCCCTGCTCCCGGCCCAGGATGCCGTGCTTGACCCCGTTCTCCACCAGGGGCTGGATGATCAGGCTGGGGATGAAGCAGTCCTCCAGATCGGGAGCCACGTCCAGCTCGCTCCTGATGCGTTCGCCGAAGCGGGCCTTCTCGATCTCGAGGTAGGAGCGGACCTGCTCCAGCTCGGCCCGGAGCGGGGCGAAGCTGCCGTCCGCGCCCAGGTTGCGGCGCATGTACAGGGCCAGCTCCGAGAGCAGCGCCCGCGCGCGCTCCGGCTTGGTCCGGCAGAAGGAGCCGATGGTGTTCAGGGCGTTGAACAGGAAATGGGGATTGATCTGGGTTTGCAGGCGGCGGATCTCGGCCCTGGCCAGCAGCTGGTTCTTGATCTGGATGTCCTCCAGTTCCAGCTGGGTCGAAAAAAGATCCGCAAGGCCCTTGGCCAGCTCGAAATGCACCTCGTCCAGGCGCACGTCCTCGGTGCCGTAGAGCTTGAGCGCGCCCACGATGCGGCCGCCCTTGCGCATGGGCACGATGATGGCGGCGGACAGCGGACAGCCCGGCTCGTCGCAGCCGATCTCCTCGCGCGAGCCCAGGAACACGGGCGCGCCCGTGCGCAGCACCTTGCGGGTGGCCCGCGTGCGCAGGGCCTTGCCGGAGACGTGGTGGTCGTCGCCCGCGCCGATGTGGGCGAGCACCTTGGTCGTGTCCGCGATGTCCACGGCGGCCACGGGCACGCGCTCCCAGATGATGGAAGCCGTGGCCCGCGCCGATTCGCGGTTCAGCCCGGAACGCAGGTGGCCCACGGTCTTGTTGGCGATGTCCAGGATCTGGTGAATGCGGCTGGAGTCGCGCCGGCTGCGGTACTCGAAGAGCATGTGCAGGGACTGCACGAAGAGCACCGCGCCGAAGGTGTTCACCGAGATCATGGGAATGGCGATGACCTTGACCAGGGCCAGGGCCTGGTCGAACGGCTGGGCCATGGTCAGGACCATGATCTGGTGGGTGGTCTCGCCCACGAGTCCCACCAGCAGGGCCACGCGCCAGTTCAGGCTGTTGCCGCGCAGGCGGTGGAACACCCAGCCCGCGAAACAGCCTTCGAGAAAGGTCGCCAGCCCGCAGGGCAGGGAGCTGAACCCGGACGGATCGATGAGAAAGCGGTGGCCGCCCGCGATGAGCCCCGCTCCGAAGCCCACGACCGGACCGCCGAGCAGCCCCGCGGTGATCACCGAAACCCCGCGCAGGTTGGCGTAGGACTCGTAGACCACGTCCCCGCCGTAGGTGCCGAGAATGCCGAAACAGCCGAAGATCACGGCCAGGACCAGCCGATAGCGCGGATCGGGCTTGCGGATCACGCCGAGCTTGCCCAGGGGCGTGAGCGAGAGCACGAACAGGCCCATGGCCAGCATGGCCCCGAAACGCTCGATGAGCGTGAGCAGCAGGTTGAGTATGTAGTAGGTCATCTCTCCCCGCTCCCCGGCCTCAGATGCCGAGGCATTGCTTGAAGTCCTTGACGCGGCTGCGGCTCAGCGTGACCTCGGTCCCGGCGTCGTCGTCGAGCACGAGGCTGTATTTCCCCCCGGTCCAGGGCGCGAACTCGCGCACCCGCTCCAGGTTGACCAGCGTGCCCCGGTTGGCCCGGAAAAACGCCTGCCCGCGCAGGCGCTCCTCCAGCTCGTCCAGGGTTCCCGTGCCGTGGCAGGGAAAGCTCTCCGTGCGCGTATGGACCAGGATGTGCTTGTCCTGCCGCTCGCAGTGCGTGACCTCCGAGGCGTCCAGGAGCTGGATGCGCCCGCCCGTCTCCACGGTCAGCCGGACCAGCGCCCCGGAGGGAGGTCCGGCAACGGCGTCCCGGACCAGGGCGGCCAGCTCCGGCTGGAGCGGGCCGGATTCCCGGCTCCTGCGCAGCAGCCCGCGCACGCGCTCCACGCTCTTTTGCAGCCGCTCCCGCGCCACGGGCTTGAGCAGGTAGTCCACGGCGTTTTCCTCGAAAGCGCGCACGGCGTAGTCGTTGTAGGCGGTGACGAAGACGAACAGGGGCGGGTCGGGCAGGCAGAGGGATTCGCGGAGCACGTAAAAGCCGTCGCGGCCGGGCATCTGGATGTCGAGGAAAACGAGGTCGGGCGTAGTCTCGCGGATGGCGCTCAGGGCTTCGCTGGCGTTGCGGGCCTCGGAGACTTCCAGGTCCGGAAAGCTCGCCAGCAGGTAGGCCAGCTCGTCCCGCGCCGGGGGTTCGTCGTCCACGAGCAGGGTCCGGATCTTCATGGCGTGCCCCGGTCCGTTCCGCCCAGGCGGCGATACTCCCGCCGGGTGAAGAAGGAATAGCTGCGCAGGGTCGTGGTCCCGGTCCATTCCTCCCCGGCGCCCGGCCCGCCGTCGATCCCTGCCCGGTTGACCCGCTCGTAGGCGACCTTGCCGCGCAGACGGCGCTTTGCGCGGGCCGCCGCGATCTCGTCGCGCAGCCAGTCCGCCCTGAAAAAGGCCCGGCGGCCGAAAATCCAGACCGGGAAAAGGCTCGCGGCCATGAGCGCGAAGAAAGCCAGGCGCACGGGGCCTTGCGGGGGAATCGCTCCGGGAGCGGCCAGCGCGAAAGCCATCAATCCCAGGCAGGGCAGCGCGGAAAGCAGGAGCAGCAGTCGCCGCCGCCGCACGCAGCCGTCGCAGACGGCTTCGCTCCCCCGGCCCTGGATCTCGAAGGCCGTGACGACCTCCCTGGTGCGGCAGCAGGAGCCTTCCGTGCGCTCCCGCATGGAAAGCTGCTTGCCGTAATAGTAGACTCCCCGGCCGAGGCCGTCGCAGGAGCCGCAGCCCGCGCAGCATTCCTTCCGCTCTTTGTCCATGCCTCCGCGCATACTAGAAAATCACGTCCGTTGTCCATGCCGGATAGCGGCGAACAAAGGCCGAAGCGCAACGCGAGAAGCGGCTCTATTGCCTTTTGCGCAGCCGCGGCTTACCCTTGGCCCCATGGTCGGGCCTGCGCCCGAAAAACGCGCTCCGGGAAAAACATGCTCAAACCGAACATCCGACAGAAAATCGTCTTCGGCATCGCCATCTTCACCATCTGCTTCGGCTGCATCGCCGTGCTCTCGTTCACGAACATCGACCAGCTGGAGCACGAGGTCCAGCTCGTGGAACGCACGGACGACCTCAGCAACCTGATCCTGGAAGCGCGGCGCGTGGAAAAGAACTTCTTTCTCTACAACGACCCGGCCCTGTTCACCCAGGGCGTGCGCTACGTGGACGAGGCCGCTTCCGTGCTGGACGCGATCATGCCGGAGATGAAGAACGCCCCGGCCCGCGCCCACGGCGCGACCCTGGCCACGGACCTGCGCGAATACCGCACGCTCCTGGACCGCATCGACCGCACTCCGGGCAGCGCCTCCCAGGACCGCGAGGCCGCCCAGCTCCTGCGCGAGGCGGGCCAGCGCCTCGTGGAGCACTCCCGCGCCGTGACCCGCCTGGAACGCCAGAGCATCCTGGACATCAACCGCGAGCTGCGCACCACCCTGGTGGTCTCCATGGGCGTCATCGCGGCGGTCATGCTCTCCCTCGTGCTCTTCGTCTCCTCCGGCATCCTGCGGCCGCTGCGGCGCGTGCAGGTCGCCACGCGCAACATCGCCCAGGGCACCTTCGCCCCGCTGCCCATCCGCAACGACCACGACGAGGTCCAGCAGGTCTTCGTGGCGCTGAACTCCATGGTCGAGCAGCTGGAAAAGCGCCAGATCCAGCTGGTCCAGGCCCAGAAGCTCTCCTCCATCGGCACGCTCTCCTCCGGCATCGCCCACCAGCTGAACAACCCGCTGAACAACATTTCCACCTCCTGCCAGCTGCTCATGGAAAACGAGGGCGGCAAGGACGCCTTCGCGGACCGGATGATGCGCAACATCGAGCAGGAAACGCTGCGCGCCCGCGACATCGTCAAGGGCCTGCTCGAATTCTCGCGCCACCAGGACTTCGCGCCCTCGCCCTTTCCCCTGTCCGCGGTGGTGCGCTCAGCCATGCGCCTCGTCTCCAGCCAGCTGCCCTCGAACATCGCCCTGACCTCGGACATCCCGGACGACCTCCTGCTGCGCATCGACCAGCAGCGGCTCCAGGAGGCCTTCATCAACCTGATCCTCAACGCGGTCCAGGCCATCGAGCCGGACGAGGGCCACATCCGCATCCGCGCCGAGCGCGAACAGCACCACGCCCTGATCACCGTGGAGGACGACGGTTCGGGCATGGACGCCAGGACGCTGGAACGCATCTTCGATCCCTTCTTCTCCACCAAGGAAGTGGGCCAGGGCACGG
Organism: Paucidesulfovibrio longus DSM 6739; assembly: GCF_000420485.1. Classification (NCBI taxonomy): domain Bacteria; kingdom Pseudomonadati; phylum Thermodesulfobacteriota; class Desulfovibrionia; order Desulfovibrionales; family Desulfovibrionaceae; genus Paucidesulfovibrio; species Paucidesulfovibrio longus. The sequence continues at coordinate 2,871 of NZ_ATVA01000002.1, read as the reverse complement.
GCCTGGGCCTGTTCATCGTCTACGGCATCGTGGAGAAGCACCTGGGCCGCATCGACGCGGAAAGCACGCCCGGCAAGGGCACGACCTTCTCCATCCGGCTGCCCCTGCCCGAAGCGGTCGAGGGCGCAGCGGAAAACGCGCCCACGACGAGCGATCCCCATGCAGGAGCCGGGGCATGAGCGTCGCGCACATCCTCATCGTGGACGACGAGGCCATCGCCCGCGACAACCTCGACCATGTCCTGACCCAGGAAGGGCACGCCACCACCACGTCCGAAAACGCCGAAGCCGCCCTGCGCGAGCTGGACCGCAGCGAGTACGACCTGCTGATCACGGATCTGATGCTGCCCGGCATGGACGGCATCGGCCTGCTGGAGCGCGCGCGGGCCATGCAGCCCGCCATCCAGGCCATCGTGGTCACGGGCCACGCCACCGTGCCCACGGCGGTGCGCGCCATGCAGAAAGGAGCGCACTCCTACATCGCCAAGCCCCTGAACCTGGAGGAGCTGCGGCTCCAGGTGCGCAAGGCCCTGGAACAGCGCGCGCTCTCCGCCGAGGTGCTGCGCCTGCGCGAGGTCGTGGCGCGCGGCGGACGCGACTTCCCCCTCGTGGGCCAGAGCGAGGTCATGACCCGGCTGCGCAAGGCCGTGGAGCAGCTCGCCCAGATGAACTGCAACGTGCTCATCCAGGGCGAGACGGGCACGGGCAAGGAGCTGGTCGCGCGCGGGGTGCACATGCTCAGCCAGCGCTCCGAGGAGCGATTCATGGCCATCAACTGCGGCACCTTCACGGCCGAGCTGATGGACAAGGAACTTTTCGGCCACGAAAAGGAAGCCTTCACCGGGGCGCATCGCGGCCAGAAAGGCATCCTGGAGGTGGCCGACGGCGGGACCATGTTCTTCGACGAGATCGGCGAGCTGCCGCTGCACATGCAGGTCAAGCTGCTGCGCGTGCTGCAGGAGCGCAGCTTCCTGCGCGTGGGCGGCACCCGCGAAATCCCCGTGGACATCCGGGTCATCGCCGCCACCAACTGCGACCTGCGCGAGCACGTGGAGCAGGGAACCTTCCGCCAGGATCTCTTCTACCGCCTGAACGTGGTCACGCTGGAAGCCCCCCCCCTGCGCAAGCACCGCGAGGACATTCCCGTGCTCGTGGGACATTTTCTGGAAAAGCACCGCACCCGCGACCGAACCATCACGACCATCGACCCGGAAGCCCTGGAAATGCTCGTGAACTACCCATTCCCCGGCAACGTGCGCGAGCTGGAAAACATCGTCCAGCGCGCCCTGGCCCTGGCCAAGGGCGAAGCCCTGACCCCGGACCTGCTCCCCCCGGAGGTCCGCTCCTGTCCGGAAAGAGCGCCGCTGCTGACCCTGGAGGACACCGAGCGCCGCCAGATAGAGAAGGTGCTGCGCGCCTCCGGCGGCAACAAGACCCAGGCCGCGCGCATCCTCGGCATCGACCGCGTCTCGCTCTGGCGCAAGCTCAAGCGCCACGGGCTGGAATAGCCCGGCCTTGCTCTGAAACGGCCGCGCCAAGCCCCTGTCTGCCGCTCAGAGCCGACATTCCGTCTGCCACAAATCAAGTTTGAACCATGATGGGCATTGAGACGGAATTCTGGATTCCTCCTCTCTGTCAATAGGGAATTCTCGTCCTTTTGCATTCCATTTTCCCTCCATTGTCATCCCACCCCTAAGACCGGGGGTAGCCTTGCGGAAATCCCGCCGCGCGCATCATCCGATCGTCCGAAAGTGCGCGGCGGGCAATCAACCGCAAGGAGGATGGAGATGGAACAAAAATATTCACTGCAACTGGAGCGCGGCGGGCAGGGTCGGATCACCACCAAAAAAGAGCTTGCAAACGGTTGGTCCGTGCGTTGGGAATACCGCTATGACGCTGCTGGCCGACTGGCTTGCGTGAATCGCGACGGCACGGGCGTGGAGCTGTATCTCTATGATGCGCAGGACCGCCGCGCCGAGGACTATGTGCCCCTGCGGGGTCAAGCTGACCGTGCTTTCCGATACGGCCCGGACAACCGCCTGCTTCAGGCCGGGGACGCGCGCTACGAGCACGACGACAGAGGGTTCCGAAGCCGCAAGGTTACGCCCCAGGGCGAGACGCGCTACCACTATGCGCCCGACTACCGCCTGCTGGCCGTGGAACTGCCGGACGGCAAGGTCGTGGAATACGCGCACGACGAACACGGCCTGCGCAGCGCCAAGCACGTGGACGGCAGGCTGACGGAACGATTCCGCTGGCATGACCGGGCGCACCTGGCGGCCTGGTCCCATGCGGACATGGCGGGCGGGCAATGGTGGGAAGTGGCTTACGGCCAGGATGGTCGGCCCGTGGGACTGGTTACAAAAGATCAGGGGCAAGGTCAGGGGCAAGGCGCGGAAATTCTTCTGCATACGGACCAGATCGGCAGTGTGCGTATGGTTGAATTTCCGACCGAAGGCATGGTATAGGAAATCCTGTACGACGCCTTCGGCAATGTGGTGAAGGACGGCAACCCATACCTGCGCTCGCCCCTCGGATTTGCGGGCGGCCTGCACGACTGGGATACGGGACGGGTCCGCTTCGGCTGGCGGGATTACGATCCGGATACCGGACGCTTCACAGCCAAAGACCCCATCGGCGCTGCTGGAGGGGATTCGGATTGGTATGGGTATTGTTCGGATGATCCAGTCAATGGGCGGGATCCGCAGGGGCTTTATGAATGTAAAGACAACTCCGAAAAATGTGGAGACAAAAATATATATTGCAACCACAACACTTGTACCGAAAACTGCTTTCTGTGCGGAGACTATGAACCAATTACGAAAGATGATGTAAATATGATACGATCTTTCCCTGGCGTAGAGACACTATT
>NZ_ATVA01000001.1 GCF_000420485.1 Paucidesulfovibrio longus DSM 6739 | reverse complement strand
AACTTTTTTTCAAGCCACTTGATATCCATCTTGAGCCGCCCGATCTCTTCAAACAGCGGAGCGGTGACCTCTTCCTGGCTCTTGGCTTTCTTGTCGCCGGAGAAAATGCCTTCGGCATTTTCAAGGAGCTGTCTTTTCCACGTAGAAATCTGGTTTGGGTGCACTTTGTACTCAGCAGCCAATTGCGCCAGCGTCTTCACGCCACGTATCGCCTCAAGCGCGACCTTGGCCTTGAACTTGTCCGAATGCTTCCGTCTTTTGTTGCTCTTTGTCATACGCCCTTCCTTATCGGTTTAAGGACGCTGATTCCACCTTAACCGGTGGTCCGAATTTCGGGGGAAAGCGCAGTTTTTGTTCAACTTGGCATGGAAACAATCTATGCTTAGGCAATGTCAAATCGAAGGAGCCTCTATGCAAGTCTTGATCATTCTTTCCAGCAACGACCCGGAAGTGAAATGGAACACTATCCGTTTCGGCAACTTCCTGTTGAACGAGGGTGAGGACGTCACGTTGTTCCTGAACGCCAGCGCCGTTGATTTGTATGCGGGCGATTCGGAAGCATTCCCGATCGCCGAACAGGCGAAAATGTTCGCCCTAAGCGAGGGCGCGCTGGTCGCCTGAGGGAAGTGCCTGAGCATCCACGGGGTGGATGAAAGCGAATACGTCAAGTTGTCCAGCATGAAATTTCTGTATGAGGAAATGATAAAGGCGGACAGGATTCTCAACTACTAGATGAACAGGGAAGCGGGCTCTCATCAAAGAGAACCTACACGCGATAGCCCTATGCAACACTTGCCGGGGGCATGCTGGCCGGATTTGTGCCCATTGTGACCGGCTTGTGCGTCCCATGTTGGTTGAAGAATAAACAATCAAGGCCCTGCCGGAGAATCTCTCCGACAGGGCCTATTGGTGCTACTTGCCAGCCATCATGGCTGCGATGTCCTCCTGCACGGTTCCGATGGGTTTCAGGTCGAACTTCTCGATGACGACCTTGGCCACGTTCGGAGACAGGAATCCAGGCAACGTTGGGCCGAGGCGGATGCCCTTGACGCCCAGGAATAGGAGCGCGAGAAGGACCGCCACGGCCTTTTGCTCGTACCAGGCGATGTCGTAGGACACCGGCAGGTCGTTGATGTCTTCCAGCTCGAAGATTTCCTTGAGCTTGAGGGCGATGACGGCGAGCGAATAGGAGTCGTTGCACTGACCGGCATCAAGGACGCGCGGGATGCCGCCGATGTCCCCGAGAGCCAGCTTGTTGTAGCGATACTTGGCGCATCCGGCGGTCAGGATGACCGTGTCCTTGGGAAGATTCTCCGCAACTTCCGTGTAGTACTCACGGGTCTTTTGGCGTCCATCGCAACCCGCCATGACCACGAATCGCTTGATCGCACCGGATTTGACGGCATCGACGACCTTGTCGGCCAAAGCGGTCACCTGATGGTGCGCGAATCCGCCGACGATGGTGCCCTTTTCAAGTTCCGTAGGCGGTGAACATTTCTTGGCTTGGGCGACGAGCCCCGAGAAGTCCTTGGCTCCACCTTCAGGACGTTCGGGAATGTGTGTGGCTCCCTCATAGCCCACGATACCGGTAGTGTAGAGGCGGTCGAGGTAGGTGTTGGTTTTCTTCAGGGGCACAAGACAGTTGGTCGTCAGCAGAATGGGACCGTTGAAATCTTCGAATTCCGTATTCTGATGCCACCAGGAGCCGCCGTAGTTGCCTACGAAGTGGTCATACTTCTTGAAGGCCGGGTAGTAGTTGGCGGGGAGCATCTCGCCATGCGTGTAGACGTCGACGCCCGTTCCCTCGGTCTGCTTGAGCAACTCTTCCATGTCCTTGAGATCATGGCCGCTGATGAGGATGCCGGGGTTGCGGCCAACGCCGATGTTGACTTCCGTGATTTCCGGATGCCCGTATGTGGAGGTGTTGGCCTCGTCCAGCAGGGCCATGGTCGTGACCGCAACCTCTCCGGCCTTCATGACCATACCGACCATCTCGTCCACGGACAGGTCCTTCGTTGTGGACGCCAGGGCCTCCAGCATGAAGTCGTCGATTTCCGGTTTGCGGTATCCCAGAACGGCGGCATGTTCGGCGTAGGCTGCCACGCCCTTGAGGCCGATGATCAGGAATTCGCGCAGTGAGCGCACGTCTTCGTCTGCCGTGGCCTGGATGCCGACCGTCTTGGCCTTTTCCGCGAAGGAGGAGGCAGGTCCGCTCCACGTTGCTGCATCGGGCAGAGCATCGGCGTAGTCCTTGCCATGCTTCGCCTTGTATGCGTCCATGAACTTTGCCTTGAGTGCGTCACGGCGTTTCAGACCTTCTTGAATCATGCCTTCGAAACGGGCGTCATCCCAGTTGGCATTGGTGATAGTGGCGAACAACCCCTGAAGCACGAAGTCGTCGTTGGAACGGTCGGGCTTACCCAAACCCTTGAGTCCTTCGCCATAGACGGCGATGCCCCGCAGGACAAAAATCAGAAGATCCTGGAGGTTGGCTGTTTCTTCCGGTTTTCCGCACATCCCCTTGACGGTGCAGCCTGTGTTTTTCGCTGTCTCCTGACATTGGTAGCAAAACATATGGGTCTCCTTATGTTGCGGTTACAAAATAACTGGGTGCTGACGGAAAGAAAAAATTGAAAGGCCCAGCCCAGCAGCCATATCATAATAATCATATTTTAATTTGGACAACATTCATTTGATCACATTGCGAAGCGATAACATCTCGTTTTTATAGCATTATACGCTGAACGATACTGCCAACCAATTTTTTCTGCGTCCCTATTCGCTCCCAGGTAACATTCCTCATTTGGCGATAGTCCTTTCCTCCAGTCGGCCCCAAGCCGACTGGAGGAAAGGACGGTTCCATGGAGGAGACACACCGCCCGAGCGGGGTGTCTCCTCCATGGAACCTCACGCCCAAAAGAAAAACCCCGCCGAAGCGGGGTCTTGTTACTGACTGCTGCCAAGGTAGGCATCAGACACGTCCCGCCGCCCGGCGGAATGTCCTGCAGTCACTTCGATTTCGTCACGGGCTTCAGCATCGAGTCGAGGCCATTCATCCCCAGCCGTGTCCCGCGCGGCCTTCTGGAAGGCTTCCACGGATTCGTGCTGGTTGGGCGGCTGGAAGCCCGTGTGCTCGACATACATGCGGTGAAACCGTTCATGACGATTGCTGTGCAGCGTCCACCCGCTTTCTTTTTTGGTGAACCCGCACAACCTGGCCGCGTAGGACAGCTTTTCCTGCCACTTGTCGCCCATCCCTTCAGGCATAAGGGTGTGGACCCCCGGCCTGTCGGACTGGCTGACATATGGCAACGCCCGTTCCAGGGCTTCCTGCTGCTTGTCGGACAGATTGGTCAGCGTCCTTGGCCGTCCCCCTTTCGTCCCATACTGGACAAGAAGGCTACGCCCTTCCCTATCCCAATCGCTGACCAAATCGATTTTTGCCGATTCTTCCCGACGAAGGCCCAGTTCCCATTGCAGGCGGATTTGGGCGGCACACCGGGGACCGTATTCATAGCCAAGCTCGTTTTCCAGCTTGTCGATTGCCCCCTGCACGAAGGCGGGGGCAACCGCTTTACTTATGGCGTTGGCAATGCTGCCCCGCCGAACGTCGAACACGTCGTTGGTCGGGCTGATGCCGGTATTCCCGTAGGCCTTGCACAGATCACGGGCCGCCGAAAAAAGTTCGGCGATACGCCCGTCACCCTTGCCTTCTTCCTGCATTTGCCAGGCAACAGCCGCGAAATGCTTATTCGTGACATTGGTCCATTTGCAAACCCCGAACCCTTCACGGCGAAGCCGCTTGGCAAAGGCTCGGGCATTCTGACGGACCCTGTGTTGCTTGGAACGCGAACCGGACAGGGTTGCCCTGTTCACGCCCAGTACCAGACTGATGGATTTTGTCATGGAATTCTCCTTCCTGAAGTTCGGGGCAGTGCCCCGGGACAAAGCAGGTCGAACCTTCCCCGTTTGCCGGGAAATGACCTGCCCATGGCGCGAATGCGCCACACAACAACCGACACGGGACAAATCAATGTCCGTTTCCCACAGAAGGAAAAATCCTGAGAATCCATTCAATAAGGGGTGCCACCACGCAGGCTCGTTCGTCCTGCGTATAAAGCGGTGGCCGTGGGGGAATTTCGACAACGGCAGATTTCTAGACACCTGTCGTTTGTCCGGCGGGGGTGCTGTGTTCCAGCCTGGCGTTTGGATGTGAAAGTGTGCCGTTTGGAAATGAACGGCAGCGAAGTGTTTGGTGTTCCGGCACGTTAGTGCCTACTTAAGCGTTCATCAGTTTAGACTTCGTCAAAACTTATGAACGCGCCTGAACGCGATTCTTACCTCCTTCTGGTTACTCAACCTGACTGGTTATGCCCTGTCTTATCACCCCGGGAAATCGCCGAGCAAGGTTCGTTGACAGGATATTTGCCCCTCCTGCCGATTTTTCCGCGAGCGTGACACAAGCAGTCGAGATGACAAGGCCAAGCCCTTCGGGCGACCGGCTTTGGCCGGTCGGCCTTGCCTTCTCGACTTTGCTTGCGTCGTCATCCGCGCAGGCGACGGCGAGAGGGATGGCGGAGCCGACTCTGGCTCAAGGGATGTGAAGCCAACTTGACGGCGTAAGGTGTGTCAACTCCATTAAATTTTGCAAACGTGATCAATCCGGTTCGAGTTATAAATTGACGCAGGTCATAGACTCTTCCGATGATAAGAGTTATAGAAACAATAGTATGGACTTGTTTTTATTTGGACAACAATTTAACATGTGGCCATGTCAAAATTTAACAAGAAAAAACCCAAGGCATACAGCTACATAAGGATGTCGTCGAAAAAACAGCTTCATGGCGACAGCTTGCGAAGGCAACTTGAGGCGACACAGAGATACGTGCAAGCCAACGAGCTTATTCTTGATGATGATCTGCGGGACCTTGGTGTGTCGGCATACACATCGGCCAACGTCACCGAAGGGGCGCTGGGACAGTTCCTGTCTCTTGTTCGCGAAAGCAAAATCCCAAGCGGTTCGGTCCTAGTCGTTGAGTCGTTGGACCGGATTTCCCGCGCCAAGGTTTTGGACGCTTTCGACGTTTTCCGTGAGATCGTCCGTGCTGGCATAAAAATCCATACCCTTGAAAACGGGAAAACATACACGCATGAGAATATCAACGACAATTTCAGTGATCTGCTGATTTGCCTCGGGATCATGGCGAGGGCTAACGAGGAGTCCGAGCGGAAATCCGAACGACTCGGTGCGATGTGGGACAACAAGCACCGTTTGGCCAACAAAGGGGTCCCGATCGGAGGTCTCCACCCGGCGTGGGTCGAGTATTCCGCTGACCAGGGTAAATACATCCTGATCCCGGAAAGAGCGGAGTTGATCAAGCGGATGTTCGCAGAGACGATCACCGGGTACGGAAGACGCATGATCGCCATGCGTTTTAACGAAGAGAAGATTCCGACTTGGGGCCGTTCCAAAAACGGTTGGTCGGCTTCATACGTTGGCAAAATCGTCGATGAAAGATCGGTTTTAGGTGAATACCAGCCGTACACTGGTGGTAAACGCCAAGGGGGGAAGCGGGTTCCGTTCGGCGACCCCGTACATGGCTACTGGCCCCGGGTGATTGACGAGGAGACATGGCTTAGGGCAAGGGCCGCTTCCAAGCGGAGGAAATTGAAGCCCGACACGGGAGGGAAGGGGAAAAAGGGGTTTGTGACCAATATTTTCAGGAAAGTCGCTCGTTGCGGATTGTGTGGGTGTGCCATGCGTTTGCGCACTGCCCGTCCGAAAGACAAATATCTAGTTTGTGACGGCCGGAGTCGCGGGACGAACTGTGAACACGCCTCATTCCACCAGTATGCCCGGATTGAACAAGCGCTCCTTGATGGCCTCCTGCGGGAAATCGACCTGGACTCCATCGGCGAGGAAAAGACAATCCATAAGCCGGACCTTCAGGAGGAACTGACAAAGGCGCAAACCGAACTAGCGGAAAGCACGAGAACCTTGGACAAGCTAGTCGAGTCTTTCGGGGCCGACTCCATCCCGCAAGTCGAGCAACGCATCCGGGACATGCACGAGGACGTTAGGGGCTGTAAGGAAAGAATCCTAGACCTTGAAGATCGACTTGCGGAAAGCCAGGTAAAGCCGTCTATCCAAAAAAGGCAGTCAAACATCACGGCCTTGGCCGAAAAGTTGAAAAATGCAGATGAGGAAGAAGCGTCAAGACTTCGCGGAGAGTTGACCGCCGAGTTGAGACGGGTTGTCCGCAAAATAACCTTTTTCCCCGATCGTGTTGCTGTCTTTGAAATTGGTGGTGAACACACGGACATGCCCGATAGGACCATATATTATGCATGCTTCTGCCCACCACCGCGGAAAGTAAATGAAGAGGTCGTGTGGCAGAGATTCCTTTATAAGACCCCCGTTCCACCCAAATCTATTGTTGAAAATGGACCCTTTGTTAAGCTGGACGGAACTTCCGCCTCACCAGAGGTCACTTATCATGACTGGGACCAGGAAGACCTGCAAAAATGGTTGGCAACCCGAAGTAAAAAGGTCCAAAAAGCCGAAGAATGGCCTTTGAAGCCGGATGGAACTCCGGTGAAATGGATTTCGTTTTGCAACTCCGACGATCCGAGTAAACGTAGTTTCATGACATACGAAGATTTTCTTTCGAAAAAAAAGGGGACTGGACGTAATTGAATTTACGACGCTGCATAGCAATCGCCATAAATGGTTTCATCAAATGTACATCGAACACACGGGTTTTCAGCCGCCCAACCAGCACAAATCCGTGGAAGCCTTCCAAAAAGTACCCACCACGTTTCTGAAAACCTAGTCCCTGCCGTGTTTTTTAATATGGCAGGGACTTACTTTTAGGTGATTTATGGTGATCCCTAGTGATTTTCGGGAATTTCGGGGATGTTGTTACACATTTTTTCACACATGTCTTGATAGGAATATCCTTTTATTTTAGCAAAAAAAGGGTTCATCCGACTCGAGCGTACTTTTGACAAAATCAAGCAACAAGAAGACCAGCCATATCTCTATGGCTGGTCTTCTTGTGTTCTGTTTCTTACGCTCAGCTTGAGCCAAACTTTCAAGGCTAACCGAAAACGTGAACATTGCAGTGTGAGATATTACTGTTTTTTCCAGAGGCTATGTCGTTTGTGTCATGTAGTACGATACTACTGAACGTTTACTGAACAAGCTTGTTTTAGGAACAGCCTTAGCTCTTTTTCGGTCTGTCCAGAATGCAGATGTTGCCGTCAGGGTGCCAGCATTTTGAGCAGGAAATACAGCGGGGTTTTCCGTAATCGCCTGACTGCCAGCGGTTAGGCAGATCTGGTTCGGAAAGGAGCGTGCGGGAGAATGAGAAGTATTGAATGGGAGTTTCCTCCAATAGGGTTTCAAGAACTTCCGGAGTTCTGTGCCCTCCGACAGAGATGACGGGAATGGTCAGATGTTTCGCGATTTCCGCCGTTTTTTTCGCAAAATATGATTGTTTTTCCTGCTTGATGATGCCCGAACGAATAGGGCTGGCTTCCGGATAGTTTGTGGTATCCAGATTGCCGCCGCTGAATTCGATGGCGCTGACCCCCAGCCGTTCGAGCCCCTTTGCTACAACCATGCTTTCTTCAACACTCAGGCCGTGCTCGTCCCAGTCGTCGGAGCAATGCATCTTGATCAGTACGGGATACTCTTCGCCTACTTCTTCGCGTATGGCGCGGACAGTTTCAAAGATGATGCGGCCTCTGTTCTCAATGCTCCCGCCATATTCATCCTGACGGCGATTGTAATACGGGCTTAAGAACTGGCTGAAAAGGTAGGTGTGCGCACCATGAAGCTGCACCCCGTCAAATCCGGCTTCTTTTACACGCCGTGCTGCCCGTGCAAAATCGGCCACCAGTGTTCGTATGTCGGCTTGAGACATTTCCGTAGGGATGGTGCCGAACATGGGATGCGGTACCGCAGACGGTCCCCATATGGTGCGTCCTTCCGGCTGAAAATCAGTAGCGGAACCGCCATACACAATCTGCATAACAACGTTTGCGCCCTCGGCTTTCAATTTCTGCACAAATTCTTTGTATTCGGGAATGAATGCATCATCATAAATTCCCAGCATGCCGGGGTTCGGTTGCTCGTCTTCGCGCACAAAGGCATAGCCTGTGATGATGGTTCCCACGCCGCCCTTAGCCAGAGCAATATATGTTTTTTCGAGCTGTTCCGTAATGTGACCTTTATCGTCAGCCATGTTGAGCCACGTGGCGGAACGCCACAGACGGTTTTTCAAGGTCATGGGGCCGAGCTGTGTTGTCTCAAACAGTTTCATGGTACTTATTCCTCGCTAAATTTACATATCGCGAATTTGCGATATGTTGTGATGGTAAAAAAGGAAGCGCAAGGCCTCCTTAATGATTAAAGCTTGTTGGCAATATATATCGCCAGCTCTTGTATGCGCTCTTCATTCCGGCGGTAGTAGGTCCATTGTCCGATACGTTTGCTGTGCAGCAGGCCAACCTGTTTCATCTTGCGTAAAAAGCTCGACGTTGTAGACTGCGTGATCCCTACTCGTTCCTGTATGGCACCTACGCAAACGTATCCTTTGCCGCGTTCATTTTCCGGCAGGTGAACCATGGGCTGGAAGTTTTTTTCAGGTTCCTTCAACCATTCCATGATGCTGAGGCGCACCGGATTCCCTAGCGCTTTACAAATTTCTTCCAAATTCATACATATCAGCATATCTCTTTTTGTCGATATGTCAAGTGGCAAAGGGGGGCATCCGGTCAGAGCGTACTTTTGACAAAATGAAAGGACATGGCGTCCTAATGATGTTCACGCCAATGACCATCAAAAGGAGCTGTCGCCATGTCCACGAGTTTCATCTACCACGCGTTCGGCCTGCGAGGCTACGACTACATTCGACAGGATTTTATCGCAGGCAATATAATCCTGAAAGTGCAACCCAAAGACGATCTTGTTCGTTGTCCCTGCTGTCGTTCCAGAAACATCATCCGTCGAGGCTTTTCCGAGCGGTGGGTGCAGACTGTACCCATCGGTTTCAAACCGGTTTGGCTGGTCATTCCTGTGCAGCGGATAGGATGCCGTAATTGTGGTGTAGTTCGACTAATTGATGTGCAAGTCGCGGAACCAAGACGATGGTACACCAAGGCATTTGAGCGTTACGCTCTTGCTCTGGCAAAAAAGATGACAATACAAGATGTTGCCGACCTGCTCGGCGTCGGTTGGGACACGATTAAATCAATTTTCAAACGGTATCTGTTTCATCGTTTCGCAAAGCCGAAATTGGGGAAGCTCAAATACATTGCCATCGATGAAATCAGTGTCAGAAAAGGCCAGAAGTATTTGACGTTGGTCATGGATCTCGAAAGCGGCGCAGTTGTTTTCGTCGGAGAAGGTCGAAGCCGCGAAACTATCCTTCCATTCTGGAAACGACTCAAGAAAACCAGAGCCAAGATTGCGGCTGTGGCGACTGACATGAACGTTGGTTACATCAGCGCCGTCATGGAGAGTTTGCCTAATGTGGCCATTGTTTTTGACCGATTCCATGTGGTCAAATTGATGAACGAGAAAATCACCCAGATTCGCCGTCAACTATTCAGGGAACTCTCGTCACCACTTGAGAAGAAGGCAGTCAAAGGCACTCGTTGGATTCTTCTGAAAAATCCGGAAAACTTGGATGAAGGCCGTGATGAGAAACAACGCCTGGACGAAGCGTTGCGGCTGAACAAACCACTGGCGACAGCCTACTATCTGAAAGAGGATTTGCGACAATTCTGGTCCCAACCGAACAAGGCAACAGCGGAAAAGGTTATCGCTGATTGGATCGCTAGAGCCGAAGCCTCAGAGATTCGCCCCTTGCAGGTCATGGCGAAGACGCTTGCCGCGTATCGTTTCGGCATCCTTGCCTACTACGATCACCCCATCTCATCAGGTCCAATCGAAGGGACAAACAACAAGATCAAGACATTGAAACGGCAGGCCTACGGCTACCGCGATACTGAGTTCTTCAAACTCAGGATTATGGGCATTCATGAGTCCAAGTACGCTTTAACCGGATGAACCAAAAAAAGGCACCAACTCTAGCCGATGTCAACACAGCCCGGGCATGACTTCATGAAGCAAGGAGTACTTCGATTTAGGCAGGTGTTAACTTCGTGGAAGGCTGTAAAAAATCAAACTGTAGGCCGCATGCTTACGGCATTTCAATGAGTTGCAAACGCCATATGTACCATTAAAACCATGGGTGCCGCTTGGAATGGTACTTGGTTGATACGTGGTCTGAGCGAATCGCCACTGTTTGAGCTCAGATGCGCCAGTTCGGCCGGGAGCTCGTCGATGGGCCTCTCCATAGTGATTGTGCTGTGTGTCCGTGAAATCAAAGATAGAGTTTCAATAAAAGCAATAATCAATTTGTTATCCTTTCTGTTTCATCGGGAAAAACGGTATTCCGTTGCATTGACAGCGGGAAAAGCGGAATTAACGAAATTCCGTTTACGGTTTTTGGTTTCAAAAATAAATCCACATTAAATTCAGTATATAACGAAATCATCCCTACTGGCACACCTCTTGCCTGACTACGGCTCTACTTCGCGAAAGGTCTGAGTGAACGCAAACGTATTCCGAGGCCTTTCCAATCAATACAGCCAGAAGGGGTATTACATGGCGAAAGAACAGCATTCCCATGAGCATGGACATCACCATGACCATAATGACTTCACCGACTATACCGCAGCGGTCAAAGCCTACCGTGAGACCTTCGCCAGCAAGGCGGACGTGATGGACCAGGCCCCGGACCCGGCGGTTCGGGAGATGGTCAAATACATGGACGAGCAGGGTGTTGAGAACTGTTTCGACCGTTTCGACAAGCAGAAGCCGCATTGCTCCTTCGGCCTTGCGGGCGTCTGCTGCCGCATCTGCTCGCTCGGGCCATGCAAGATAACGGAGCGTTCTCCCCGGGGCACATGCGGAGCCAATGCGGACCTGATCGTGGCCCGCAATCTGGTGCGCGCGGCGGCCGGCGGCGTGGCGGCCCATGGGGCGCGGGCGCGCGAAGTCATGCTGACCATGAAGAAGGCCGCCGCAGGGGAAGTCGATCTCCCCATCCTCGGCAAGGAGGCGGTCAGGAAAATGGCCGCCGCCTTCAACCTGGTCACCAAGGACAAGAGCATCGAGGAGCTGGCCAACGAGATCGCGGACATCCTGCTTGAGGACATGAGCCGCACCGTGCCGGGGCCGCACAGGACGCTGGAGGCCGTCGCCACTCCCGAGCGGCGGCAGACCTGGGAGAAGCTGGGCGTGCTGCCTGTTGGCTCCTATCATGAGGTGTTCGAGGCGCTGCACCAGACCACGGTCGGCACCCAGGGCGACTGGCGCAAGGCCATGGATCAGTTTATGCGGCTGGGCATCGCCTTTTCCATGAACAGCGTGGTCGGCGGCTCCATTGCCAGCGACTGTCTCTACGGCACCCCGAAGCGGACCACGGTCAAGGCGAACCTCGGCGCGCTGAAGACGGACACCGTCAACATCGCCATCCACGGGCACGCCCCCATGCTGGCCACCAAGGTCATCGAGGCGGCCCGCTCGGACAAATTCGTGAAGATGGCGGAAGAGGCCGGGGCCGCGGGCATCCAGTTCTACGGCATCTGCTGTTCCGGGTTGTCCTCGCTCTACCGGCTTGGCGGCGTCATTCCCCTCTCCAACGCCAACGGCTCGGAGCTGGTGCTCGCCACGGGCGCCCTCGACCTGTGGCTGGCGGACATCCAGGAGGTCTTCCCCGGCATCATGGACGTGGCCGACTGCTACAAGACGGTGGTCGTGACCACCAACGAATCGAACCGGCTGCCCGGTGCCGAGCACATCGGCTACCGGCGCGACCTGGAGGATCTGGACAAGCTCCCCGAGCTGGCGGACAGGATCGTCACCCGCGCCATAGAGAGCTTCACCAATCGCCGGGATGTCCAGCGGCACATCCCCGACCACGAGATGGAGGCCGAAGTGGGCTTCAGCCTGGAAACCCTCGACGCCCACTACGGCTGCATGGAGCGCGTGGCGTCCGCCATCATCAACGGGCAGATCAAGGGCATCATCAACCTCGCCGGATGCACCAACACCCGGATCGTCTACGAAAAGGCCATCGTGGAGGTCGTCGACATCCTGCTCAAGAACAACGTCCTGGTCTTCACCAACGGCTGCGCCTCGTTCCCCATGGCCAAGCTGGGATACTGCAGCAAGAAGGCCCTCAACAAGTGTGGCGAGCGACTGCAGATATTCCTCAGGGGAGAGCTGCCGCCGGTCTGGCATTTCGGCGAATGCATCGACAACGCCCACGCCGTGGCCACGTTCCGGGAGATTGCCGGGTACGCGGGACACCAGATGAAGGACATGCCCTTTGCCGAGGTCACGCCGGAATGGTCCAACGAGAAGGGGGTCGGCGCGGCGCTGGCGTTCCGGATGCTCGGTTTTGACTCCTACCACTGCGTGCACGCGCCGGTGCAGGGCTCGGAAAAGGTGCGCGACTTCCTCTATGGCGGCACCCGGGAGCTGCTCGGTTCCAGCATGAAGGTGGACACCGATCCCAAAAAGCTCGCCGCCATGATCATTGCCGATTTCGAAGAGGCGCGGTCGAAATTGTGCTGGAGATAGTCCCAGCCGCATAGCGATACACGCGACGCAGGGGACGGTCCGCCAAACGGCGGGCCGTCCCTCTTTTGTTATGGGCGTCGGCACGAAAAAAGCGGCCCCCCGTGAGGGAGGCCGCCAGTCATCATATCGGTTTAGCGCGGGTTACCGCTTCTTGAAGATGATCAGCGGACAGTTCTTGCAAATGTCCGCGCCGGGGAACCCGTCGCCGGGCCGGGTGATGGAGCTGCTCGTCTTTTCGATGCGGTCCATGAGCCGCTGGAAGGTGGCCGCGAACTTGCCGCCGGGGATGATCACGTTGATCTCGCCGCGCTCGGTCTTGCCCGCGTTGTAGCTGCCGGAGCAGGCGGGAAGCATGTTGAACTCCTGCTCCATGAACGTGAAGACGTTGCCGCCGCAGGCGGAGGAATTCATGGTGATGTTCGGGCGGAGCGGGTGGGTGTCGGTGGCGGCCATGTAGTCCACGGCCAGGTGGTACGCCTGCATGTTGTCACAGTAGAAGTGCACCGTGTCCGGCTCGTAGAGGCCGTCGATGGAACCCAGCGGCGCCACGGCGACTCCCAACAGGCCGTCCCGGAGCCGGTGCTTGGACTTTACGAACCGTTCGGCCTGGTCAAGGTCCCGGACGTATTTGGCGTGTCCCTTGATCTCGCCGTCGTCCAACCCCTTCCACCCGAAGCAATACCTGGCGTTGCCGCAGCCGAGTCCTTCGACATCGGAGTAGACGATCTGTCCCTGCATCCGCGCGCCTATCTCCCACTGACAGAAAGTCATGGGCTTGAGCGGCGTGTGTATTTCCGGTGCGTTCCGCCGGAATGTCTCCAGCTCGTTTTCGTCGAAGAAGAATTTGACCGCGACCGGGTAGTGGTACAGGCGCAGTTCCTTCATCAATACGGCTTGCATCTCGTTATAGGTCATCGTTTCGTCTCCTGAGTTTGTTGTTCACTCCCGCAGCACGGAATCGGAGAGTTTTAGGCTGGTTGATGGCGTTTATTATGTCTCTGCCGACCTGCGGGAGTGAACTTTTGGAATGGATACTCGCAATGAGTCCTCTTCACTGAGCAAGGAGCATGCCCGGTTTCACGGCTTGCCGCCGCGGTCGGGCGCGTTTCGGGTGGGGGCGGGAGGCAGCGCATGTAAAGCTCCCGTGACGGCGGGTGGTTATCCTTTCAGGAGGCATCCGGGCGGGTTGCAATTTCCCCCTTTGCCAATTCGAAATCTTCCGGCGCGGGCTGCGCGTCATCCCCTTACTCGCCTTCCGGACCGCGTGGATCGACGAGAATTCGTTGAAACTACACCGGAATACCGTTGTTCAACGGGGTTTCGTTGCCTTTTTTGTGCGATCAACTGTAAATATGTCGTTATATCAGTGAATTGAATAATTTCAGCTGCTGGCACGGGGATTGCCTTGAGTGGAAAGGGTTTGCGGTCTGGCGGCGTTGTCCGGGAAGGACGTTCGGTCGGAACTGGGTTCCGCCCGGCCACGTGATAGGCGCCGTCTCTTGCTGAACAATTTTCAAGCCAAGGAGTGTTTCTATGTGCGGCGACAACCATTCGCATGAGCATGGTCACGGCCATCACCACCACGACAACGATTTCACCGACTACAAGGATGCGGTCAAAGCCTACCGCGAGTCCTTTGCCAGCAAAGAGGAGGTGATGAATCACGCCCCGGATCCGGCGGTCCGGGAGATGCTCAAGTACATGGACGAACAGGGTGTGGAGAACTGTTTCGATCGCTTCGACAAGCAGAAACCGCACTGCACTTTCGGCCTCGCCGGGGTCTGCTGCCGCATCTGCTCGCTCGGGCCGTGCAAGATCACGGAGCGTTCCCCCAGAGGCACCTGCGGGGCCAACGCGGACCTTATTGTCGCCCGCAACATGGTCCGTTCGGCGGCCGGTGGCGTGGCCGGGCACGGCGCCCGCGCCCGCGAGGTCATGCTGACCATGAAGAAGGCCGCCGAGGGCAACGTCGATCTGCCCATCGTGGGCAAGGACAAGGTCATGGGCGTGGCCAAGGCCTACGGGCTGAAGACCGAGGGCAAGACCGTCGAAGCCCTGGCTGGCGAGATTGCCGACATTCTGCTTGAGGACATGAGCCGGACCGTGCCCGGCCCGCACAAGACCCTCAGGGCCATCGCCCCGGCCGAGCGCCAGAAGGTCTGGGAAGAGCTCGGCCTGACCCCGATCAGCTCCTATCATGAGGTCTTCGAGGCCCTGCATCAGACCACGGTCGGCACCCAGGGCGACTGGCGCAAGGCCATGGATCATTTCCTGCGCCTGGGCCTAACCTTCTCCATGAACAGCGTGGTCGGCGGCTCCATCGCCCAGGATTGTCTCTACGGCGTCCCGCGCCGCAGCACCATCAAGGCAAACCTCGGCGCGCTGAAGACGGACACGGTCAACATCGCCATTCACGGCCATGCCCCGATGATGGCCATGAAGGTCATCGAAACCGCGCGCACCGAGAAGTTCGTCAAGATGGCCGAGGAGGCCGGGGCCAAGGGCATCCAGTTTTACGGCATCTGCTGCTCCGGCCTGTCTTCCATGTACCGCCTGGGCGGGGTCATCCCCCTGTCCAACGCCAACGGCTCCGAGCTGGTGGTCGCCACCGGCGCGCTCGACCTGTGGCTGGCGGACATCCAGGAGGTCTTCCCCGGCATCATGGACGTGGCCAACTGCTACAAGACCGTGGTCGTGACCACCAACGAATCCAACCGGTTGCCCGGTGCCGAGCACATCGGCTACAAGCGCGACCTGGAGGACCTGGACAAGCTGCCCGAGCTGGCCGAGAAGATCGTCACCCGCGCCATCGAGAGCTTCTCCAACCGGCGCGACGTCAAACGGCACATCCCGCCCTACGAGATGGAGGCCCAGGTCGGTTTCGGACTCGAGGTGCTGAGCGAGCACTTCGACGGCAGCGTGGAGCCCATCGCCAAGGCGCTGAAGGACGGCAGGATCAGGGGCATCATCAACCTGGCCGGTTGCACGAACACCCGCATCGTCTTTGAAAAGGCCATCGTGGACATCGTCGACATCCTGCTGAAGAACAACATCCTGGTCTTCACCAACGGCTGCGCCTCCTTCCCTATGGCCAAGCTCGGCTATTGCAGGCCCGAGGCCCGGGAAAAGTGCGGCGACAGCCTGAAGGCGTTTCTCGGCGACAACCTGCCGCCGGTCCTGCACTTCGGCGAATGCATCGACAACGCCCATGCCGTGGGCACCTTCGCAACCATCGCCGGTTTCGCCGGGCATCCCATCAAGGACATGCCGTTCGCGGAAGTCACGCCGGAATGGTCCAACGAGAAGGGCGTAGGCGCGGCGCTGGCCTTCCGCATGCTCGGTTTCGACTCCTACCACTGCGTGCACGCGCCGGTGCAGGGCTCGAAAAAGGTCCGCGACTTCCTCTACGGCGGCACGAGAGAACTGCTCGGCTCCTGCATGAACGTCGACCCCGACCCGCAGAAGGTCGCCGCAATGATCATCAACGACTTTGAGGCCGCCCGCAAAAAACTGGACTGGGCATAATCTGACCGGAGGAGGGAGGACGTCCGCGCCCGAGGCACCCCCCGGCGCGGGCCTTCTCCCTTCCATGAACGTTTTTCAACCAACAGCCTGCATGCCCGCTCCCGGCATCCGTCCAGCGGGACGCCGCTCGGGAGCGGGCCGTGCAAACCTTCGGCTCCGCCGCCCGAGGCGGGCCGGGGGAAAAAGGGACGTATCGATGTTGTTCAAATCCGGTTCGGTGCAATTCAGAATGGCCTCCCTGTGCCGGGAGGAGTTCACGCCCGAGGTCTACCGCCCGGGGGTCATCTCCCTTTCGCGCCTGTTGTGGGGGTCGCTCGGCGGCGGCCTGCTGCTGGCGATCATCGCCTTCGCCTCCCGGCTGACCGGCGTTGCGGTCCTGTTTCCTCCCCTGGCCGCTACTTGCTTCATCAACTCGACCTGCGTCTTCCTTCGCGTGGCCCGGCCCAAGCCGGTCATCGTCGGGCATTTCGTCGCCTCCACAGGCGGGTTGGCCGGGTGCTGGGTCGGCTCCTTTCTGGGCGCGGAGATAGGGTATGCGGTCGCGCTCAAGCTCGGGTTCGCGGTGATGTTCGCCGCCGTCCTGATGCAGATTTTCGACGCCGACCATCCGCCGGCCGCCGCCACGGCGGCCATCCCGGCCATCCTGCCGCTGCCCATGCCCGCCTATCTGCTGCCCGTCCACATGGCCTGGGGAGCCACCCTGGCCGTACTGTTCGCCTTGGTCTGGAACCGGCTTTGGTTCGAGTTCCCGGCATCCGACATCGACCACCGGGAGAGGACCTGCGGCCTGTATATGCAGCCGCCGCAAATCGCCGGCCTGTCGGTGTGCGCGGCCGGGTTCGCCCTCTTGTGCCTGCAGCGTCTTTTCCCCGCGGCGCATACGGCGGGAACGGCGGTCATGCTCATCGGGGTTGCGCTGCTCGGCACCCATCACTTTTTCGGAATACGGCGCGCCGCATGATTCATAGACACCCTGCCTGAAGAAAGGGAGGGCGCGCCGAGCCGGGCGCACCGTCGCCTCATCACCTCGCCTGGCTCCCTGCATGGCGCGCCCCCTTTCTTCACCATAGCCCTCGCGGGAACCATTTGTGTTGTGATGGGTGGTCGTTTCGTTTAATTATACGCCATGACCCCCGATCAAACCTTTCATTTCAGTAATATGGACATTCAGTCGCTGCTTCTGGCGATGGGAGAGCAACGCTCGACCGAGGCGCTCTTCAGCCTTGTCGTCGATCGGCTCTCCGCATTCGGGGAAGTGTCGCTTGTCCGGATCTGGCTCATCAAGGAAGGGGATATCTGCTCCTCCTGTCTCATGGCCGACGAGTGTCCGAGCAGGGAACTCTGCCTGCATCTGGTCGCCAGCGCGGGGCATTCGTCCTGCGACGAAACGCTCGACTGGAGCCGCTTGGACGGGAAGTTCAAACGGTTCCCTATGGGGGTGAGGAAGGTCGGGCATATCGGGGCCACGGGGCAACCCGTGGTCGTCGAGTCGATTCCCGAGGACTCCAAATGGATAGCCCACCCGGAGTGGGCCAGGGAGGAAGGGATCAACGGCTTCGCCGGTCAACCCATGCGGTTCCACGGCGAGATCCTGGGCGTGCTGGCCATCTTCACGAAGACGAGAATCGACAAGCCCGCGTTGGACATTTTGCAGATTCTCGCCAATCACGCGGCCACCGCCCTCGTGAACGCCCGGGCGTTCGAACAAATCGAAACCCTGAAGGGTCGGCTCGAAGCGGAAAACAGTCTGCTGCGCGAAGAGCTGAGCGAGACCAGTTTCTATGGGGGATTCATAGGCCGCAGCCTTGCGCTGCAGCGTATCGTCCAGCAGATCGATCTGGTCGCGCCCACCGATGCCAACGTGCTTGTCCAGGGCGAGTCCGGCACCGGCAAGGAACTGGTCGCCCGGGAGCTGCATCAACGCAGCAGGCGGAACAACAAGCCGCTGATCAAGGTGAACTGCGCTTCGGTTCCCAAGGAACTCTTCGCCAGCGAGTTCTTCGGGCACGTCAAAGGGGCGTTCACCGGGGCGCATGCCCACCGGGAAGGCAAGTTCGGCGCGGCCAATCAGGGAACCCTTTTTCTGGACGAAGTGGGCGAAATCCCGCTCGAACTACAGGCCCAGCTCCTACGCGTCCTTCAGGAAGGGGAATACGAGCGGATCGGCGAGGAAAAGGTCCGCAAGGTGGACGTGCGCGTCATCGCGGCCACCAACCGGGACCTGCAAAAGGAAGTCGAGGCCGGACGTTTCCGGGAGGACCTCTATTTCCGGCTCAACGTCTTTCCCATCACGGTCCCGCCCCTGCGCGCCCGGAGAGAGGACATCGCCCCGCTGGCCGAGTATTTCCTCAAGCGCTCCCTGAAGGCCATGAATCGCCCGGCTCTCAGATTCAGTCCGGAACAGCTTGCCCAGCTTGTCGAGTACAATTGGCAGGGGAATGTCCGCGAACTGCAAAACATTGTCGAACGGTTCGCCATTTCGTCCATTGCGGGGTCGGCCCGGGTTGAGCTGTTCAGTGGAATCGGGGAAGAACGCAAGCCATGTCCCGGGTCGGTCGTTCCAGAGGCGGGTGATGCGGTGTTGACCGAGGAAGAAATGATCCGGTTGCAGGCAAACAACATCGCCAAGGCATTGGCGCGGTGCAAAGGGAAGATTTACGGCCCAGACGGCGCCGCCGCCCTGCTGGGGCTGAAGCCGACCACCTTGTCGACGCGGATACGAAAAATGAATATCCGGCGAGTCGCAAAGTAGCCGCCAGGGAGATGCGGACTGTCAGGCCACGGAGCTGTTGTTTACACCGTAAAGGATGGACCGCTTGGTTGGCGTCTTCTATAGGGAAGGTTGCAGTGAGACCTGAAGGATAACTGCCCTCGGATAAAGTCGAGCCGGGCAGTAGGCTTCGCCCTGAATATTGAACTGGCTTCGTTCAACTTGGCTCCACTTGACCACGAGCCCATCTCATGTCGCAATGTGGTTTCGGAAACCGTACTCGGCCATTTTGAATCTCCAGATCAACGTATTGGCTGCTACCCTGAGGACCGCGGTTCCAGGGAAGAAATTAGGAATCGTGACGCGTTCTTCGCTCCATGCGGCAATCGGAGCTTCTGCTACTTTCATCGGTTTCAGCCTTTCTTGAGCTATCCCTTGAGCCCGAGTCGAAACCGCCATCCCTCTCGCCGTCGCCTGCGCGGATGACGACGCAAGTAAAGCCGTCGGGGCAAGGCCGGACCGCGAAGCGTCCGCCCGAAGGGCTTGGCCTTGCCCCGGCGGCTGCTTGCGTCACGCTCGCGGAAAGTCGGCGGGCAGGGGTAGAAACCCTGGCGCCGGACCTTGCGCGCCGATTTTCCGGGATGATACGACAGGGCATAACCAGTCAGGTTGAGTAACCCAAAGGAGGTATAAAGCACCCAAGGCGCGTTCATAAGTTTTGACGAAGTCTAAACTGATGAACGCTTAAGTAGGCACTAACATGCCGTAACGCCTAACACTTCGCTGTCGTTCATTTCCAAACGGCACGCTTTCACTTCCAAATGCCAGGCTGGAACACAGCACCCCCGCCGGACAAACGACAGGTATCTAGAAATCTGCCGTTGTTGAAATTCCCCCACGGCCACCCCTTATGCGCAGGACGAACGAGCCTGCGTGGTGGCACCCCTTATTGAATGGATTCTCAGGATTTTTCCTTCTGTGGGAAATGGACATTGATTTGTCCCGTGTCGGTTGTTGTGTGGCGCATTCGCGCCATAGGCAGGTCATTTCCCGGCAAACGGGGAAGGTCCGATCTGCTTTGTCCCGGGGCGCTGCCCCGAACTTCAGGAAGGAGATCCATATGAAATCCATCAGTCTGGTACTGGGCGCGAACAGGGCAACCCTGTCCGGCCCGCGCTCGAAACAACACAGAATCCGGCAGAACGCCAAAGCCTTTGCAGGCCGGTTGCGTGAAGCCGGATTTGGGGTCCGCAAATGGACCAACATATCCAACAAGCATTTTGCGGCGGTGGCCGCCAAGATGAAAGGACAGGGCGTGGGTGACGGGCGTATCGCTGAAATTTTTTCGGCAGCCCGTCACCTGTGCGAAGCATACGGCAACACCCGCATCAGCCCGACCAACGACGTGTTCGGCGTGAAGCGCGGGACCATTGCCAACGCCAACAGCAAGGCGGTTGCCCCTGAATTCGTCTTGGGGGCAATCGCCAAACTGGAAACCGAATTGTCATACGAGCATGGTCCCCGATGCGCCGCTCAGATCCGGCTTCAGTACGAACTGGGGCTCCGACGCGAAGAATCGGCGAAGGTCGATCTGGTCGCGGACTGGGACAGGGAAGGCCGCAGCCTGCTCATCCAGCACGGACCAAAAGGGGGACGGCCCAGGACGCTGTACAACCTGTCCGATCGGCAGCAGGAAGCTCTTGAGCGAGCTCTGCCATACGTCAGTCAATCCAACAGGCCGGGGATTCATAATCTCATGCCGAGCGGGATGGGCGACAAATGGCAGGAAAAGCTGTCCTACGCGGCCAGGCTTTGCGGTTTCACCAAGAAGGAAAGCGGGTGGACGCTGCACAGCAACCGCCATGAACGGTTTCACCACATGTACGTCGAGCACACGGGTTTTCAGCCGCCCAACCAGCACGATTCCGTGGAAGCCTTTCAGAGGGCCGCGCGGGACACCGCTGGGGACGAATGGCCTCGGCTCGACGCCGAAGCCCGTGACGACATCGAAGTCACTGCCGGGCATTCCCCTGGCCGCCGGGATGTGTCCGACGCCTATCTTGGCTGTTCCCGTTAGAAGAAGCCCCGCCATTTCCGGCGGGGTTTCCTTTTGGGCGTGAGCTTGCCTGGAGATGAATCGCTCAGGCGATTCATCTCCAGGCAACCGTCCTCCCCGCCCGTCGGCTTGTGGCCGATGGGCAGGGAGGACTTTCGCCCCCTGATGAGCGACTCATCGAAAAAAGTGAAAATACCCTATCCCGATTCCTTGAGGTCAAAGGTGCCGGCGTGCTTAAACTGAAGGGTTGGCTGGGAGTCCCGTACCGGGACAGGTGTTTAACCCTTTGGTTTAGGTCGCATGTCGAACGCATTGAAGGTCAAGGATGTCGCCCGAATCCTAAATTGTTCGGAAAGCCTGGTCAGGACTCCGGCCATGCTTGCCGCGCTGGGGGCTTTTCGGATCGGGAAGCGGGGCATCCGGTTTCACCATGATCTGCTCAAGGCGTACATCGCCAGGGGGCAGGTCGGCCATGCAGAAAAGACGCCAGTCACGGACGAAGGCGGAAGTCGGTCCGATTTGACGGATCGTCATGGCATTTGGTAACTTCAATGATGGTAAGCGACCTTCCCTGCAGGAGAAATGATGCCTTACAAGGAAGGAAAAAGGTGGAGGGGCGTGGTGCGTTTCACCCCGACACATGGTCCGATCATCAGGCGCACGAAGTTCTTTGAAACCAAGAAACAGGCAGGGGATTGGGAAGGTGAAACCGTCAAGGCATTGAAGGTGGCCGATCAGAGAAACCCTGCCAAGGCCGATGTAATTGGCCGGGCTCTGACCGTGACGGAATGGGCGAATCGTTACCTCGATCACGTCGAGGCCACGATGTGCCGGAAGACCTACAACGAAAAACGGTTGGCTTTCCAACGGCTGGGGGCTTTCCTCAGGGACGACCGGTCGCTGGTCGGGCGAATCAGCCTTCACGTGGCTCTGGAGCACCTGGCCATGGTCTCCAGGACGGTAACCGGGAATTCGGCGAACAAGGATCGCAAGAATCTCGCCGCCGCCTGGGTGTGGGGAATCAAGTACCTCAATCTGGACAGGGACAATCCCTTCCAGCATGTGGACAGGTTCCCCGAGGATCGCCACCCGCGCTACGTCCCGCCGTTGGGCGACTTCCGCAAGGTGGTGGACCTGGCCGGACCTCGTCGTAGGCAACTGCTGTTGCTGGCCTTCCATACCGCGCCGCGCAGGAGCGAGCTCTGGAAGCTCAAGTGGAGCGAGGTGGACTTCGGTTCCGGGCTTGTCGGCTACTGGACACGGAAGCGTCGAAGCGGAAACGCGGAATTCGATGAGCTCCCCATGTCCGCAGGGCTTCGAGCCAAGCTGGCCGAATGGAAGCTGGTGTCCGGTGCCGAGGATCTGGTCTTCGGCAATCGGTTCAACGGTCTTCTGGACCCGAACAATCGGTGGCTGAAGCGGTTGTGCGCCGAAGCCGGGGTGAAGCCGTTCGGCTTTCATGGCATCCGTCACCTGGCGGCCCGAGTGGCTATCGACAACGGTGCGACCATCATGGAAGTGAAGCACCTGCTTCGGCACAAGTCCATCGCCACGACCCAGCGCTACATCCTCCGGACGAAGAAGACCACCGGTGCCGTGGATGCCCTGGATGCGGCCTTGGCCGATGCGGTCAGAGGCCGAGTCCGGAAAAATGACACTTGCGGGTGACACGTGGAAAGGAAAAGGCCTTACGCGGTGTGCGTAAGGCCTTGTAATTCCTTGGCGTCCCCAAGGGGATTTGAACCCCTGTTAACGGCGTGAAAGGCCGTCGTCCTGGACCAGGCTAGACGATGGGGACAGTCTAGAAGAAAAACTTGGCAGGGCTGCAAGGACTCGAACCTTGATTAACGGAGCCAGAACCCGTCGTCCTGCCAATTGAACGACAGCCCTGCAAGCGAAGTGAGTTCTTAAGGCAGACCGCGTTCGGTGTCAACCGAAAAAACTCACCGGTTGAAAAAAAAGTTAAACGGCGCGCGCCAGGCGGCGGGTGCGCTTCTTCAGCTTGTTGATGCGGCGGCGCAGGACGTCGCGTTCCTTGCGCTCTTCAGAAGCCTGCTTCTTGATGCGCAGCTCGCGGATCTGGCGCTTGATGTTCAGGATCTGCTCCTTGTAGGGAGAGACGCCGCCCTCTTCGCTGGAGATGCCGAAGATTTCCTTGATCCGGGCGACAAGGTCTTCCTTGCTCATGCCGGAAGCGCCGACGATGGCGGGAATCTTGGCGACGCAAAGGGCGCGCAGCTCCTTGGCGGTCATCTTGTCCAGGGTCTTGGTCAGGCCGAGGCTCTCGAAGGTAACCTCGTACGTCCGTTCTTCCTTCTTGGCTTCTTCGCTCATCCTGTCCTCCTCGCCGCGACTTGTGGCGGCCTCGGGTGAATTATTTATCGCGGCCGGAACAGGCCGATGTAGGCGCGGTAGCATCTGCCAACCGGAGAGTCTTCGTCCAGTTGCTCCAGAATATCCCCAAGATTTCCGGGCTTTCTGGGTGAAGGCACACTGCGGGGCGCGCTATCGGGCCGGTATCCGTCCAAAGGAACCCTGCCGTTTAGCAGCTCGAAGCGTACTTTGTCAAAGTATTCTTCGCCGAGAAAATCGTTGGCCTTGCGGATCATCTCGGGGGCGAAAAAAGTCAGCTCCTGGGCCACTGCCGGGTCGTCCGAGGTCAGCAGCAGGGTCGAGCCGCGCCGGCCGAGCGGCCGGGCCATCTTGGCCACCTGCTCGCCCATGACCTTGTCCCAGTGGGTCCAGAGCCGCACGAGCTTGAGCGCCCCCTTCCCGTCCAGGCGGTCGAGCAGGGGGGAGAGGGCTTCGCCAACGCGCGCGATGCGGTATTTTCGGCGAAAGAGCGCCAGATCGATCTCCC
This sequence comes from Paucidesulfovibrio longus DSM 6739, assembly GCF_000420485.1. Classification (NCBI taxonomy): domain Bacteria; kingdom Pseudomonadati; phylum Thermodesulfobacteriota; class Desulfovibrionia; order Desulfovibrionales; family Desulfovibrionaceae; genus Paucidesulfovibrio; species Paucidesulfovibrio longus. The sequence goes on along the minus strand of NZ_ATVA01000001.1, from coordinate 80,165 downwards.
TTGCGGCTAAAACAAAAAAAATATGATACCCTCCGGCGAGCCGGGCCGCAAGGGGGCAGGCGGGGGTTGACGCGAATCCCGCCTTGTCGTAAAACACAATTCGTATATCAACATATATTGATACGAATCGAGAGGTCACGTCGTGGAACTGGTCCGCTATTGCAAGGCCTTGTCCGATGAGACCCGCGTGCGGCTCGTGCATCTTCTGGTGCGGCACGAACTGAACGTGGGCGAGATCGTCCGCGCGCTGGACATGGGCCAGTCGCGGGTTTCCAGGCATCTCAAGATCCTGCTCGACGCCGGGCTGCTCTCTGTGCGGCGCGACGGGCTCTGGGCCTTTTACCGCGCGGTGGAGGACGGCCCCGCCAGGGCCTTCTTGCAGGGCGCCGAGGTTCTGCTCGAAGCCGAAGCCGAACTGGCCGCCGATCTGGAACGGGCCGAGGCCATTCTCAACGAGCGCGTGGCCAGCACCAGGGAGTTCTTCAACACCGTGGCCCCGGAGTGGGAGCGGCTCTCGCGGGATCTGCTGGGCGACCTGCGCCTCTACGAAAAGCTCGCCGAGCGCGTGGGCCGATGCAGCGTTGCCGTGGACCTCGGCTGCGGACCCGGCGACCTGCTCCAGCGTCTGGCCGACCACTGCCGCCAGGTCATCGGCGTGGACAACTCGCCGCGCATGCTCGATGTGGCCCGCAAGCGCTTCGAGGGCCGCGATGACGTCAGCCTGCGCATCGGGGAGCTGACCCACCTGCCCCTGCGCGACTGGGAAGCCGAGGCCGTGGCCATGTCCATGGTCCTGCACCACCTTTCCGACCCGGCCGGGGCCATAGCCGAGGCAGGCCGCGTGCTCAAGATGGGCGGACGGCTGATCCTGGCCGAGTTCGACCGGCACGAGGTCGAGGAAATGCGCGAATCCTACGGCGACCTGCGCCTGGGCATCCCCCGCGAGGAAATGCTGGGCTGGCTGGAGCGCGCCCGCTTCGACGTGGTCGAGGTGGCCGAATATGAAGTGAACAAGGGCCTTGCGGTCCTCATATATGAATGCGTCAAAAAGTGACGCGGCCCTGAGCCGTGTCCCGAATACCCGGCGCGAACGCGCCGAAGTCCTTTCCGAGGAGGAATGAAATGAGCAATTCCATTACGCCCGTCGATCCGAAGCTGCCGTTCAAGGTCAAGGACATCAACCTTGCCGACTGGGGTCGCCGCGAACTGGAGCTTTCCGAGAACGAAATGCCGGGCCTGATGGCCCTGCGCGAGAAATATGGCCGGGAAAAGCCCCTCAAGGGCCTGAAGATCATGGGCAGCCTGCACATGACCATCCAGACCGCCATGCTCATCGAGACGCTGCACGCGCTGGGCGCGGACCTGCGCTGGGCGTCCTGCAACATCTTCTCGACCCAGGACCACGCCGCCGCGGCCATCGCCAAGGCCGGCACCGCCGCCGTCTTCGCCTGGAAGGGCGAGACGCTGGAAGACTACTGGTGGTGCACCGAGCAGGCCCTGACCTGGCCCGACGGTTCCGGCCCGGACCTGATCGTGGATGACGGCGGCGACGCCACCATGCTCATCCACCAGGGCGTCAAGGTCGAGGCCGACCCGGCCCTGGCCGCCAAGAAGTACGACGTGCGCGAGTTCCAGATCGTCATGGACCGCCTGGCCGCGAGCCAGAAGGCGTCTCCGTCCAAGTGGACCGAGATCGCGAAGAAGGTGCGCGGCGTGTCCGAGGAAACCACCACGGGCGTGCACCGCCTCTACCACATGCAGGAGAAGGGCGAACTGCTCTTCCCGGCCATCAACGTCAACGACTCCGTGACCAAGTCCAAGTTCGACAACCTCTACGGCTGCCGCGAGTCCCTGGCCGACGGCATCAAGCGCGCCACGGACATCATGATCGCGGGCAAGGTCGTGGTCGTGGTCGGCTACGGCGACGTGGGCAAGGGCTGCGCCCAGTCCATGCGCGGCTTCGGCGCGCGCGTCATCGTCACGGAAATCGACCCCATCTGCGCGCTCCAGGCCGCCATGGAGGGCTACGAAGTCCTGCCCATGTCCAAGGCCTGCGCCCTGGGCGACATCTTCGTGACCTGCACCGGCAACTACCACGTGGTTCGCGGCGAGCACATCGAGCAGATGAAGAACGAGGCCATCCTCTGCAACATCGGCCACTTCGACTCCGAGATCGAGATGGACTACCTCGAGAAGACCCCCGGCTGCGTCAAGGTCGAGGTCAAGCCCCAGGTGGACAAGTGGACCCTGCCGAGCGGCCGGAGCATCATCGTCCTGGCCGAGGGACGTCTCGTGAACCTGGGCTGCGCCACGGGCCACCCCAGCTTCGTGATGTCCAACTCCTTCACCAACCAGGTGCTGGCCCAGCTCGACCTGGCCAAGAACGACTACGAGCCCAAGGTCATGATCCTGCCCAAGAAGCTGGACGAGGAAGTGGCCCGGCTGCACCTCGCCCGCCTCGGCGTGGAGCTGGACGTGCTCAGCAAGGAGCAGGCCGACTACCTCGGCGTGCCCCAGGAAGGGCCGTTCAAGCCGGATCACTACCGCTACTAGCCCCGGCGGTTATGAAATGAAAAAGGCCGTTCCCGGTTCCGGGGGCGGCCTTTCTTCGTGCGTTTGCCCTGGCCTCAATCCCCGCCCAGCAGCTTTTCCACGTCCTCGCAACTGAGCGGCTTGTTGAAGAGATAGCCCTGCACGAAGTCGCACTGCATGGTCTTGAGCAGCTCGAACTGCGGGACGGTCTCCACGCCCTCGGCCACCAGGCTGAGCCGCAGGCTGTGGCCCAGGGCGATGATCGCGCGCACGATCTCCTGGCTTTCCTGGTCCTCGGCCATGCGGTCCACAAAGGCGCGGTCCACCTTGAGGATGTCCACGGGAAAGCGCTGGAGGTAGGCCAGGGAGGAATATCCGGTGCCGAAGTCGTCCACGGAGAGCCGCAGGCCCAGCTCCTTGAGCATGTTCAGGCGTTGCAGGGCCTGCTCCGGGTTGTCCATGATGGCGGTTTCCGTGACCTCCAGGGTCAGGAGCTGCGGATCGAGCATGGAGTCGCGCAGGATCTGGGCCACGTTGTGCACCAGCTTGGGCTGGGAGAGCTGGCGCCGGGAGAGGTTCACGGAAAGGGATAGGCGGCGGTCCGTCTTGCGCCGGTTCCAGCGCGCCAGGACTTCGCAGGCCGTTTCCAGCACCCAGATGCCCAGCTCGATGATCAGGCCGGATTCCTCGGCCACGGGGATGAAGTCGTTGGGGGCGATGATGCCGCGTTCGGGATGGTTCCAGCGCACCAGGGCCTCGAATCCGTACAGGCCGCCCTGGATGTCGTGGATGGGCTGGTACATGACGAAGAATTCCCGCTCCGGAATGGCACGGCGCAGCTCGTTTTCCATCTGCACGGCCTTGACCGCGCGCATGTGCATGGTCTTGTCGAAGATCTTGTAGCGGTTCTTGCCGAGATCCTTGGCGCGGTACATGCTGATGTCCGCATCGCGCAGCACGTCTTCGGGCTGTTCGTAGCCCTCGGTCCGCAGCACGAGGCCGATGCTCGCGCTGAGCACGACCTCCCCTCCGCCCACCAGGAAGGGCTTGCGGAGTTCCTCCTGGATGCGCCGGGTGATCTGAATTGCCTCCTGGGAGGCCTGGAACTCTTCCAGGATGATGGCGAATTCGTCGCCGCCCAGCCGGGCCACGGTGTCCATGCTCCGCACGCAGTCGGCCAGCCTTCTGCCGACCTCGATGAGCAGGCGGTCCCCGGCCACGTGTCCCAGGCTGTCGTTGACGCGCTTGAAGCGGTCGAGGTCCACGAGCAGGACGGAGTAGGCCGAACCTGCCCGGTCGCAGCGTTTGATGGCCCGGTCCAGCCGCTCGATGAACAGGGTGCGGTTGGGCAGCCCGGTGAGCGCGTCGTGCAGGGCCTGATGCGTGAGCTGCTCTTCGTATTCCTTGCGCGCGGTGATGTCCTCGAAGGTGCCTTCCAGGTACAGCGGCTCTCCCTTTTCGTCGCGCACGAGCCGGATGTTCAGCGAAACCCAGATCATGCTGCCGTCGCGGCGCTTGGCCTGGCCCTCGTGGGCCACGATGGTCTCGCCGCCGCGCAGCCGTTGCAGCAGTCGGTCCCTGTTTTCCGGCAGGGCGTAGAGATCCCGGATGTTCACGTCGCGGAGCAGCTCTTCCACGCTGCCGTAGCCGAAGATGCGGGCGAAGCTGGGGTTGGCGTTGAGCATTCGCCCGTCCAGGCTGCTCTGGAAGATGCCTTCCGACGCGTTCTCGAAGATGGATCGATATTTCTCCTCGCTGGCCACGAGCGCCTCTTCGGCCTGCTTGCGCTGGATGGCCAGGGCCACGTTGTCCGCCACCATGCCCATGAACAGCTCGTCCTCGGCGGAAAACGGAGCGAGGTCATCGTAGCGCTGCACGGCCATGACCCCGATGCTCTCCTCGCGGATGGTCAGGGGGACGCCGAGCCAGTCCGTGGGCATGCTGCCGAAGAGGCGCATCTCGCCGGAGTCGAGCCTGTTTCTGATTTCGTCGCCCGTTAGGTGCAGCGGCTTGCCCGTGCGCAGGATCGACAGGGTGGGGCTGCGCATGTCCGGGGAGCTGATGCCTTCGATGCTCAGCGCCGTGTCGCGCTCGTCGCTGAAGAAGGGAAAGACCAGCCTGTCGTGCTCGCGGTCGACCAGGGCGATGAAGAAGTTGGGCGCGTTGATGAATTCGCGGAGCACCGCGTGAATGGTTTGGAAGAGGCTGTCGAGGTCGGAATTGGCGCTGGCCTCGCTGGAAATGCGGTAGAGGGCGGTGGTGAGCCGCTCGCTGCGCCTGCGCAGCGTCGTGTCCCGGATGCTTTCGATGCCTCCGCTGCGTCGGGCCTGCCTGTCGTAGAGCGGCGAGGCCGTGGCCCGCACGTAGGCGCCCCGGCCGCCGTGGAGCTTCGGCACGAACGTCTCGCCCACGACGGTCTCTCCCTGCTGTTCCAGGGTGTCGTAGTCCGCCTCGTTTCCGCCGAAGTCGCGGGTGACCCGCGCGATGAGTCCCGGCCTGCGCTCCCCGTAGAAGGGCAGGGCGTACTCGTGGTCGCCCTTGCCGATCATGTCGGCCTTGCACACGCCGGTCATGATCTCGATGGCCTTGTTCCAGGCGATGACCTTGCCGTCGGCGTCCACGGCGAAGGTCGCGTCGGGCAGGAATTCGATGATGTCCTGAAGCTGCTGTCGGGAGTCCTCCAGGCGCAGCTCCGCGAGCTTGCGCGCCGTGATGTTGCGCAGGATGACGAGGGTGACGTCTTCCACGAGGTGCAGCAGCCGGGCCTCGTAGTGCAGCTCCCGGCCGTCGAGCTCGACGGTGTATTCCACGTGGCGCACGTTGCGGTCGGAGCGGAACTGCGCGAAAATCTCCGCGCACTTCTCCTGGCCGCAGGTGATGGGCAGCTCCCATATCCTGCATCCCCGAACCAGGCTGGGAACGAGCGTGACCACGTCGTCCGCGCCGCCCCGGCAGTCCAGCACGGTTCCTGCCGCGTCCACCCAGAGAAAGGTGTCGGGAAAGGCTTGGAAGACGGCGCGCATCTCCGCGTTGCGCCGCACCAGTTCCTCGGAGCTGAGTTCCAGGGAGCGGTGCAGCATTTCGAGGTCGTCGTCGTATTGACCGTAGGCGCGGTCCACCAGGGCGAGCAGCGGATCAACGGATTCGGGGATTTCGGCTGGGCTGGCGAAAGCCTTTCGGATCTGGCGCAGGAGCAGTCGATGCATGCAGTCTCCCGGAGTTCAGCGCTCGCAGATGGCCGTGATGGTCATGGTCTGGTTGTGCAGTTCGCATGTCCCGTCCGGCCGACCGGGGGCCAGTTCGCCGTAGGAATAGAAGCCCGTCAGCGGGGTGTCCGCGCCCACGACGTCGGCCACGCTTTCCACTTCCTCCTCCACCATCTGCTTGAGAATCAATTTTCTGCCGACGCAGCTGATCAGGAGGGCAAGGTCGGGCTCGGTGCCCGGGCCGAGGCGCTCGCGCAGCGGGGTCATGGCCAGCTGGGCCGCGTCCGTGGCCCCGTCCACCAGCCGGTCGAAGTTCGCCTTCATGAGCTGGGCGTATGCGCCCACGGGCACGTCTCCGGCAAAGGTCATGCTTTGGCGTTCCCTGTCGATGGAGAGGATGGTGCGCACCAGGCTTTCCTCGCGTCCCTCCTGGCGGATGCTCAGGGGGAAGAGCAGCCCTGTGGCGGGCAGCCCCGCAGCCTGCTTGCCGAGATATTTTTCGTAGAGCGCAAGGGCGCTCTCGCCGTCCATCTCGTAGAGGACGTTTCCGGACGAGGAGGTGATCAGCCGTTCCGGGCCGAACACGTCCCAGCCTCCCTTCGATCCGCAGCCCACGTGCAGCGCGTCGCCGTAAAGGCCCAGCCCGACCACGCAGTTGTCGCAGATTTCGCCGTCCCAGAGCACGAACGTCCGGGAAAAGCGGTCGCCGTCCCCGGCGAGCCCGCCGCTGACGGACGCGCCTTCGGGCAGCCCGGCGATGACGCCCCGCGCAAGCTCGCTGCCGTTGACGCCGAGTCCGCTGGAAAAGATCAGGGTGTGGCGCAGGCCTTGGCGGGGCAGCCGGTCGGCCAGCGCGCGGCCCGCCTCGCGGCTTTGGGCGGGATTCTCGATGGCCACCCTGGCGCCGGTGGCCTTGGCGAAGTCGAAGCCAACGAGGGTGACGCTCAGGGAGTCGTCCAGGACATGGTCCTGGTGGATTTCTCCGGCCGTGGAACAGCCGGTGATGATTGCGCCGGGAAAGCTGCTGCGCAGCGCTGCAAGCGGCTCGGAAAGGGCGTCCGCGTCCGCGGACCAGAAGCAGAGCAGCAGGTCCCAATCGATTCCGAGCGTGTCCGGCTGCTGCGGATTCCATCCGTCCTGTTCGTTCCAGTGCAGTTGCTTGACCCGCATCGCTTGCGTCTCCTGAATATGAGTCTTGTCACCTTTATGGCAGAAGCAGGGACAAGGTACAACGCTCTGTCCGCAAAATGTCCGAATCTCGTTCCAAAGGATTAGACGTTGCTCCCGGACGCAAAGCAATCTATAGCATGGCGAATGAAACGTTTCGCAACGCCCGTCCTGATCCAGGCCCTGACCCTGGCGCTGCTGCTTCTGGCGGCTCCTGCCCAGGCCATCGAATTCACCGTCTCCGCATCTTCGGAATTCATGCCCCTGTTCGGATCCTTCGGGCCGGAAAACCTGCTCGACGGCGACCCGGCCACGGCCTGGGCCGAGGGGGTGGAAGGTCCGGGCGAGGGCGAATGGGTGCTGTTCGAGTTCGGGCGCGAGCTGCTTGTCGAGCGCATGGGCGTGCGAAACGGCTGGCAGAGCGAGGGCTCCTTCGAGACCAACAACCGCCCCGCGTCCGTTCGGCTCGTCTTTTCGGACGGCACGGAGCAGCGCGTCTCCCTGGACGAGAGCGCGGACTGGCAGATGGTCGAGGTGGACAAGCGCACCGCCAGCGTGCGCATGGTCATCGACGCCGTGCGCAAGGGCACGAGCGAGCTGACCTACAACCGCACCTGCGTTTCGGATGTGTCCTTCGAGCTGGCGTTGCCGCCCGGAGCCGCCGGGCTCGCGGCAGGCCCCGCGCCCGAAGGGGACGCGCCTTCGCCGTCCGGGACCGCCCCTGCCGGAGAGATTTCTCCTGAAACGTCAGGGACGGCCGAAGTTCCGGCAACGCCCCGAAAGAAGGTCGGCCTGGCCGATTTGTTCGCGGGCGAGAAAATGCCCGTCCTGCCTGGCGTGGACGTGGATGCCATGGGTTCGGCTTCCCGGCCTGCGGCCCCGGCCGCATCGGCGCGGCAGGAATCCCCGGCTTCCGCGGCCCCGAAAGCCGAGACCCCGACAGCCGATGCTGCGACAGCCGAGGCACCGACGCCCGGCCCCGAGGCAAAGACCGGAGAAGCGACCCCCGAGCCCAAGGCCACGAAAAAGCATCGGTTCAGCATCGGCGATCTGTTCGGCTCCCTGGACCGTCCGGTCCTGCCGCCCGTGGACATGCGGGCCATGAGCGGGGGGGACCGCGCGCCGTCCGAGGCCGAGCCGCCCGCGCCTGCGCCGTCCGCTTCTCCGCAGCAGGCCGCGGACGCCGCGCCGACGGATGCCGCCGCTGCCGAGGACGAAGCGCACCGCGAGGCCCTGGACGAACTGCCCCGCGTGGACGTCGAGGTCATGGCGGGCGAGCGCAAGGACAAGGGCGGGCAGGTGGCCGGGATCAAGGACCAGGAGGCCCTGCGCGAAGCGATCCGGGCGTATTTCACCAAGCTGGTGACCCTGGACGACGGCTACACGGAGCTGTACGCCGAGCATGTGCGCGAGGAAGAGGCCTTCATGTTCGAATATTTCAAGGAACTCCAGCGCCAGCGCCATGTTTTCCACCTCTTCCGCAACGCTCTCGTGGACACGGCGGGACTGCGCTTCGGCCCGGCCCTGTCGGAGCGCGACCGCATCAAGCTGGAAGTGGACGGCAGCTACACGATCTACGTGGGCGAGACCTACGAGGACATGTCCGTGCACACGATCTTCACCTTTGTGAGCGAACACGGGAAATGGCGAATCCTGGCCGCCGAAGATCTCGAAGCGCCCGCCGGGAACTGAACTTCCGCCGGGAACGTGAAACAGCCCCCGCATCCGATCGGACGCGGGGGCTGTTCGTTTTCTCGCGGGGCGGGCTAGCCTTCGAATTCGATCTTGACCTTGCCGGGCACATAGCCCTTGAGCTCGCCGAGCATGCCCTTGAGACCGGAGGCGAGAATGCGGGCCACGAAATGGTTCAGGGCCAGTTCCGCGCCGTTGACGCTCACGCTGATCCCGGAATCCCCGGTGGTCACGCATTCGTGCACCGTGGCGGTGCCGGCCACGATGTCGCGGGCCAGGGCGCGGCAGCCCTTGCGGCCGCAACCGCCGCAGCTCAGGCCGGGCAGCAGGAAGCCCTTTTCCATGACCAGATCGGCCAGGGCGTTGATGTCCTTGATCAGCGGCTTGTCCGCGATGGTCGCCCCGCCGAAGGTGCCCAGGGCCAGGGCCGGGTCCAGGGCCTCGCCCTCGAAATCGTCGAGCACCGCGTCCTCGCGGCCCACGATGATCCGGGGCATGTAGCCCAGGCTCTTGCCGCCCTCGACCACGAGCACGTCCGCCTCCAGCAGGGGCAGCATGCGCAGCAGCCCGCGCTCGCCCGGCCAGGACACGAAGCTTTCCTTTTCGGAAAGCCCCAGCACGGTGTCGGCAACGGCCTTGTACTGGCGCGTGTCCGCGTGCTCCGGCTCGTCGAAGCCGCAGCTGGAAAACTTCGCGGCGGCCACGTTCAGCCCGCGCGCCTTGAGCGTGGCGACCAGGGCCACGCCCACGGTGGTCTTGCCGGAATTCTTGTAGCCTACGAGAGAAATCGCCTTCATGCCACGTACCCTCCCGGCAGCGGGGAAACTCCGGTGCAGGTCGGTCCTTCGCACGGGGACTCGCCGCCGCCTTCCCGCAGGATGGCCGTGCCGATGCCTTCGTCCGTGAACAGCTCCAGAAGCACCGCGTTTTCCAGTCTGCCGTCGATGATGTGCGCCTTTTCCACTCCGGCCGTAACGGCCTCCAGGCAGGCGTGCAGTTTGGGAATCATGCCGCCCGTGGCCACGCCCGATTCGATGGCCTCGAAGGCTTCGGGCACGGTCAGGGACTGGATCAGTTCGCCGTCCTTGTCCAGCAGGCCCTCCACGTCCGTGAGCAGGTGCAGGCGCTTGGCCCCCACCGCGGACGCGACGGCCGAGGCCACGGAGTCGGCGTTGATGTTGTATGTTTCGCCCTGGCCGTCCACGCCCACGGGCGCGATGACCGGGATGATGTCCTGCTCGAGCAGGGAATTGAGCAGGTCCACGTTCACGGCGGTGACCTGTCCGACCTTGCCCAGGTCGATCAGCTCCGGAGTGGCGTGCTCCTTGGCCACGGCCAGCTCCTTCTTCTCCGCGCGGATCAGCCAGCCGTCCTTGCCGGAGAGGCCCAGGGCCTTGCCGCCGTTGAGGTTGATCAGGTTGACGATCTGCTTGTTGACCTTGCCCACGAGAACCATCTCGACCACGTCCATGGTGGCCTCGTCCGTGACGCGGTGTCCTTCCCGGAAGGTGGTGGGGATGTTCAGGGCCTTGAGCATCTGGCCGATCTGCGGCCCGCCGCCGTGCACGATCACGGGGTTGATGCCGATGTACTTGAGCAGGATCACGTTCAGGGCGAAGCTCTTTTTGAGCTGCTCGTCCACCATGGCGTGCCCGCCGTACTTGATCACGATGGTTTTCTTGAAGAATTTCCGAATGTAGGGCAGGGCCTCCATGATCAGGCGGGCCTGCACGGAGTCGCGCTTCTTGTCCCTGGGAATGCGTTTCTTCATCGCTGCTCCTTGATCGAGGTGGCGGGATATTCCCTTTTCAGGGCGCGGCTGTCAATGCTTGGCGAAACAGGCGGCGTTCCGTCCGGCGGGGTGCTGCCGCGCCCTTGGGTCAAATCGGGCGGGCCGTTGACCGCAAGGCCTGTTTCGGTCAAGAATCCGGGCATGAAGATGCAAAAATGGAGCTTCGGGCGGCAGGAGTTGGCAGGAAGTCTGGGCGACCTGGGCACGCTGCTGCCCCTGGCCGTGGCCATGGTCATGGTCAACGGACTCGATCCCGTGGGGCTGTTCGTTTCCGCCGGGCTGCTCTACGTGCTCGGCGGCCTGTATTACGGCGCGCCCATCGCGGTGCAGCCCATGAAGGTCATCGGCGCGTACGCCGTGGCCACGGCGGCCACAGCCGGGCAGGTCACGGCGGCGGGGTGGATCATGTCCGGGCTATTGCTGCTGCTCGGCCTGACAAGGCTCGTGGATGTGGTGGCGCGGGTCGTGCCCCGTTCCGTGGTGCGCGGGGTGCAGCTTTCCACGGGCCTGCTGCTGATGTCCAAGGGCGTGGCCTTCATGGCCGGGACGTCTTCGTTTCAGGCTGCGCGCGGCCTGGGGGAACCCTGGCTGGCGGTCCAGGGCCTGCCGCTGCCCGGCCTGGGAGAGATTCCCATCGGCCTCGTCATCGGTCCGGCCCTGCTGGCGCTGACCTTGGTTTTCCTGGACAGCCGGCGCTTTCCCGCCGGGATGCTGGTGGTCGTGGCCGGATTCGGACTGGGGCTGGCCCTGGGCGGCTGGCGCGGCCTTTCCGGCGTCGCGCCCGGACTGCACCTGCCCGCGCTGCTGCCCTTCGGCCCGCCCACCTGGGCGGACCTGCTCTGGGCGCTGCCCGTCCTGGCGCTGCCGCAACTGCCCATGACCCTGGGCAACGCGGTCATCGCCAACCGCGACCTCTCCCACGAGCTGTATCCCGAAAGCCGCACGAGGGTCACGGACCGCGCCTTGTGCGTGAGCATGGGGCTGGCCAACGCGGTTTCGGCCTGTCTCGGCGGAATGCCGCTCTGCCACGGCGCGGGCGGGCTGGCCGCGCACTATCGTTTCGGCGCGCGCACCAACGGTTCGAATCTCTTCATCGGCGGCGTGCTCATGCTCCTGGCGCTGCTCTTCGGCACGGGCGTGCTGCCCCTGGTGCGCCTGCTGCCGCTGTGCGCGCTGGGCGTGCTGCTGTTTTTCGCCGGAGGGCAGTTGGCCTTGACGGTCATGGACCTGAAGGAGCGCGACGGGTTGTTCGTGGCCCTGGCCGTGGCGGCGGTGGCCCTGGGGTCCAACCTGGCCTGGGGCTTCGGCGCGGGCATCTGCCTCGGCTGGGTGGTGCGGCGTTCCGGGGCGCGGCTCTGAGCGGGCCTGCGGCCGTCCGGCAAGACCGCGTTATCGAAGGCTATTCGGAAAGGTCCGCGCAGGCCCAGACCGAGAAGGGCTCCGGGCCGGGCTTGTAGCCGACGCCCACAGCCCCCTTGTGCAGGTAGAGGCACATGGCCCAGTCCGTCTCGTAGGAGGAGGTCGTCGAAGACCAGTAGGCTTCCTGCCAGTCCGCGAAGGGATGCGCTTCGGGCAGGGCGGGGTCGTGGCGGGAGGCATCCACCAGGGATTCCAGCTCGCGGATGGTGGGCAGCCGCCAGGAGTCCAGGCCGAGGTGCCCCTCGCGGTTCAGCCCGGCCACCCTTGCCAGGGCCTCGGTCCAGAGGCAGGGGCCGTCCAGGTTCGCGGCCGGGGTCCAGGCAAGCCCGCTGAGCCGGTCCCGCACGGCGCCGTTTTCCAGCATCACGAAACGCGGTTCGGGCCAGGGCGCGCCCGTGGCGGGCTCGTCGTCGCGGCCCGTGGCCGGCAGCGCCGCGCTTTCGCCGCGCACCGGCCAGACCATGGCGTAGCTGTCCGCGCGATGGTAGAACATCCTCCCCCCGGAGAGCTGCACGTACCAGAAATATTCCGTGTTCCGCGCGGATCGGGTGCTGGTCCAGCAGGCCAGGGAAGGCACGTTTTCAAAGGGGTGCCCTTCGGGCAGGGCGGGATTGGCCCGGTCGAAGTCGAGCAGGCTGAAGAGTTCGCGGCGGTTGGGCAGACGCCAGCGGCGTTCCGGGGGCGCACTCGTGTCCGCATCGGCGGCGTTCATCCCCTCGCAGGCCTGCCGGGCCTCTTCCCAGGTCAGGGGAAACTCGAAGGGCGCGGCGTTGCGGCTCCATTCCAGTCCGGTGAGGCGGTCCAGAACCGCTCCGGGGCCGTCCGTCTCCTGCGAAAGCGGCTCGAAGCGCGGCTTTGGCCAGGGCGCGCCGGAGCGTTGTTCGGCGTCCTGCCCGCTGCCGGAGCAGGGAACCTCCGCTCCGTCCGCGCCGAAACAGCGCATCTGTCCGGTGCCGAGAGGCCGGATCATGCCGATCCTCCGTAGCCCTCCGCGCGTTCCCCGGCCTTGCCGACCAGGGGCAGCAGCAGGAACATGCAAAGGGCGCAGACCGTCCCTGCCCAGTAGACCGCGTGCAGCCCGAAGGCGGCGTACAGCCCGCCCATGAGCAGCGGGGCGATGGTCTGGCTGAGACGCAGGATCATGCCGTTGGCGGCCATGAACACCGCGCGCTGGCCGCCCGGGGCAAGCCCGCTGATGGTGGCCATGAGCGTGGGCACGTTCAGCCCCTGGCCCAGGCCGAAGCTGAGCACGGGCAGGATGACCCACCATTCGCCCGGCATCATGGGGATGGTCAGCATGGACGCGGCGTAGAAGAAAAAGGCCGAGCCGAGCAGGGTGCGGGGCCGGAAGCGGCTGGCCAGGTGGCCGAGCCGCCACGAGGCCAGGGCCGTGACCAGCGAGGCCATGGAGATGATCAGCCCGATGCGCGGCGCGGACGTGCCGAAGCGGTGGTCCAGGAGCAGCGGCAGATAGGTGATGATCGGGCCGTAGAGCACGATGAAGGTCAGCAGGGTGATGCAGAAGAGCGCCAGGGCCTCGGGGCGGCGCAGTCCCCTGGCCGCGTCGCGCAGGTAGGCGCCGAGCCCGGCCTCGTCCTTCGGTTCGGGAGCGTGCAGCTTCAGGATCACCAGCGCGCCCAGGGGCAGGGCCAGCACGGGCAGGATGAAGGGCCAGTTCCAGCCGAGCAGGGCCAGCAGGCCGCCGATGGCCGGGAAGGCCGCCGTGCCCGCGGCGAGCACGCTGCCGTTGTAGCCCATGGCCGTGAGCCGCTCGCGGTCCTCGTAGAGATCCCCGATGATGGTCAGGTTGATCATGCCCAGCGGGCCGGCGCCCATGCCCTGAAGGAAGCGGAGAACCAGCAGGGTGTGCAGGTCGCGGGCGAAGAAGCAGGCCGCGCCGAAAAAGCCGAAGACGAAGAGCGACGGCACGAGCACTTTTTTCCGCCCCAGGCGGTCGCCGAGAATGCCCGTGACCGGGGCCATGAGCACTCCGGGCAGGGTGAAGGCGGTGATCACGAGGCCGACGTTGGCGCGGGTCAGTCCCTGAATGTTGCGGATCATGTCCGGCAGGACCGGCACCACGCTGGAGACGCTGACGATGGCCATGAGCGTGACGCAGAAGACGATCTGGAGATTCGTGTCGAGGTAGAGCTTGCGCAAGTTCGTCGCCTTTGGGGAGCTTCTCGGAAGAATTCCGGCCTGGCGGAAGTTCTTCCGGCGGGCGGTCCTGGCCGGGCTGCAAAATGGCCGAGCCGGATCGTTTTTCACAGGAAACGACAAGGTAGCGAAAAGCAGGGCAAAAGGAAACGTGAAAAGTCGGACGCCGTTTCGGGCGGCTTCGGCGCGGTCCGGCTTACTTCCTGCGGACGCGGCGCAAGATGCTCTGGAGCGCGCTCATGTCCAGGGGCTTGGCGATGTGCTCGTTCATGCCCGCTTCCAGGAATCGCTTGCGGTCTCCCTCAAGGGCGTGTGCGGTGAGGGCCACGATGGGCACGTCCGGGTCGAGCACCTCGGAGGAGCTGCGGATGGCCCTTGCGGCGGTCACTCCGTCCATTTCGGGCATCTGGATGTCCATGAGCACCACGTCGTAGATTCTGCTGCGCAAGGCTTCCAGAACCTGCTTGCCGTTTTCCACCGCGTCCGCCGTGTGGCCGAGCCGCTCCAGGAAGCGCAGGACCGTGAGGCGGTTGACCTGCTCGTCCTCGGCGAGAAGCACGTGCATGGGCGTTTCTTCGTCGAGGGAGGGGCGGGTCAGGATGTCGCCGGGATGTTCCCGTGCGGGGGCGAAGCTCAGGCTGACGTGCACCGTGGTTCCTTCGCCCGGTTCGCTCTCGATGCAGGCCTGCCCGCGCATGGCCTTGACGAGGCGCTGCACGAGATGCAGGCCAAGGCCCGTTCCCTCGTGCCTGCGGGTGGAGGAGCCGTCCACCTGGGTGAAGATCTCCCAGACCTTGCCCAGGTGGCTCGCAGGAATGCCGATTCCGGTGTCCTCGACGATGAAGAGCACTCGCAGGCTGTCGGTTTCGGTCGCAGCAACGACCTGCACGTCCAGGCGCACCTCGCCTTCGCTGGTGAACTTCACGGCGTTGCCGAGGAGGTTGAAGAGGATCTGGCGCAGCCGTCCGGGGTCGCCCATGAGCGCGGGAGGAAGGTCCGGGGAGAGGGTCGCGCGCAGGGCGATGCCCTTGGCCTCGGCCTGGGGCCGAAAGACCTGGATCATGGTCTGGAGCAGGTCCGTCATGCAGAAGGCCTTTTCCCGCACCGTGATTTGTCCCGCCTCGATGGCCGAGAGGCTGAGCAGGTCTTCCAGGAGGGCCAGCAGGCCGGTGCCGGAGCGCAGCGCCACGTCCACGTAGCTCATGTTTTCTTCCGAGAGCCCGTTGTCCCGGAGAATCTGGAGCATGCCCAGCACCCCGTTCAGCGGCGTGCGGATCTCGTGGCTCATGTTGGCGAGAAATTCCGACTTGGCCTGGTTGGCAGCCTCGGCCGCCTCCTTGGCCGCGAGCACGTCGCGTTCGAACTGCTTGCGCTGCATGGCCAGGGCGAAGAACGTGGCCAGGCGTTCCACCGCGTCCAGGTCTTCCTGGGAGTATTCCCTCTCGGCGTTCGCCAGGGCGATGATGCCTGTGACGCGGGTGCCGGAAAGGGCCGGAACGCAGAGAAAGCGCCGCACGGGCTGGTGCCAGTCGGGAATTCCGCTGCGGCGGGAGTCCAGGGAAATGTTGTTGCTCATCAAGGGCTGGCCGTGCTTGATGACCCAGCCCCAGAGACCGCCGAAGTCATCGAAGAGCAGGGGCCTTGCGGGGTCGGGCCACATTTCCTGCGTGCCGGAAAGGGCCTTGATGGACATGCGCGCTCCGCCCTGTTCCAGGATGGCGGCGAAGCCGAGCGGGCTGTCGGTGATGCGGCTGGCCGCATCCAGGACGTGCCCGGAAATTTCGTCCAGGCTGATGGGCCGGAGCAGCCTGCCGGACAGTTCGGCCAGGGTGGAGTCCAGCTCCCGCTGGCGGCGAAGGGACGCCTCGGCCCGGCGGCGTTCGGTGATGTCGCGGGCCACGACCACGGCGTATTGCACGCCTCCGAAGGCGACGTTGCGCGCGGAGATTTCCACAGGGGTGATGTCTCCCCGCGTGGAATGGACCTCGGTTTCGGTGACGCGGGCGCGGTCGCCCTTTTCCGCGGCCAGGTTGTGGATCAGTTCCTTGATCTTCGGGTCCGGGAAGATTTCGAAAAAGGGCTTGGTCGGGATGTGGTCTTCGTCGCATCCGGCCATGTCGCAGACCATGCGGTTGAAGTCCACGATGAAGCCTTCGCGCAGGTCGAGCAGGAAGATGGCGTCGTTGCTCTGATCCAGGATGGCGCGGAAGCGCTGCAATTGTTGCAGGCGCGCCTGGAGTTCCGGGTAGTAGCTCTTGCGCACGGAGCTTTCGCCCAGTCCGATGAGCTTCTCGCGCAACGAGGTCGAGGACCGCTGGTTCGCCTCTTCGCCGTTTTCCGGTGTGTCAGAGCGCCTGCGCATAGATCTCCATGATTTCTTCCGTGGTCAGGGCGGACGGGTTCGTGGCCATGCAGGGATCGGCCAGGGCGAATTCCGCCAGGCCCCGCAGGTCTTCGCGGGTCACGCCCAGGGAGGAGAGGGTTTCCGTCACGCCGACGTCGGTCTTGAAGGAGCGCACCGCGTCGATGACCGCGTCGCGTTGTTCGGCCATGTTCATGCCGGGCATGATGTCCGCGCCCAGGGCCGCGCCCACGGCGGAATACCGCTCCGGCTCGGCCTCGAAGTTGTGCGCGATGACGTGGTCCAGCAGGATGGCGTTGCACTTGCCGTGCGGCAGGTCGAGCAGGCCGCCCAGGCTGTGGGAAAGGGCGTGCACCGCGCCGAGAATGGCGTTGGAGAAGGCCAGCCCCGCATACAGGCTGCCGAGCAGCATTCCGCCTCGGGCTTCCATGTTCAGAGGATCGTCGATGGCCCGTGCCAGATGGGTTTTGACGAAGCGGACCGCCTCCAGCGCGAAGAGGTCCGTCACCGGGGAGGAGGCGTTGGACACGTACGCCTCGATGGCGTGGGTGAGCGCGTCCAGCCCCGTGTTCGCGGTCAGCTCCTTGCTCATGGTCGAGGTCAGTTCCGGATCGAGCAGGGACGCGTCCGGGACCACGGCCTTGCTGACGATGGCGATCTTCACCTTGCGCGCGGAGTCAAGAATGATGGCGAACTGGGAAACGTCCGCGGAGCTGCCCGAAGTGGTCGGCAGGCAGATCAGGGGCGGGCCGGGACGGCCCACGTTGTCCACGCCCTCGAATTCCAGCACGTGGCGGTCGTTGGTCACGACGATGCCGATGCCCTTGGCGCAGTCCATGGGGCTGCCTCCGCCCACGGCGACGATGGCGTTGCAGTCGTTGCGCCTGTAGATCTCTGCTCCGGCCATGGATTCGCTGTCGCGGGGATTGGGGGAGACGTCGGAGAACATGGTCACCTTGTGGCCGTGCTCGCGCAGGGAGGCCGCTGCCGCGTCCGCCCAGCCGGCTTCGATGACCCCCGGGTCCGTGACCAGCAAAACCCGCTCCGCGCCGAGGTTGCGCGCGTATCTGCCCACCAGGGCGGCGGCCCCTTCGCCGAAGACGAATTCCGGAGCCACGAACTTGCGGAGTTCAAGAAGACTCTTGATTGCCATGACCGTTCTCCCGGCGCTGCGAGGAACGCGCAAGGCGCGCGTTCCGAAATTGCTCGAAAATTATCACAGGGCCGTGGCCTTGTCTAACGGTTCTCGCCGGAAACAGGGCCCAGCGGGTTTTTGGCCTCCGCCTCGACGAAAACGCGTTTGACGTTGGGAAAGGCCGCCTTGATCTGGCGGTCGAGCTGCGCGACCACGCTCTCCACGTCGCAGGAACTCTCCCTGTCCGCGAAATCCACGGAAAGCGTGACGACCACATATTCCGGTCCCATGTGCAGGGTGGCGAGTTCGTTTATTACGTCGATTTCCGGGCGTTCCAGGACCATCTTGCGGATGGCCGCGACGACTTCGGGGTGGGCGCCCTCGCCCAGGAGCAGGCCGTGCGTCTCGTAGGCCAGCCAGGAGGCCGTGCCCGCGAGAATGCAGCCGATGACGATGGAGGCCGCGCCGTCGAACCGGGGATCGCCCGTGATCTGCGTCAGGAGCACGCCCGCAAAGGCCGCGACCAGGCCGAGCATGGCGGCGCTGTCCTCGAAGAGCACCACGAACAGGGAGGGGTTCTTGCTGCGCGCCACGGCCCGCAGCCAGCCCCGCTTGCCCTTGGTGCGCCGGAACTCGCGCAGGGCCAGGGTCAAGGCCGCGCCTTCGAAGAGCATGGAAATGGCGAGAACCGCGTAGTTCAGAAGCGGGTTTTCCGGCAGCTCCGGGCGGCGCAGGTGCACGATGCCTTCGTAGATGGACACGCCCGCGCCCAGGCCGAAGATGAGGATGGCGACCACGAAGCTGTAGAAGTAGATTTCCTTGCCTCGGCCGAACGGGAAACGCTCGTCCGCGGGCAGGGCGGCCCGGCGCATGCCGTGGAGCAGCAGGATCTGGTTGCCCGTGTCCACGGTGGAGTGCACGCCCTCGGACAGCATGGCCGAGCTGCCCGTGAAGGCGGCGGCAACGAATTTGGTGGCCGCGATGGCCAGATTGCCGAGCATGGCCGCGATGATGACTTTCTTGGAACCGGAAGCCAAGGCTCTCTCCTTGCGTGTTGGGATGGCGCGGGGCAAGTGCTCAATATGGACCAGGATTGCGCGCAGGGCAAGCCGGAGTCCGGGGAAAAGGGAAGAGCGCCGAAAAGGACTTCGGCAGAAGGCGGCGCGCGGCGCAGGAGGAGCGGGAAGGCTCAGATGGCGGGATCGAGGAGCATGTTGTCGCGGTGGACGGCTTCCTCGTAGGGGCAGGCTCCCAGTTCCGCCTGGATTTCGGTGCTCTTGCGGCCCATGATGCGCCGCAATTCGTCCGAGGCGTAGTTGCAGAGGCCCACGCCGAGCACGCGGCCGGCCTGGGTGCGGATGCCGGCCAGGGCGCCCTGGGGAAACTCGCCTTCGACGGCCACGATGCCCGCGGGCAAAAGGCTCCGGCCCAGCTCGCAGAGCGCGCGGGCCGCGCCGTCGTCCACGACGATGGTTCCGGCGGGCTTGTCGTGGTAGGCCAGCCAGAATTTCTTGCTGGAAACGCAGCGGTCGCAGGGCAGGACCAGCGTGCCGCCGGGCGCGCCGTCCAAGGCCGCGCAGAGCGAGAACCCCTTGCGCCCCGAAAGGATCAGGGTGGGCGCGCCGAGCTGGGCCGCGCGCCGGGCCGCGAGCAGCTTGGAATACATGCCGCCGGAACCCACGGCGGTCTTGCCGTCGCACATGGCCGGGATGTCCAGGGCCGAAATGTCTTCGATGACGTCGAGATGCCGGGCGTCCGGATTCTGGTCCGGATTCTTGTCGAAGACGCCGTCCGCCGAGGTCAGGTTGATGAACAGGTCCGCGCCCACGAGCCCCACGGTCAGGCTGGCCAGGGTGTCGTTGTCGCCGAATTGCAATTCCTTGACCGAGACCGTGTCGTTCTCGTTGATGATCGGCACGGCGCCCCAGTCGAGCAGGCGTTCCAGGGTGTTGCGCGCGTTCAGGAAGCGTTCGCGCTGGCGCAGCCCCTCGCGGGTCAGGAGCACCTGCGCGGCCACGATGCCCAGCTCGGAAAGGGCGCGGTCGTATTCGTGCATCAGCGTGCCCTGGCCGATGGCCGAGGCGGCCTGGCGGCCGGGCAGATCCGAAAGATGGGCCGCGTCGGGCTGCATAAACTGGATGCGGCGGCGTCCGGCGGCAACGGCTCCGGAAGTGACCAGCAGGACCTGCATGTCCCGCTGGCGCAGGGCCGAAATCTCGCGCACGAGATGACGGATCATGTTCAGGTCGAGGCCGTCTTCCATGGTCAGGACGGCGGACCCGACCTTGACGACCACCCGGCGGGCGGATGCAAGCAGGCTGCGGCGATCGGATGCGTTCATGGGCTGGGAACTACTCGTTTTCCCGCGTCTCGTCCAGCGTCTCGTCCCGGTCTTCAAGCTCTTCCCCGTCCTCGCAGCCGCAGGCGTCTTCCCCGAAATCGCATTCCTCGCGGGCGCGAGAGACGGTTGCGGATTCGAAGCCCGCGCCGTGGTCGAAATTTGCGGCTTCGCGGGCCGCGTCTTCGGCGGCGCGTTCGGCGGCCTCGGCCTCGTTGAGCGCGTTCAGGCGGGACCAGAGCAGGTCCACGAATTCCTCCAGGCCGTCGCCGCGCCGGGCCGAGAGGAAGTGCAGCTCCAACCCGGATTCCTTGGCGAGGCTTTTGAGCTGGTCGAGCTGCTCGTCGTCCAGGAGATCGATCTTGTTCAGCACCCGGATCTGTTCCTTTTGGGCCAGTTCCGGATTGTAGCGGGCCAGTTCCTCGTCGAGCATGGCGAAGCCGGAGAAGGGATCGCTCTCGTCGCCGTGGGCCACGTCCTCGCAGCTGAGGATGTGCACGAGGAAGCGGGTGCGCTCCACGTGCTTGAGAAAGGTGTGGCCGAGTCCCTGGCCTTCGCTCGCGCCCTCGATGAGGCCGGGGATGTCCGCGATGACCATGCGCCTGCCGATTTCGTCCTCGATGACGCCGAGGTTGGGCACCAGCGTGGTGAAGGGGTAGGCCGCGATCTTGGGCCGGGCCGCGGACACGGCCGAGATGAAGGTGGATTTGCCCGCGTTGGGCAGGCCGAGCAGACCCACGTCCGCGAGAATCTTCAGCTCCAGGCGCACGTGGCGTTCCTCTCCGGGAAAGCCTGGCTCGCAGCGGCGGGGGGCGCGGTTGGTGGCGGTCTTGAAGTGCAGGTTGCCTCGTCCGCCGTCGCCGCCCTTGCAGATGAGCACTTCCTGTCCGTCCCGCACCAGGTCGGCGATGAGCCGTTCGCGGACGCTTCCGTCCTCGTCCTCCACGGTTTCGAAAACGAGCGTGCCCACGGGCAGGTCGATGACCAGGGGATCGGCGGCCTTGCCGTAGCGGTCGCGGCCCATGCCGGGCTGGCCGTTGCGGGCTTCGTAGAGCCGCTTGATCCGGAAGTCGTAGAGGGTCACGAGCCGGTCGGAGGCGCGGAAGATCACGTCGCCCCCCCGGCCGCCGTCGCCGCCGTTGGGGCCGCCCTTGGGAACGCAGCGCTCGCGGCGGAACGAGGCGCAGCCGTTCCCGCCCTTGCCGGATCGCACGGTTATGCTTGCTTCGTCGACGAATCGCATCTGTTCCTTCCTGCCCGGCGTTCTCGCCGGAGTTTACCGAGAGGTACAACAAAAAAAAGGGCAGGAGAAGCTCCTGCCCTGAAATCGCGCTTTAGCCGATCGCGGCTAGGCTTCGGCCGGGACCACGTGCACGCGGGTCTTGACCTTCTTGTGCCGGGTGTACTTTTCGAATTTGACGACGCCGTCGGTGAGGGCGAACAGGGTGAAGTCCTTGCCCATGCCGACGTTCTTGCCGGGGTGAACCTTGGTGCCGAGCTGGCGCACGAGGATGTTGCCCGCGAGAACCTGCTGGCCGCCGAAGCGCTTAACGCCCCGCCGTTGGCCTTGGGAATCGCGACCGTTCCTGGAGCTGCCGCCTGCTTTTTTATGAGCCATGACGTTCTCCTTGCGGCACTAGGCCGAAATGCTTTTCACTTTCAGGCGCGTGAAGTCCTGGCGGTGGCCCTGCTTTTTGCGGGCGTCCTTCTTGGAAAGCTTGTGGAAGACCACGATTTTCTTACCGCGGCCATGCGTGACGACTTCACAGTCGACCTTCGCGCCCTCAACGTAGGGAGCGCCGATCTTGGTGGCGTCGCCGTCGCCCACCAGCAGAACCTTATCGATGGAAACAGTGGAACCGGCCTCGGCCTTGAGAAGTTCCACGTCCATTTCGAGGCCTTCTTCCACGCGGAACTGTTTTCCGCCGGTCTCGATGATTGCAAACATAATGGTGTTACCTCCGTCTCGCAAGGAGGGCAACCTATCCGCAAGGGTGCGGTAAAGTCAAGCCCCGCGAGCGAGTTTTTTATCGCTGCTCGAAAAAATCACGCTTTTCACGCTCTGGCGCCTGGGCTGCGCGGATCGCGGCCCGCGAATTTCGCTGGGCGGCTCCAGGCCAGGACCGCTTATGCCCTGGCAAGCACGAGTACGTCAACTGCTTTGGCGCCTGCTTCGAGCAGAGATTTCGCGCATTCGCGCAGGGTGGAGCCCGTGGTGCAGACATCGTCCACCAGCAGCGCCCGCTTGCCGCCCACCAGGGCCGCGTCCGCCTCGAACGCGCCGTGCAGGTTGGTCAGCCGTTCGCTGCCGGAAAGGGTCGATTGGGGCCGGGTGTCGCGCAGCCGTTGCAGCGCGGCCGGCTCCAGCGGCGCGCCGGCGCGCGCGGCCACGGCCGAGGCCAGCTCCAGGCTCTGGTTGAAGCCGCGCCAGAGCAGTCGTTTCCCGTGCAGGGGCACGGGCGCGACCAGGTCGGGCCTGCGCGGGGGCGGCGCGAATTCCGAAGGCTGGTTCACGGCCCGCTCCCAGGCCGAGGCGGCCATGCTCCGCAGCAGGGCGGAATGCTCCAGCCCGGCGTTGTACTTGAAGGCGATGATCAGCCCGCGCAGCGGGTCGTCGTAGCGCGCGTGGAAAATGAAGCGCCCCCAGGGCGGCGGCGCGGCGCGGCAATCCCCGCAGAGCGCGGGCTCGTAGCTCTCCAGGCCGAACATGGCTCCGCAGCCGGGGCAGAAGCCGCCCTCCCGGGGAGCCAGGGCGGCCGCGCAGCCGGGACAAAGCCCGTCGGCCCTGTCCGCGGGGGCGGGCACGCCGCAGGCCGGGCAGCGGACCTGGAGAATCCCGGTCCGCCGCCCGAACGAGCGGAGCAGTCGGCTGAGCGCTCCGGGCATGGCGCCGCGATCAGCCCGCGTGGTTTTTCCAGGCGTCGCGGCCGAGGCTGCGAATCTGCTCGGCGGCTTCAGGATGGCGCTCCATGTCCGCGATCTTGTCGAATCCCCGGAATTCCAGCGGAGGCTGAAGCTCCAGATTGAAGCTGTCCAGGAAGTATTTCATGGTCAAGCGGGAGCCCTCGAAGAGCTTTTCGCCCTCGGTGCGTCCCGCGAAGAGCGCGAGATAGGCCGGGCGCTTCGGGCGGCCCGCCACTTCGGGATCGTTCTTCATCTTGCGGGCGTAGACCCATTGGCTGCGGTCGATGAGGGTCTTCAGCCGGGAGGGCAGATGGTAGAAGTAGATCGGCGCGGCGAAAAAGACGAAGGGAGCCGCGAGCATGGTTTCGAAGAGATCCAGGGCGTAGTCCTTGCCCTGGAGCGCGCAGGGGCTGGCCTGGTCCTTTTCGCAGATGCGGCAGGCGCGGCAGGGCTTGAAGTCCATCTTGCGGATGTAGATGCTTTCGGCGTCGCCGCCCGCCTCGCGGACCCCTTCGAGAAAGAGGTTCACGGCGTTGTTGCTGTTGCCCTGGGCGCGGTGGCTGCATTGAAACAGAAGGGGATTGCTCATGTCCGTATGCTCCTTGCTGATCGAATCAGATCGTTTGTTTCCGGCTCAGGAGAACGCGCAGATGGCCGTTCTCGCGGAACGTCTCAAAAGTCCATTCCGGCACGATGTAGAGGGCGTGCTCGATCTGGGCGAGCTGCGCCTCGTCGATGAGCGCCTCGATGGCCCCATCCCTGGTGAAGCGGAGATACCAGCCTATCTCCATGCCCACGCCTCAGCATTTGCCGCGCAGGTCCAGGCGGTGCTTCACGTTCATGGCTGAAACCCCGCGAAAAAGGGATTGTGGTGCTTCTCGTCGCCCACGCTGGTGTCCGGTCCGTGGCCGGGGTGGATCACGGTCTCTCCCGGCAGGGTGAATATCTCGCTGCGGACCGATTGGCTCAGGGTTTCGCTGCTTCCGCCGGGGAAATCCGTCCGCCCCACGGAGCGGTAGAAGAGCAGGTCGCCCACGAAGGCGTGCCCCTGCGAGGGGAAATAAAAGGTCAGGCTGCCGGGCGTGTGGCCCGGCGTGGCCAGGACACGGCACTCCAGGCCCAGGAATTCATGCTTGCCGGGCTTGAGGTCGGCGTAGGCGAACTCGTCCACCAGGGGCAGGCCGAACAGCCCGCCGCGCCCGACTTCAGTCTGCATCAGGAAGTCATCCGTTGCGGATGCCAGCACGGGCGCGCCCGTGGCCTCGGCCAGGGCCTTGCAACCATATATATGGTCACAGTGCAGGTGCGTGACCAGAATATGCGTCGGTTCGAGCTTCTCGGCCCGGAGGATTTTCAGAACGGCGGACGGCTCCCCGCCCGGATCGATGACCACGGCCTTGCCCGCCTCGGAGCAGACGAAGCAGTTCGTTTCAAGGGGGCCGAGGTTCAGTGCAGTCACTTTCATGAAGCGAAGCCCTCCAGGACGATTTCGGAAAGGGGCAGGCGCTCGGAGCTGCCCTTCTGGGCGGGGCGGCCCAGGGCGAGGACGGCCTGAAGCTCGTAGACCTCGCTGTCCAGGCCCAGAACCTGGAGCACCTCGGATTCCTGGTTGATGATCTCGCCGAGCCAGACCGCGCCCAGGCCCAGGGCATGGGCCGCGAGCAGCATGTTTTGTGCGCTGGCCCCGGCGGCCTGGTGGTCCTTGCGGGCGTTGTAGAGCTTGTCCTTGCGCAGCAGCAGGGCGATCATGACGTCGCAGGTGCGCACGATGTGAGCGTATTTGGTATGTGCGGTCAGTCCCTCCCGGCGCGGGTCGTCCGGCGGGAGCACCAGGAAGCGACAGGGCTGGTTGTTCAGCCCGCTCGGAGCCCAGCGGCCCGCCTCGAGCACGGTCAGGATTTCCTCTTTGGAGAGATGTTCGCCGCTGTAGCGGCGGATGGAGCGCCGTTCGCGGATGGCGGCCAGAACGGGATCGGCCTCTGGATTCATCGGTTCGGACATGGGATTCTCCTCTTTTCGCAGGGGGTACGTTAGCCCAAGGCCCGCCGTGCGGCAAGGCCGGGATGCGTAAGGGGGCGTATTTCGACGCATTGGGGCCGCAGCCGAAGCGTCCGGATGCCGCAGGACGCTTTGGATCGGTCCGGCTCCATGATCGGGGGCGATGCTTTGAAACCGCCTGAAATACTGGTATGCTGAAAACATGACCCGTTCCCCGCTCCTTTTTCCGCGCGCGTTTCCGGCGCGTTCCGTTGAGCGTTTGGCCGCAGCGTTCTGCTGCGCGCTGGCCGTGCTTGCGCTCCTGGCCATTCCGGCGCGGGCGGCGCAAGCGGGAAGCGCGGCTTCCGGCGGGCCGACAGTGGTCCTGCGCGGCGCGGACGGCTCGCCGCTGCTGACCCTGCATCCCGTCGGGGAGCTGCGTTTCGACGGTGCGGCCCTGCGGGGGACGCTGGCCCTGGAGCCGACGCTTTTGGATTCCCCCTGGATCCGGGGGCTGCTCGCGGGCGAGGCCGAGGCCCGCGTGGACGGGGAGCGCATCGTTTTCGAGCGCGTGCGGCTGCGCATGGACAAGGCCCGACTGCACGCCCAGGAAGGAGCCGCCGGGAGCGGCGCGCCAAAAGACGCGGAAACGGACATCCTGCTGACCGGGAACGGGGTCTGGATCGCCTCGGCAGGCGAGCTTCGCCTCGACCGGCTTCGGGTCGAGCTGTCCGGCGGGCTGGTGCTGGAAGGGGGCCTGCGCTGGTCCGACTCCGGCGGGCTGGATGCGGATTTTTCCCTGGACGCCTCGGACGGGAGCCGGTTCGCTGCGCTCCTGGCGCGGATATTTCCCGAAACGCTGAAGGGCTTGCGGCTGCGCGGCGCGCTGCGTCTGGGACTGGGCTTCGCCATGGGCGGCGCGGGCCGCGCTCCGGACGACCTGCACCTGACCCTGGACGTGAAGCGGTCCCTGGGCATTGAGCTTTCCGGAACAACGGTATCCGTGCCCGGCCTGCGCGCCGAAGCGGACCTGCATCCCGGCACGGGCGGGCAGTGGGACGCAGCGGGCCGGGTGGACGTGCGCGGAACGCTCGCGCCGGGCGGCGTGGAGCTGCGCTCGCCGAGCATGGAATTCGAGGCGGGCATGTCCGGCGGCGCGTATCATCTCCGGCGGCTGCGCGTCTCCAGCGCGGACGGGCTGGCTCTGGCCGGGCGCAGGCTGCCGCTGGGCTCCGCGACCCTCTCCGGCACGCTTTCGCCGTTGCCGCAGGACGGATGGAGCATCGACGAGCTGCGCCTGCAAGTGCCGGGAGGAACGTTCACGGCCACGGGCGCTGTGGACGGCAACGGCACGGCGCACTGCGATTTCCGGGGACCGGGCCTGGACCTGGCGCGTCTCGGGCCGAGCCTGGCTATCCTGGCCGGGCTGGCGGACTGGACCGCCGAAGGGCGGCTGGATGTTTCCGGCAGCCTGGACATGGACGCCGAGAACGTGACCAGCGACGTGCGCCTGCGTCTGCGCGGGCTGAACTACATGTCCCCGGACGCCCTGCACATGGGCCAGGGCCTGGGGGGCGATCTGCGCCTGCGCTCGCGGCTGAGCCTGAAGACCCTGCGCCGCTGGGTCAACGCGGACCTGCGCCTGGACAAGGGCGAAGCCCTTTTCGGAGCCACGTACCTCAATCTCGCGGACTCGCCCCTGCGCTTCACGGCCAACGCCAACCAGATCGGCGCGGACCGCTTCAAGGATCTCAAGGCCGTGGTGGATTGGTCCGGATTCGGCCACTTGCGGGCCGAGGGCGACCTCTGGGCCCACGGCCCCTTCACGGACTGGCGCTACCGGGGCGAGGCCGAATCCGACGGCCTGGACCTCGGCGCGCTCTTCCAGACCTTCGTGGCCGCTCCCCAGGGCCTGACGCGCTGGCAGGGACCGGATGCGGGCCTGGGCGGCAGAGGCGGCTTTTCCCTCGCGGTGAACGCGGACGGCACCACGGCGGACCTGCGCGGACGGCTGCGCCTGGAGGATGCCTCGCTGCGCAGCGCCGAAGGCCAGGTGGACCTGCGCGGAGCCTACCTGGACCTGCCCCTGACCTACCGCCTCAAAGGCCCGGCCGCGCCGCCCGCTCGGAGCGCCCTGCGCGACGAGCAGCTCGGCGCCTTGCGCATCGCGCGCATGCGGACGCCTTGGTCCGAGCGGGAAAATTTCGCGGTGCGCATGGCCCTGGTCCCGAACCGCTTTTACCTTCTCGACCCCATCCGCATCCCGCTTTTCGGCGGGCGCATCCGGCTCGAAGACCTCTTCTGCGATGCGCCGCTCTCCCGCGACTTCGAGCTGTCCCTGACCGCCGCCTTCAAGGACATCGACCTCTCGCAGTGGTCGCGCGAGGCGGTTCCGCTCGAGGGAGTGCTGCACGGCGACCTGGGCCGGATCACGGCCACCCGCAAGCGCGTCGCCATACCGGGGTCCGTGGAGGGCGACTTTTTCGGCGGCGCGGTCCATGCGGACGGATTTTTCATGGACTGGCCCCTGGAGGCCCGGCGACAGTTCGGGGCGAGCGCTCTGGTGCGCGGGCTCGACCTGGAGCGGCTTTCCGGCGCGCTGGGCATCGGCCGGGTCACAGGACTGATCGACCTGGACCTGCGCGGCCTGCTCTTCGCCTTTGGCCAGCCCGCGCGGTTCACGCTCTCCGCGACGACGTCCGAGAACGACGATTTCGAGAAGAGCGTCAGCCTGCGCGCGGTCAACTCCCTGTCCGTCATCGGCACGGGCTCCGGCATAGGCGACGTGGGCGTGGGGCTCTTCGCTTCCTTTTTCGAGGAGTTTTCCTATTCGCGCATCGGCTTCCAATGCATCCTGAACAATGATAGATTCCAGGTGCGCGGGCTGATCCGCGAGGGTGGCGTGGAATACCTGATCAAGAAGCCGTTCTTGACGGGAATCAACGTTGTCAACGGCAACCCTGAGAACTACATCAGCTTTTCGGACATGCTGGAACGCATCCAGCGGGTGGTCAAGGGCTCGGCAACGAGCGGGCCGCCGTCCGGCACGCCATAGGAGGCGCACATGAAACGACTGTTCAAGGTTCAGGCCGCTCTGGTCATGCTTCTGGTCACGGCCTGCGTGACCGTGAACATCTATTTCCCCGCTGCGGAGATCAAGAAGGACGCCGAGGACGTGGTCAAGAGCGTCTACGGCATCGAAGGCCAGCAAAAGCCCGGAACCGAGGCTCCCAAGGAAGGCTCCTGGCTGAACCTTGTCGGCCCCAGGGAGGCTTTCGCCCAGGACTACAAGTCCCTTTCCAACTCGGTGACGCGGGGCATCGGCGAGCAGCTCAAGCAGCTCTATCCCCAGCTCAAGCCCTACCTCGCCTCCGGCAACATGGGCCTGGACGAGGACGGGTTCGCGGTCTTGCGCGACAAGAGCGGGCTGAACATGCAGCAGGTCGGCGAGATCAACCGCCTCGCGGCTCAGGACCGTTCCCTGAAGATGCAGCTCTACCAGGAAAAGGCCAAGGCGGCCCAGACTCCGGACAAGGTCGGAGACGTTCAGGCCATCTACGCCGATGTCTGGAAGGGCTTTGCCGAACCGGGCACCTGGATACAGGACGGCGGCGGCTGGAAGCAGAAGTAGCCCGCGACGGGGCGAAGAGGAAATCATCAGGGCGTGGGCTTCGGCTCGCGCCTTTTTTCGTGCCCCGGCGTCCGGGCTAGACCCGGAAGATCAGGCCCACGAGCAGAAGAACGCCGCCGAAGGCCGCCACTGTCGGCGAGTAGGCCGCCCCCAGGGTGATGAAGTCGCCGAATCCGACCCGCGCCAGGGCGATGAAGGATTCATACGCGGAGTGGTCGTAGATCTGGGGCGTGGTCGAGACGATTTCATGCAGGAAGAACCAGAGATACAGGCCCCCCGCGCCGAGGAAGCCTCCGATCACCGCCAGGATGGGCACCCGCTCCGAGGCGGGCGCGCTCAGCCGCTGGGCGAGCGGGACGGTGCCGAGCGGGGGGCGCAGCAAGAGGATGCCCAGTCCGAGGGCTCTGGCCAGCAGGCAGATGCTGACCTTGTCCGTGAGTTCCACGAGGTAGGACGTGCTGATGACGGCTTCCCAGACGTCCTTGCCCGAACGGATCAGCAGCTGGGAGATGACGCCCTCGCCGGAGGTCAGCGCGCCGTCCGCGAGCAGGCGGATGGGCACGGAAACCAGGGTGGCCGCTGCGGCCAGGATGCCGCCCGCCATGAGCGTGGTCGCCCAGTGGCGGAAGAGTCCCATGCGCATGCACCAGCCCGCGCAAAGCCCGACGATGGCGCCGGACGGCGCCCAGTAGATCATGCCGGGCCGCCAGAGTTCCCAGACCGCGGAGGTCAGCGCTCCGCAGGCAGCGCCCGCCAGAGGACCGCAGACCACCGCGAGCAGCGTGGTTCCGAGAGCGTCCAGGTAGAGCGGCAGGGAGTAGTGAAGGGCCAGTTCGCCCAGCGAGAGATTGATCGCCAGGCAGGAGAGCAGCAATATGCCCAGAAAAAGGTAGTGCTTGCGGGCAGATGAAATGTGTGCGCAGCCGAAGGTCACATTCTTATCCAGGCTATGGGGACAGGCTTCCCAATGAAGATAGAATATGGAGTAGCCAAAGTAAAGAAGTGCGGCGTGTTGTTGCATTAATGCAACAGTGTGGAGCGTTCCCGAAGCACCTTAGCGCGGCGTGATGTATCCCAGGCGGACCATGCGCTCGGCGTCCCCGAAGCGGGCCATGGCCGTGGTCATCTTTCGAAAACCGAAGCGCTCGTAGAAGGCTTCCTTGCCGGGAACGGCGTAGAGCAGGACGTTAGCCCCCTTGATCCTTGCCAGCAGGTGGTTCAGCAGCGCCTTCCCATGGCCCTGGCTCTGATATGCAGGCAGGAGGCAGATGTCGTAGAGCACGGCCTGAAACACGCCGTCGTCCAAAGCGCGGCCCATGCCCACGAGGCGAGTCTCGTCCTTTGCGAAGACCACGGCCTGGGAATTTTCGAACGCCAGGCGAAGCGGAGCGGGATCGCGCCGGGCCAGGGTGCAGGAGATCAGACCTGCCGCTTCTTCCCAATCGACATCGGCCAAATCGGAGGAGAACTGGATCGGCATATGGACACACCTAGGCCAGGAAGTGCTTGATGCCCGTGAAGACGAGCTGCGCGGAAAGCGCCGCGAGGATCAGGCCGGTGAGCTTCATGAGGATGGAGAGTCCCATGGAGCCGAGCAGCCGCTCCAGGTGGCGCGAGCCGAGCAGGATCAGGCCCATGCCCAGGGCCGCGCAGAGCAGGGCGACGGCCCCGGTGTAGCGTTCCGGGCCGGAAAGCTCGGAGCCGAGGACCATGAGCGTGCCGATGGTGGCCGGGCCGACGATGATGGGCACGGCCAGGGGCACCACAGCGATGTCGTCGCCGGGTTCGGGCTCTTCGGGCGCGGCCTTGCCCTTGACCAGGGAGATGGCCGAAAGAAAGAGCAGCGCGCCCGCGCCGATGCGGAAGGCGTCCAGGGTGATGCCCAGGGTTTCGAAGATGGCCGGGCCGAAAAAGAAGATCACGAGGCTCACGACCATGACCGCGCCCGTGGCCCGCATGGCCGTGCTGCGCCGCTTGGGCGCGTCCAGGCCCTTGGTCATGGACATGAAGGCCGAGAGCCCGAAGAAGGGCGTCAGCAGAAAGAAGATCTTGATGAAGACCGAAATGAACAGCGACACGTTCACGGCGTCAGTCCAACAGCTCGTCGAGTTCCATGGCCTTGTAGAACTCCCGCTCCTTTTCGTCGCCCGCCGCGATGGGCAGCTTTCCCTCCACCTTGCGGGCGAGGTAGTCGTGCATGGTGTGTCCCAGCCCGAAGCCCTTGTAGGAGGCGTAGATGCAGAGGTCCAGCAGCGCCGGGCCGTGGTCCGTTTCCGCCACGCGGGCAAGGCCGATGAGCTTGTCCATGTCGAAGGCGAAGCAGACGGCCTGCGCGGCGTCAAAGGCGGATTGCAGTCCGGCCGCGTCCCTGCCGGTGAACTCGGCGGCGCGGTAGATTTCGGCGGCTTTTTCCCAGTCGATGTTCACGGTGTCGAATTTGAGGGTCAGGTGCATGCGTTCTCCTGTGATGTAGAGGGCGACGCACTGCGTCGCCAGAGTCGTGTCGCCCGGAGGAATGTCACATAGATGAGATGAAAAATCGAGTCCAGGCGGATTATTTCTCGCTCAGAGCAGTTTTCCGGCCAGGGCCTCGCCGCGTTCGCCGCCGCCGGCCATGCGCGAAAGCTCGGCGCGCACGGCCTCGCCGCGCAGCCGTTCGCAGCGGGTGAAGGTCTCGCCGCCCTGCACGTCCTTGGCGATGAGGAAATGGCGCACGGCCAGGGCCGCGAGCTGGGGCCAGTGGGTGATCAGCAGCACCTGCTGGCGTTCGGCCAGGGAGCGCAGCTTGTCGCCGAGGCTGTTCAGGGTCAGCCCGCCCACGCCCGCGTCCACTTCGTCGAAGAGCAGGGAGGGCAGGTCGTCGCCGCGTCCGGTGCGTATGCTGACCAGCGCGAGCAGAAAGCGCGACAGCTCGCCGCCCGAGGCGATGCGGTCCAGGGGCTGGGGAGCCTGGCCCGGGTTGGGGATCCACATCAGCCGTCCGCGCATCTCGATGAGTCCCGGATAGGGCTCGTGGGGCGAGAATTCCATGTCCACGCGGGCGTGCTCGGAAAAGCCCAGTCCGTGCAGCTCCTCCTCCACGCGGGCGCAGAAGTCTCCGGCCGCGGCCTTGCGCGCCTGGTTGAGCCTGTCGAGAATGCCTCCGAGCCGCGCCGAGGCCTCGGCTTCCAGCTTTTCCAGGCGTTTTCTGTCCAGGGCGCAGGCGTCCAGAAAGGAGAGGTTTTCGGCGATCTCGTCCTTGAGCCGGAGGATGTCTTCCAGGGATCGGTTCAGCTTGCGCTTCAGCCGCGAAATGGCGAAAAGCCGCGACTCCACGCTGTTCAGGTCGCCTTCTTCCACGGCCTCGGCCGGATTGCGGCGCAGGCGCGCGTCCAGGTCGCCCACACGGTGGCGGAACTCGTTGACCGCGTCGCGGTCTTCGGAAAAATCAGGGTACATGCGGGCAATCTCGTCCATCTGGCGCGAGAGGGCCGAGAGCAGGTCGGAGAGGGCCACGTCCCCGTGCAGCAGGTCCAGGGCGCGGCTCAGGGATTCCGCGGCGATTTCCTGGTCCTTGAGGCGCTGCTTGAGCGCTTCCAGTTCCTCTTCCTCGCCGGGCTGCGGGTCGACCTTGTCGATCTCGGCGCGCTGGAACTCCAGCAGTTCGCGCTGGCTGGCCAGCCCCTCGGCGCGCAGCTCCAGCTCCCGGCGCGATTCCAGCACCTCGTCCAGCGCCTTCGCGGCCTCGTCGCGCTCGGCGAGCAGGCCGGAATCCGGCAGAAAGTCGTCCACGATGCGCATCTGGTAGGCCGGGGAGAGCAGCTTCTGCTGGCCGTGCTGGCTGGTGTGCACGATGAGCCGGGGGCGAAGGTCGCGGATGGTCTCCTGGGAGCCGAGCCTGTCGTTGACGTAGATTCGGCTGCGTCCCGTTTCCGCCGAGAGTTCGCGCCGGATGAGGGCCTCGCCCTCCGGGAGCACGAAGAGCGCCTCGACCACGGCCTTTTCCTTGCCGGGCCGGACCATGTCGCGGCTCATGCGCTCCCCGGTGAGAAAATCCAGGGCGCGGAGGATGAAGGACTTGCCCGCTCCGGTTTCGCCGGTAAGCACGTTCAGGCCGGAGGAGAACTCCAGCTCGGCGTCCTCGATGAGGGCGAGGTCATGTATGCGTAACAGTTCCAGCATGGTCGGGACTTCTCCGGCGGTGTTCGGTTCAGCGAGTTGTATCCCAACTGGGGCGTGCTGCCAAGCGAACCGGACGGCCGCCCGCGAAAACGAAAATGCGGCGGGGTGCCCGCTCCCGGCTGGCGCGGAAGGTGCGTGTCTGTTAGGGAATGTTGAAACGAATACAACAGGGGAAGGGGAATGTTCAAAAATTTAGGTATTCGCAACAAGATACTATTGCCGACCTGCGCAGTGGTGGCAGTGGGGATGCTCGCCACGAGTCTGCTGCTTGCCTCCTGGATGGGGCGCTCCGCAGAAAACGATGCGAGGGATCTCGCCCGGCAGATTGCGGAACGCCACGCTACGGAAGTATTGGATTTCATAAATCCGATCATGGATCAGGCCCGTGCGCTGGCCGCCGTGTATGAAGGCTCGATCCAGGGCGAGGCGGGCGTGAGCCGGGAGCAGTTCAGCCACATTCTGTATCGCATGGTGGAGCGCGAACCGTCCTTTCTCGGCGTCTGGGCCGCCTTCGAGCCCAACGCGCTCGACGGAAGGGACGCGGAATACGGGAATTTCAACAAGGCGCACGACGCCAGCGGAAGATACAAGCCCTACTATTTCCGCACGGCGTCCGGCATCGATTCGCAGCCGTGTTCCGATCCGGAATCGGCCAAATGGTACACCGTGCCGCGCGACACCAAAAAGGACTACCTGACCGCGCCGTATTCCTTCGAGGCGGGCGGAAAGACCGTGCTCGGCATCGACTCCTGCATCCCCGTGATCGTGAAGGGCCGCTTTTTCGGCGCGGTGGGCATCGACTACAACGTGACCGCCTTCATGGACATGGCCGCCGGAATCAAGCCCTTCGGCACGGGCCGGGCCTACATCGTGGCGGACGACGACACCTTCGTGGGCCACCCGGACAAGGCCATGATGGCCAAGCCCATGAAGGACGCTTTCGGCGCCCAGGCCGCAGCCATTCACGACGCCATTGCCGCGGGCAAGGAGGTCGTCTTCGATTTCGAGACGGACGGCGCGCTGTGGTACCGCATCTTCGTGCCCATCGACGTGACCGGAAACGGGCAGTATTGGGGCCTGGGCGTGGACATCCCCATGGACGTGGTCCTGGCGGACTCCCAGGCCATGCTCTACCGGGCCGTGGGCATCAGCCTCGGCGTGGTGCTGCTGCTCTGCGCCATGATCTGGTTCCTGGCGCGTTCCATCGCCGAACCCATCCGCCGGGCCGCCGCCCTGGCCGAGATGGTCCGCCAGGGCGACCTGTCCGACCGGCTCGAATACGAGTCCAGGGATGAGATAGGGGTCTTGGCCCGGTCCCTGAACCACATGGCCGACGGGCTGGAACGCAAGGCCGGGCTGGCCCAGGCCATCGCCTCCAACGACATGACCGCCGAGGTCGAAATCGCCTCGGAAAAGGACGTGCTCGGCAAGGCCCTGCGCCAGATGTCGCGCAATCTGAACCGCGTGCTCGGATCCGTGCTCCAGAGCGCCCTGGAAGTGGACTCCGGCGCGGGCCAGGTTTCCGCGGCCAGCGAGGCCCTTTCCCAGGGAGCGACCGAGCAGGCCGCCTCCCTGGAGGAGATCACCAGCTCCCTGACCCAGGTTTCCTCCCAGACCCGCGAGAACGCGGAAAACGCCTCCCGCGCGAGCAAGAACGCGGACGCCGTGCGCGAGCGCGCCAGCAAGGGATACGAGGAACTGGAGCGCATGGTCGCGGCCATGCAGGAGGTCAGCGACTCTTCCCAGGCCATCGCCAAGATCATCAAGGTCATCGACGAGATCGCCTTCCAGACCAACCTCCTGGCCCTGAACGCCGCCGTGGAGGCGGCCCGCGCAGGGCAGCACGGCAAGGGCTTCGCCGTGGTCGCGGAGGAGGTCCGCAATCTGGCCTCGCGCAGCGCCAAGGCCGCCCGCGAAACCGCGCAGCTCATCGAAGGTTCGGGCGACAAGGTCCGGCGCACCAGCGAGATGGTGGGACAGACCGCCGAAGGCATGCAGGCCGTGGTCGCGGACGTGGCCGAGGTGGCCACCCTGGTGGACGCCATCGCCACGGCCTCTTCCGAGCAGTCCCAGGCGCTCATGGAAGTGACCCAGGGCTTGCAGCAGGTGGACACCGTGACCCAGCGCAACACGGCCAACGCGGAGCAGACCTCCTCGGCCGCGCAGGAGCTTTCCAGCCAGGCCGGGCTGCTCCGTTCGCTGCTCGCCAACTTCCGCCTGCGGGAAGGAGCCGGACGCGGCGAGCCGGTACGGCAGGAAAGGGAAAGGGATTCCCGCGCTGCCGAGCCTTCGCGGCTGCGCGTGCAGCGCAGGCCCCCGCAGCAGCTGCCCCAGGGGAACACCCCCGCCCAGAAGCGCAAGCCGTCCGCGCCCAAGCCCGGCAGCTCCACCCCGCAGGACGCCTGGGGCGCGAAGCCGGAACAGGAAGGCCCCAAGCCCGGACCCCAAGGCAGCGCCAAGGGTCGTGGGCAAAATGATCCGGAAATCGTGATCCATCTGGACGACGACGAGTTCGGCCGCTACTAGGCCCGGACCCGCATGAACGACAGCGGCCCGTCTTCCCCACCCCGGAAGGCGGGCCGCTTGCTTGCTCCGGGCTGGGTTTTCTGGAAGAGTCCGGCAGCCGGAGAGGCGGAACGTGGAACGCAACAGGGAGGAACGGCATGAGCGCAACGGTGATCTGGTCCCACGGCAAGGACGCGAGCCCCTGGGGGGCCAAGAGCCGCCGCATGGCGGAAATGGCCCGTCAGTTGGGCGTGGATTTCGAGATCGTGGACTACCAGGATCTGAACGACATGGCCGACGCCCCGGAACAGCGGGTGCGGCGGCTGCTGGACTGCTGCGCCCGGATCCCCGGACCGCTGGTCCTGGCCGGATCGAGCATGGGGGCCTACGTCAGCCTGTGCGCCGCGGCCGAGGTTCGCCCGCTGGGCGTCTTTGCCCTGGCTCCGGCGGTCTATCTGCCGGGCTACGCGCGCCAGGAGTTCGCGGACACGGGCTGCCCGCTGGAGGTGGTCCACGGCTGGCAGGACGAGGTGGTTCCCGCTCGCAACGCCTTGCGGCTGGCCGAAATCACCCGCTGCACCCTGCACATGGTCCCGGACGGGCACAGGCTGTCCGCGAGCGTGGAGCGCGTCGCGTTCTGGTTCATGATGTTCGTGGAGGGGCTGCTGGCCCGCACGGAGCAGTGCGAGAGGCCAGAGGGGCTGGAACTCTTCGCGCCGTCGAATCAAGGCCCCTGCGGCTGCGGGAGCTGCGGTTCCTGATTCAGGGCCTTTTCCTGCCGCGCCTCTGCGGCGGCGACGTTCCCTCTAGAAAACCCGGTTGATCTTGCCCAGGCAGGCCGCGAGGCAGGCGGCCTCCTCCGGGCTGAGGTCCGCGATGATCTCGCGGGTCAGGTCCGCGTGCAGCTTGTCGTGTTCCTGAAAGCGCTCCTGCCCGGCTCCGGTCAGCTCCACGAGGATGGAGCGGCGGTCCTGGTCGTTGGGCCTGCGGCGCAGCAGGCCGCGCTGCTCCAGCTTGTCCGCGACCACGGTCAGCGTTCCCGTGGTCACGCCCATGCGTTCGGCCAGTTCCTTCATGCGCAGGGCCTGGTGCGCGCCGAGAATCTCGATGACGTGCATCTGCGTGGGGGTCAGGCCGGTGCCGCGCACCACTCCGTGTTCCCAGGACGAGAGCTTCTCGTAGAACTCTACGATGAGCTGGGCCAGATTGTCCGATTCCTTCCGCGTCATTTCCGCCTCTTGTCTTTGTCGCCTCAAATGCCCTGATACAACGTATAGAGTCCGAAGGCCACGGTCATCAGGCCGATGCCGCGCATGATCCATTCCTCGAAGCGATGGTCGTCCAGCCGCCGCGCCCAGCTCGCGGCCCGGAAAAGCGCCCAGATCACCGCACCCACGGCCAGGGCCGTGGTCAGGGCATAGGCCGCGAAAACCGCCACGCTGCGCCAGACGCTTCCGGAATTGAGCGCGTAGGAATACATGATCGCCACCGTGGGGCAGGGCACGATCATGTTCACGAAGCCGAAGGCGAACAGGCCGGGCACTGCGGCCTTGCGCAGCTTGGAAGGACCGGGGGAACCGGCGCAGTCGCAGGAGTCGTGCACGCGGCAGCGGTCCTGCTCGTGTTCGTGGTTATGGGCTTGCCCGTGGCCGTGGCCGTGGTCATGCCCGTGTTCGTGGCCGTGTTCGTGGCCGTGTTCGTGGCTGTGCAGCAGGTGGGGCCGCACGGCCAGAACCAGTCCGAGCAGAATGATGGCTGCGGCGGCGACGATGTCCAGCCAGTAGCTGAACGAGGGCGGGAAGAGCGTGGAAACCGCGCCGAGGGTAAGGCCCAGCAGCAGGCAGGCCAGGGCCGTGCCGCCCAGAAAAGCCCCGGTCAGGGCCAGGACGCGGGAGGCGCGGCGTTCGCCGGAAACGAACGGGGCCAAGGCCAGCCAGGAATGGCCGCAGGGGTTGACGCCGTGCACGAGGCCGAGAAGCAGGGAGGATTGCAGGGCCACGAGAAAAACGTGTTCTTGGGGCATGGACACTCCGTTAGCTTGATTTTCAAGATTTCCTATCGCTGGATAGTTTGAAGGTAAAGCTAAAATTTCGGGCGCGAAGTTTTGACGAAAAATCAAGTCTCGACAATGTGTTGTCGTGTCGGGCGTGTCGGGGAGGAAGGTATCGGGGAAGGATATTCGGGGGAAGGATGTTCGGGAAACCGAGGAATTTTTTGGAAACGGGGGCGGCGAGGGGAAGAATTTTCGAATGAGAGCCCGCAGCCGAGCCGCAGCCGAGCCGCAGCCGAGCCGAAGTCCTCCGGCGCGGGCGCTGCGGCGCGCGGGCGGTGCGAGCCGCTACTGTTTCAATCTTGGGTCGAGCAGGTCGCGCAGGCCCTCGCCGAGCAGGTTGTAGCCGAGCACGGTGACGAGAATGGCGAGGCCGGGGAAGATGGAGAGCCAGGAGGCCACGCCGAGCACTTCCTTGCCTTCCGTGAGCATGTTGCCCCAGGACGGGTCCGGCGGCTGCACGCCCAGGCCCAGGAAGGAGAGCGAGGACTCCACGAGGATGGCCCCGGCCACGCCGAGGGTGGCGGAGACGAGCACCGGGGCCAGCGCATTGGGCAGGATATGCTTGAAGATGATCCGGCCCGGCCCGGCCCCGGCCACGCGCGCCGCGAGCACGAAGTCCCGCTCGCGCAGGGTCAGGGTTTCGGCCCGCACCAGGCGGGCCACGCCCATCCAGGAGGTCAGGCCGATGACGATCATGATGTTCAAAAGGCTCGGCTGCAGGAAGGCGATCACGGCCAGGATCAGGAAGAAGCTGGGGAAGCAGAGCATCACGTCCACGATGCGCATGATGATCTCGTCCGCGAGCTTGCCGAAGTAGCCCGCCATGAGGCCGAGCACGAGGCCGATGGCCGTTGACAGGCCCACGGCCACGAACCCGACCCAGAGCGAGACGCGGCCGCCCCAGAGCATGCGCGAGAAAATGTCGCGGCCCAGGGCGTCC
Source organism: Paucidesulfovibrio longus DSM 6739 (assembly GCF_000420485.1). Taxonomy (NCBI): domain Bacteria; kingdom Pseudomonadati; phylum Thermodesulfobacteriota; class Desulfovibrionia; order Desulfovibrionales; family Desulfovibrionaceae; genus Paucidesulfovibrio; species Paucidesulfovibrio longus. The sequence continues at coordinate 42,194 of NZ_ATVA01000001.1, read as the reverse complement.
GTGCCGAAGAGGTGCTGCGGGCCGGGCGGCAGAAGAATGGCGTTCACGTCGATGGCGTTCGGCGGGTAGGGCGCGATCCAGGGCGCGAGCAGCGCGGCCAGGGAAACCGAACCCACGATGAGCACTCCCATCAGGAGCAGGGTCTGGCGCGAGAGGAAACCGCGCCGTTTCAGCTCGCGGCTCATGCGTCCCTCCCGGCCAGCCGCACGCGCGGGTCGGCCAGTCCGTAGCCCACGTCCGCCAGCAGGTTGCCCGCCAGGGTCAGCACCGCGCCGAGCACAAGCGAGCCCATGATCAGCGGATAGTCGCGGGCCATGACCGCCTGGTAGAAGAGCTGGCCCAGGCCGGGCAGGGCGAAGATGGATTCGATGATCACGCTGCCGCCGATGAGCCCCGGCACGGAAAGGCCGAGAATGGTGATCACGGGCATGAGCGCGTTGCGCATGGCGTGCTTGAAGATGACCGTGCGCGTGGGCAGGCCCTTGGCGCGGGCGGTCATGATGTAGTCCTGGCGCAGCACCTCCAGCATGCTCGTGCGCATGAACCGGGACATGCCCGCCAGGGAACCGAAGGTGTAGATGAAGATGGGCAGGGCCAGATGCCTGGCCAGATCCCACATCTGCCCGAAAAAGCCCATGCGCGGGAAGTCCAGGCTGGTCAGGCCGGAAATGGGCAGGATGTTCCACCAGATGCCGAAAGCCTGCATCAGCAGCAGCGCGAGCCAGAAGCCGGGCATGGCGAAGCCGATGAACACGAGCACGGTCATGCTCTTGTCGAAGGCGCCGCCCCGCCGCCAGGCGGAGAGCACGCCGATGGGCACGGAAATGAACAGGGTCAGCACCAGGGAGGCCACGTTCATGCCGAAGGTCAGGGGCAGGCGCTCCTTGATTTTCTGCCAGACCGGCTGGTGGTCGCCGGACAGGGACTGGCCGAAGTCGAAGGTCACGAGCCTGCCGACCCAGGCCGCGTATTGCTCGTGGATGGGCTTGTCCAGGCCGTAGAGCGCGGCCAGGCGCTGCTGAGCCTCCGGGGTCACGGTCGGGTTGAGCTGCGTTTCCAGGTCCGTGGGCGAGCCCGGAGCCAGATGAATGACCCAGAAGCTGATGACCGTGATGCCGAAAAAGACCACGGCCACCCAGAGAAGTTTGATGAGGATGCGCTTGAGTATGGACATGGGCCTCTTTGAGGTTTGTACGTCCTGTTCATACGCAAAGCGCGGCCCGCTGGCAATCGCCGGGTTGGCGTCCCGCCGGGGGCAGGCCCGCTCCGGCGCGAAAAAAGCCCCCGCCGGATTGTTCCGGCAGGGGCGTTCGTCGTTGTTTGGCCGCAGCGGCTACAGCACCGCCGCATACAGCGCGGCGATTTCTTCCTTGTCCGGCTTGCGCGGGTTGAAGTTGCAGCTGCCGTTGACGGCCGCGTCCGAGGCCAGGCGGTCGATGTCGGATTCCTTGACCCCGAATGCGGAAAGGCGGTTTTCCAGCCCGGTTTCCTCAAGGAGTTCCTCCACGGACAGCACCGCGGTGCGGGCCGCGTCGCGCAGGCTGAGATCGTCCACGTTTTCGCCCAGCGCCCTGGCGATGTCGCGGAAACGCTCAGGAGCGGCGCTGTGGTTGTAGTCCATGACCACGGGCAGGAGCATGGCGTTGGCCTGTCCGTGGGGAATGCCGAAGAGCGCGCCCAGGGGCCGGGACATGGCGTGCACCAGGGCCACGGAGGCGTTGCCGAAGGCGAGCCCGGCGTGCATCTGCCCGCGCAGCATGCCCTCGCGCGCCTGCATGTTCTCCGGGCCGTGCACGGCCTTGATCAGGTTTTCGCCGATGAGCCGGATGGCCTCCAGGGCGTGCACGTCGGTCATGGGCGTGGCGATCTTGGAAATGTATGCCTCGATGGCGTGGGTCAGGGCGTCCATGCCCGTGCCCGCGGTGACGTGGGCGGGCATGGACAGGGTCAGTTCCGGGTCGAGCAGGGCCACCTTGGGGATCAGGCCCGCGCCCTGGATGAGCATCTTGACCTTGCGGTCCGTGTCCGTGAGCACGGTGAAGCGGGTGATCTCCGAGCCGGTGCCGGCGGTGGTGGGCACGGCGATGATGGGCGTGCCGTCCTTTTCCGGCGACTTGAACTCGTAGTCCGTGACCTTGCCGCCGTTGGTCAGGAGCATGGCGATGCCCTTGGCCGCGTCCAGGGGGCTGCCGCCGCCCAGGGCCACGATCACGTCGCAGCCATTTTCGCGCGCCAGCTTTGCGCCCGCTTCAACGGTGTTTACGCTGGGGTCGCTCTCCACCTGGGCGTAAACGGTGGCGGCCACGCCCGCAGCCTTCAGCGAGGCCAGAACCGCGTCCAGGCTGCCCGTGCGCGCGGACGAACCCTTGCCCGTGACCACCAGGGCGCTTTTGCCGAAGCGGGCGGCCTCGGTTCCGGATTTGGAAACCGCGCCGCGGCCGAAGTGGATACGGGCCGGTGATTGGAACATGTATTCCTTCATTCTGATTCCCCTTTTTTGGAAAAGGTCGATCAGAACAGCCGGCATGTCAACCAGAGAAAAAGGCAGGAGGTCGGACAGGGAAGGGCGCGCGGAACGGTGTCAGCGGCTTTCGTCCACGATGCGGCCTGTTTCCGAGAGAATCAGGTTCAGCAGGAGCTGCTCCGTGCTCAGGGCGGAGGTTTCCGGCGAGCGGTTGGCCACGGCCTGGTCCAGCAGGTCGGCCTGGGACGAGAGCTGGGTTTGCTGATATTCCAGGCTGCTTTGCTTGGAGGCGTAGTTGTCCAGGATGGCGTTCACGTCCGAGGCGTAGCTCTGCACATAGGCGAGCTGGGCGTTGATGTCGGTGTTCAGCCCCGCACCCGAAAGCTGGGTCCAGTCGATGCCGTCGAGGTTGTGGAAGGTGACGTCGAAGCCGCCGTCCTTGTAAGCCTGAATCCAGACGTTGCCGTTGGAATCGATCTGGTCCGTGCCCCACTGGGAGCCGTCGAGCATGTAGATGCCGTTGTAGTCCGTGGAGGAGATCAGGCCGGTGATCTTGTCGCGCAGAGCGTCGTAGTCCGCCTGGACCACGCTGCTGCTGGCGGAAAGCTCCCCCTGGTTGATCTTGTCGATGATGTCTTCCATGTCCGCGAGCGCGTCGGAAATCTGGGCCACTGCGGTCTTGGCCGTGCCCATCATGTTGGCGGCCTCGCCCACGTTGCGGGCGTTCTGGCGCACGGCGGCCGAATCCGCGCGCAGGGTGCCGGTGAGCGCGGCTTCCATGGGATTGGTCAGCGGCTGCACAGGCTGCTTGGCCAGCATCATGTCGCGCAGGGATCGCCCCACGCCGGAATTGGCGAAGAGGGCGTTCGTGAGCATGTCCTGCGAGAGCAGGCGCGTGGAATATTCGTAGATGAAGTTTTTTTCCTGGTCGCTGAGAGACATGGCAACCCCTTGGGCCTGTCGAAAGCTGAAAACGGAATATGAGCTTTCGCAGGTCTTATCGGCAGGCGCTTGATCTTTCTTTAGGGGCAGGTTTGATTTGTCCGGATACGCTCATGGGAAAGACGCACCCTGCTTGCCGATGGGCAGGCCCGGAATGCGGCTATTGCTTGGAGCCGAGCTTGCAGGGCTCCTGCTGCCGGAGAGAGATCAAAGCCAGGCCCCAAGCGAACCCAAAGCCGGACGCCGCGAATCAACGCCGGACAACGCTTCCGAGGCAAGTGGGAAAAAAAGTGCGGCCGCGCATTGACAACCGGCCGGAAAAGGGGCAGTAAAACTCTCCCAACGACGTGGGGCTGTAGCTCAGTTGGGAGAGCGCTTGAATGGCATTCAAGAGGTCGTGGGTTCGATTCCCTCCAGCTCCACCAAGAATTTTAAAGGCTTAGAAGGTTTTCCTTCTAAGCCTTTTTTTGTGGAATATACAAAAGGATATACAAATGATATCAGGTGGGTAATGGCTGGGGTTGAGGGATTGGGAGTCGGGTATGGCCCACCCTGTTCCCGATAACGCTACAGTTGGCTGGCAGAATCTGCGAGTGTGCTTGTTTAGGCTGGTCACGCATCGCAAAGCAGAGCGAGAGTAAGTGAAATTTATTCCTTCCCAGTTGGTATACTTTTTCCAAGATCGACGCGCTCAGCGCAATCTGCATTCCCTCATCCGATTCATCCTGTTGCTGTGCTTCTTCATAACTGTCTACAGTGCGTTGTTCCATATCCTTATGGAAATGGAAGGACAGCACCACTCCTGGATCACCGGCTTATATTGGACGCTGACGGTCATGTCGACGCTTGGGTTCGGCGACATAACCTTCATATCTGATATAGGAAAATTATTTTCAATCTGTGTCCTTATGTCCGGTATTGTTTTCTTGCTGGTGATGCTGCCATTCACCTTTATTCAATTCTTTTACGCGCCATTTCTTGAAGCCCAGACGAAGTCCAGAGCCGCCCGCGAACTACCCGAAGAAACATCCGGGCATTTGATTATTGTCGGCTCCGATTTAGTGGCCCTCAGTTTGGCTTCGCTCGTTAAGCAGTACAACTACAAGTATTGCGTTCTGGTCAATGAGGTGAACCACGCATTGGATCTGGTCGATCAAGGATACAATGCTGTGGTGGGCGATGCCGATAATGCGGAAACATATATACGACTGCGAACTGATCAGGCGGCCATGGTTGTGGTCCTTAACGACGACATGAAGAATACCAATGCTGTCTACACGATCCGTGAGGTGTCGGCGGACGTACAGGTGGTAACCAATGCCGATTCCGAAGAATCGGTCGATATTCTTCAGCTGGCCGGGGCGAGCCACGTCTTTCAGTTTATGCACATGCTTGGTGAGATCCTCGCTCGGCGAACCCTGGGGACAGGCACCCGACATAATGTCATCGGCAGCATAAACAATTTGAAGATTGCCGAGGCACCCGCTGCGGATACGCCTTTTGTGGGGCGAAGCGTCAAGAATAGCGGTCTGCGTTCCGCTACCAACATGAACCTCGTCGGCTTATGGGAACATGGTCGGTTGGTGTCTGCCCGCCCGGAGACCGTTATCACTTCCAGATCGATCATGATTCTGGCCGGGACCGAGGAGCAGCTCAAGGGTTACGATGCCTATGTCGGTGAAGCTCCGTCCATGGAAGCTCCTGTGCTCATCCTCGGCGGCGGGCGGGTGGGGCAAGCCGCTGCGCAAGTGCTCAGGCAACGGGCTGTCGACTACAAGATTGTGGAGAAAAACCCCGCGCTGATTCAGAACGATACCAATTCTGTTCTTGGGAGCGCCTCAGATCTCGATGTGCTGAAAACGGCGGGCATTGATAAAGCTCCGTCGGTATTCGTCACCACTCACAACGACGACCTGAATATTTACCTGACGATTTATTGCCGGAGGCTCAGGCCGGACATTCATATTATCAGTCGGGCAACGCTGGACCGAAACGTTTCGGTAATGCACAAGGCCGGAGCCGATCTGGTCATGTCTTACGCCACCATGGCGGCCAATACGATTATCAACCTGCTGAGCCCGGGCAAAGTGCTGACCCTGACTGAGGGGCTGAATATATTCCAGGTCGAAGTGGGGGCCTCGCTTGCCGGGAAAACGCTCGTGGAAAGCAACGTTCGCGCTGAAACCGGTTGCAGTATCATCGCAGTGTCCCGCGGTGAGGAAATGGAAGTCAACCCTGATCCGGAGCGCCCGTTGGACAAAGGGGCATCATTGCTTGTCATCGGCGCGGCAGAAAATGAACAGCGTTTCTTGGATAAGCACGGTGTGTGATTTATATTCCTCAAAAATGGCATTCAAGACGTCGTGGGTTCGATTCCCTCCAGCTCCATCATCATATTTCCACAAGGCCCGGTCCGCGCAATGCAGACCGGGCCTTTTCAATTGGTGCCGATGGATAGCTCCGGGAGTGCCGGAAAAAGGGCGGCTCCCGCGCGGGAAGGCTATTTCGTGATGACCAGGGTCCGCTGGGCTTCCAGCAGGTTTTTGGCGAGCGCGCCGCCGCAGCTGCCCTTGGTGACTTCGTTGAGCAGGAAGCCGATCCGGTATTCCCCGGGCTGGTGGAAGGTGATGGTGGTCGTGGGATATCCGGTCCGCACCGCGGGTTCCGGCCCGTCCGGCTTGTCGATGAAGATGACCTTGATGGAGGCATAGGAACCCATGGGGATTTCGTATCCCTTGAGGTCGAAGAGGGCCTCCACCGGCTGCCCGACGCGCAGCTCGCCGCGCAGGACGAGGTTTGCGTCCGGAGGCGGGGCGGGCTCCGCCGCCCGGACCGGGCCGGGGAGGACCAGAAACAGCAGCAGGAGCGTCCCGAAGACTCTGGCTGAGGCGAGTATTTTTTGCATGTCTTGATTTTAAGACTCCCAAGGGATAATGCAAGGCATGGGTATCCACTGGGTAGTATTTTTTGAGGCAGCCGCATGCACGATCTGATCGGAGCGCAACAGCATTATTGGCGCATGATCCAGTCCATCGCCGAGGAAGAGGAATACTACCTGGAGCGCTGGGCCTTGCGCATGGACCAGGCCGGATACCTGCGCCACACCACGGCCAAGCGGGTGGACTGCGTCCGCGCTCTGAACGATTTTCTCGCCCCCATTCGGGAGCACTGGGAGCAGGGCATCGCGTCGCCCGAATATCCCTGGCTCATCCAGGACCGGGACGGCTGGGGCGGGCCGCAGATCGAGACCGCGCGGCGGCACCGCATGCGCGGCATCACCTCCGACATGTATCTGGGCTGCTTCAAGACCTTCATCCACAGCCTGCTCGACGTCATCGAGAAGCTGGACGGCTCCTACGAGAGCAAGGTCCAGGCCCGGCGGCACGTCAAGCTCTACGGCGACGCGCTGGAGGTTCTGTTCGTGCGGGACTGGACCCGGATTCTGCCGGAAATGACCGCGCGCAAGCTCGATGAAACCAACCGTCTGCTGACCCTGGAGAAGTGCCGCTACGAGAACATCCTCAATTCCACTTCGGCATTGGTCTTCGTGGTCGGCAGCGACGGCCTGGTGACCAAGGTCAACCGCTCCGCGAGCCAGGTGCTGCCGCAGGAAAAGGTGCTGGGAGCGCCCGTTTGGCAGGTTCTGGACCTGGAGGGCCGGTCCATGGAGGAGCTGCTCAAGTATTATCCCGTGGGCATCTCCTGCGAGCTGAGCCCGTTCGGCAACGAGGGCGTCTACCGCATGCAGATCAGCCCCATCGGCAGCGTGAGCATGGCCAGCGACGAATACATGGTCATGCTGAACAACGTCACGGTGCACGCGGCCCAGCGGGAGATTCTGGAGCATGTGGTTTCGGAGCGGACCGAAGCTCTGCGCAGGGAAAAGGAGCAGCTCGAGGAAATGAACATCACCCTGCGCAACGTGCTCAAGAGCATCGACAAGGAACGCGCGGCGCTGCTCGACGAGGTCACGGCCAAGGTCAACAATCAGGTTCTGCCCGCCCTCGTCCGCATCGAGGAGGAGAACGACGAGGAAATCCGCAAGGGGTACATCACCGTGGTCAAGGACCAGCTGGCCCGGCTGGCTCCTGGCGGCGGGCTCGCGGACCCGCTGCTGCTCCGGCTGACCCATATGGAAACCCGCGTGAGCCAGTTCATCCAGGCCGGACAATCTTCCAAGGATATCGCCAACACGTTGAACCTCTCCCTGGAAACCGTGCAGACGCACCGCAAGAACATTCGCCGCAAGCTCGGCATCCAGGGCAAGAGCGTCAGCCTCTACGCCCACCTCAAGACCATGGGCCTGAACCCCTGACTGGGGATCCGGGTCTACCCATTCTATACCCTTTTTCCCATCTGTAGCCTGTCCCTGCTCCTGGCTTAGGAGAATAATGTGCATGTTCCGCATTGTTCTGGTAAGGAGAGAGGATGGATAAAATTATTTTGAATCGGAAGGCGGCGGTACTCCGCGACTTTTTCGCGTCCGTGGACGCGGGGGATCTGCGTGAGGCCGCCGAGGGCATCGCCGCGCAGTTCGACCTGCCTTTGGACGCCGCCACGGACTGGACCGAGGTCGAGTACGATTTCAACCGGCTTTTCGTCGGTCCGGCAGCGGTTCCTGCCCCGCCGTACGCCTCGGCCTACCAAGCGGGGCGGGAGCAGCCAGCGCTCATGGGCGAACCCGCCCTGGAGGCGCGGCGGGCCTATGAGCGGCTCGGCCTGGCCGTGCCGAACCAGGGAACCACGCCCGATGACCATCTGGCCTTCGAGCTGGACGCGGTCGTGGCCCTGGACGGATTGGATCCCGCCGGGGCCGGAAACGAATCTGCCCAGGTGAAGGCATGGCTCATCGCCGAGCACATGGGCGCCTGGGTGCCGCGTTTTGCCGAGGCGGTCGAAGGGCAGCGGGGAGTCAGCGCGCCGGTGGCCGTCGCCGTCAAGGCGCTGACCGTCTGGCTGGAAGCCGCCCGGAGCGAAATCGAGGCGGAACGGACCGGACAAAGCTTGCATAATGATGGAACGTAAGGAGGATTGCATGGCAACGAACAAAAGCGCCTTCAGCAGGCGTTCATTCATCAAGGGCATGGTCGGTGCCGGCGTGGCCGGGCTGCTGCCGTGCCGGTTCCTGGTGCCCCAGGCCCAGGCCGCGGCCTTCGATCCGGAAGAGTTCCAGGTGTTCCGCAACGCCTGCCCCCGCAACTGCTACGACACGTGCAGCATCAAGACCTACGTGAAGGACGGGGTGGTCCGGTTCATCGAGGGCGCTCCGGAGTCCACCTTCACCAGGGGCGGCCTGTGCGTGAAGGGCTACGCCTACACGCGCCGTCCCTACAGCCCCGACCGGGTCAAATATCCCATGGTCCAGGACGGACGCCGCAGCGGCAAGTGGCGGCGCGTCTCCTGGGACGAGGCCATGGACAAGATCGCCAGGAAGATTTTGGAGCTCAAGGAACAGGACGGCAACCTGCTTGGCCTGGGCATGACCAAGTATTCCGGAAACTTCGGCATCACCAACTACGCCGTGGAGGGCTTGATGTCCTCCCTGGGCTACACCACGCGCTTCGTGGGCACTCCGTGCTGGCCCGCGGGGATCGACGCCCAGAACTACGACATGGGCAACATGTGGTGCAACGACCCCGAAGACATGGTCAAGTCCAAGTACATCATCATCTGGGGGGCCAACCCGGCCTGGTGCTCGGTGCACACCATGAAATACATCATGGAGGCCAAGCGCCGGGGCGCCAAGGTGGTGGTCGTGGACCCGGTCTTCACCCAGACCGCGGCCAAGGGGGACGTCTACTGGCAGCCCAAGACCGCCAGCGACGGCGCCCTGGCCCTGGGCATGGCCCGCCACATCCTGGACAAGGGCATGGTGGACCGGAACTTCACGGACAACCACGGCCTCGGTTTCGGTGAGTTCGCCGACTACCTGCGCGGCAACGTCACCGTGGAGTGGGCCGCGGAGCAGAGCGGAATCCCGGCCGAGGAGATTCGGCAGGTGGCCGAGGAGTTCGCCTCCGCCGACCCCGCCACCATCTGGATCGGCTACGGGATGCAGCGCCACACCAACGGCGGCGCTTCGGTGCGCTCCATCGACGCCCTGGTGGCCATGACGGGCAACGTGGGCAAGGAAGGCGGCGGCGCGCGCTACGGCCATCTCCAGACCTGGGGATTCAACTACAACGCCATGATCCAGCAGAAGCCGGAAGGCTCGGTGGGCTTCGTGGGCGGCGCGGCCAAGGGCGAGTTCGACTTCACCTCCGGCTCCGAGGCCAGCTACTCGGACCGCACGGTGAACATCAACAAGACCGCGCAGAACATCCTCGACACCAAGGATCCGGCCCTCCGGATGCTCTGGGTCTCCTGCAAGAACCCCTTCGGCCAGGACTTCGACAGGCCCAAGCTGGAAAAGGCCTTCGACACCCTGGAGATGGTCGTCACCGTGGACCAGTTCTTCAACGAGACCGTGGCCAATTCGGACATCGTCCTGCCCGTGACCACCTTGTTCGAGGAATGGACCGTCAACGCCTCCTACTGGCACTACTGGCTGGGCCTCAACGAGCAGGCCATCAAGCCCATGTACGAGGCCAAGTCCAACATCGAGATCGGCATGGCTCTGTCCAGGAAGATGAACGAGCTTTCTCCTGGTTCGTGCACCTTCCCGCAGGAGCCGGACACCAGGGAATGGATGGCCAAGGAGTTCAACCAGGGCATCTACGACCTCTTCGGCATCGACGACTGGACCGCGCTCAAGAACGGACCCGTCAAGGCCAAGCTGGCCTCCTCGGCCTCGTGGAGCACCTTCCAGTTCGGCACGCCGTCCGGAAAGTACGAGTTCCGCTCGGACATCTGCAAGGACAACGGCCACATGGCGCTCCCGGAATACATGGAGCCGCGCAAGAGCTACGACAAGTTCCGCCTGCTCACCCCGCACACCAAGTTCGCCATCCATTCCCAGTTCCTGAACCTGGACTGGATGCAGGAATACGACAAGCAGCCCTACCTCTACATGCATCCGGAGGCCGCCGCGGAAAAGGGCATCAAGGATCTGGACATGGTCCGGGTCTTCAACAAGGTGGGCGAGCAGAAGGTGGTGGCCAAGCTGACCACCAACGTGGCCAAGGACTGCCTGCTCATCTACGAAGCCTGGTTCGGCAAGGGTTCGACCTTCAATGTCCAGAACCTGGTCGACGACGAATCCGCCGACATGGGCGAGTACAAGGCCGGAGCGCCGGGCGTGGCCATCCACGACCAGTTCGCCGACGTTGAAAAGGCCTAAGGAGCGAAACGATGAAGAAACAATACGCATTCCTGGTGGACTCCGAGCTGTGCATCGGCTGCTTTACCTGCGCCATGGCCTGCCGCAACTACTACCATCCGCCCGAAGGCGTGATCTGGCGGCAGGTCTATCCCCTGGACGAGGAGATCTACCCGCACCGGGAACGGGCCTTCTATTCCCTGGCCTGCAACCATTGCGAAAATCCGACCTGCCTGAACGTCTGTCCCGTGGAAGCCTACACCAAGCGCGAAGAGGACGGGGTGGTGGTCCACCATCAGGAGAAGTGCATCGGCTGCGGAAACTGCATCCGGTCCTGCCCCTATGGCGCGCCCAAGTACAATCCCGTGGAAAAGCGGGCCGAGAAGTGCAGCTTCTGCCACGAGCGGCTGGACGCCGGGCTCAAGCCCGCCTGCATCCAGTCCTGCCCCACGGGCGCGCTGAGCATGGTCGATCTCGCCGAGCTGGAGCCCGGCAATCAGGTGCAGTATCCGGCCGGCTTCCCGAAAATGGAGGATGTGAATCCGTCCACACGGTTCATCCTGCCCAAGCTTCCCAGACTGGTGAGGAGGTAAGTATGCAATCCATGGAATTCCCGCTGGTCCTCTTCACTGTGCTCTCCCAGGCCGCCGTGGGTCTGGCGCTCATGGGCGCGGTGCGCGTTTCCAGCGGTCCGCAGGGCCGCAGCCCCCGCCGCGAGTGGATCATGGTCGCGGGCCTGATCGGGCTGGGGCTTCTGGCCTCGTTGTTCCACCTGGGCCACCCCACGGGCGCGCCCAGAGCCCTGGTCCATCTGTCCACGGCCTGGCTCAGCCGCGAGGTGCTGCTGGCCGGGACGTTCGCCGTCCTGGCGGTTTTGGCCGTGCTCGTCAGCAAGACCGAGGTCAACCCGGTTCTTGCCTGGGCCGGCTCCCTGGTCGGGCTGGGGCTGATCCTCTCGGCGGGCATGACCTACGCGCCGCCCGCCTTCCCCGCGGTGAACAACGCCCTCCCGGCCACCTTCTTCCTGCTCTCGGCCGTGACCCTGGGCGCGGGCTTCGGCAGCTGGTTCGCCTCCGAGTCCAGGCAGCCGCTTATGGGCGGCATCTTCGGGGCCGGATTGCTGGTGGCGCTCGTGCTCTATCTGGTCGTGCCCTGCGTGTGGCTTTCCGGCGGAGCGGTCATGCGCATGACCGGACAGACCTGGCTGGGTTCGGGCTTCTACTGGGTGCACGTGGCCGTGCTCGCGGCCTGCCTGCTCGTGTTCCGGCTGACCAAGGGCATCCCCGTCTGGCTGCCCGTGCTGCTCCTTTTGGGCGAGCTGGCGGGCCGGGCCGGGTTCTTCGCCGACACCATCCATACCGCCGCCAATCTGGGCGGACTGTACTGATCCTCAACGCGGAAGGGGTTCCGGCCATGGCCGGAACCCCTCCTGTTCGCGGGGGGCCGCCCCCGGAACGCAACGCGCTTTTCCCGCCCTGTTTTCCCGCATTCCCGAACGCCCGCCAGCAACGCGGCCTGCGTCCGCAACTTTCTATCGCTTCGGCAATGCGCAGGTCTGCTTGAAAAAGGCGGCAAGATATCCGCAGTCCAGCTTCGGGGTCTTTTCGATGTGCGAAATGAGCACGACCACGATGATCGTGGACAGGACCATCAGCAGCGGGCCGAAGAGCCAGAAGATGAGCGGGATCAGGAAATAGTAGGCGCGCATGCCGAAGTGGAAGTAGCTTCCCGCCTTGTTCAGCTGCATGGCCACGAAGGTGATCGATGTCCCGTAGTTCTCGTCCGCGGGCGGGGTGTTGATGATGAACCCGACGTGGCTGAAAAGCCGGATCGAGAACGAGAAATTGAAGAAGGCGATGAACAGGTTCGCCAGGATGACGAGCAGCTTGAGGGTCATGGTGCTTTGGGTCGTGGAGCCGAGCGCGTTCAGCGAATGCCACGTCTGGCCGAGCTTGTCGCTCTGGCCGGAAAGGGTGAGCAGGCCGACCGCGAGCAGGATCGACGTCGAGGCGAGGAACGTCGCGGCCATGGTCGAGTTGCGCAGCGTCTGCACGGCGAGGATGTCGTTCTTCTCTTCCATGACGTTGACGACCCAGGCCGTTTTCGCCCATTTCGTGGCCCCGTAGAGCGTGTAGATGGGATTTTTCTTCAGCTTCCACGCGACGAAGAGATGATATGCCGTGAACAGGCCCGTGGATATGGCCAGGCAGACGATGTCCAGCATGTGCGGAGCAAAGAGGGCGTTCATGCGGAAAAACTCCTGGGGCAAGGCATGGGCGGTTTGGCGCGCGGAACATGGCCGGGGGTCGCCCGGACTCCCCGGCAAAGGCGCAGGGCGCGTCCCGGTCTGCCGGGGCCGCGCTTGGCCGCCGACGAATGCGCCGGGACGATGTGCTCAAGACGTGTCGAGCGGAGAACTTGCCTCATTTTCCACTACGCCGCCCCTGTGGATTTGGCAACGGGTTTCCCCCGCGGCCTGCCGCGTGCGTTTTTCGCCCGACAGGCCGGGACTGCGCGCCGCGCGGAAAAAGCCCGGCAAACGGGGATTCGAACGGTCACAGAAAGCATTCCGGTCGGCAGCACTCCCGGAAAAGCGTGTTCAGCCGCACGGAGGCGTCCAGCACCGGGCCGGGCTTCATGCTCCTGGCTCCCTGGGGGCAGAGCTTGATGCACGCGCAGCAGGTGATGCACCTGACGGGATCGATCCTGGCGGCGTCCTGCGGGTCGATGGCTCCGGTGGGGCAGGCTTCGGCGCACGCGCCGCATTGGGTGCATTCGTCGCTGACCGCGATGAAATCGACATCCCAGAGCTTGGAGTCCTTGCGGTAGGGCAGCACCCCCGGCACGGCCACGTCGGGAACTTGCGCCGCTGGGGAAAGGGACTGCATTTTGGCGCGGATCTTCCTTCCGAATTCCCGGGCGTGCTCCAGGTCGTCCTTGTCCGGGCGGCCCTGGGCCGTGGGCCGCTCCGCCGAGGAGAAGGAATGCTCGCCAACGTACGCGGCGCACGCGACAGGAACCCCGCCGCGCTGCGCGACCATGTTCTTCAGCTCCAGAAGCGCGTCCTCGTAAGCGCGGTTGCCGTAGACCACGACGCAGACCGTGGGCGTTGCGCGAAGCCGGATAGCGTTCAGCCAGTCGCCCAGGAGCGCGGGAACCCTGCCCATGTAGACCGGCACGCCGATCACGAGCAGATCGTCCTCGGCCACCGTGAGCGGCTTTTTCCTGGAGCCGGGGAGGGTGATGTCCAGGAATTCGGGTTCGCCCGCTCCGGCGTCCGGTGCAATGCCCGCGACAATGGCTCGGACAACGGCCCTGGTCGTGCCGGTGGGGGAAAAATATGCGGCCTTGACGTTCTTCACATCCATCGTTCAGCTCCGTTGTCGTAGAGGGGAGGGGCGGCGCTCCATGCTCGGCCCGGTGATTTTCCGGGCCGAAAGCGGAGCGGTACGCTCTTGATAATTTACGTTGCGTAACGTAATTTATCTTGTCGAAACGTGTCAAGCACGGCGCAATGCGGACAGGGAGAACGAGGGGGACATGACCAAAGCGAAGATCGGACGTCCGAGAAGCGAGAGGACGCGGGAGGCGATCCTGCGCGCCGCGCACGAGCTTTTGATCGAGAACCGGGGCGTTTGTCTGACCATGGAGGCGGTGGCGCGGCGGGCCGGGGTGGGCAGGCCGACTCTCTACCGCTGGTGGCCCACGCTGGCGGACATCGTGCTGGAGGCCGTTCTCCGGCTGGCGGACGAGGAAATCGCGGTCTCTGCCCGCGAATCGTTGCGGGAAACCCTGCGAGAGTTCTTGCGGGGCTCGGTGCGCGCCATCCTGGACGGAGGCGGCGCGCACCTGCGCTTTCTCATGGCGCGGGCGCAGGAGGACGGCGGATTCCGGGAACGCTTCCGGGAGGGCTTCGCGGCGAAACGGCGCGCGGTCCTGAACTCGATCTTCACGCAGGCCGCCGAGCAGGGCCGAATCGGTCTTGTCCATGATCCGGACATGCTTGCGGACGTCGTTTTCGGCGCCATGTGGTATCGTCTGCTCGTGGGGCACGCCTCCCTGGACGAAGCCTTTGCGGACGAGCTGGCCGACGTGGCCATGGCGCTGGTCCGGGCCGGGGCCGGGGAGCGTGAAGCGGGCTAGACCCGCTCTTTTGGGAACGCGCGTTGCCTTTCGCTGTGGTTGGGCATAAGCAGGGAGAGGGAGGTCTTGGGCATGAGCGAGGAAAAGCAGGGGAAAATCAGCCTGCTCGGCGCGGTCGCCATTGGCATCGGCGGCATGGTGGGCGGCGGCATCTTCGCTGTGCTGGGCGTGGCGGTGACCATAGCGCAGGGAGCGACGCCCGTGGCCTTTGCCCTTGCCGGGTGCGTGGCCATGCTCACGGCCTATTCCTACGCCAAGCTGTCCGTGGCCTTTCCCAGCCAGGGCGGCACCGTGGTGTTCCTGGACCGCGCGTTCGGGATGGACAGCCTGGTGGGCGGACTGAACTTCGTGCTCTGGCTCAGCTATCTGGTGACCCTCTCGCTCTACGCCACGGCCTTCGCATCCTACGCCGAAACGTTCTTTCCGGCCGGGTGGCATCCGTCCCTTCTGCATCACGCGCTCATCAGCGCGGCCATCGTCGTTCCCATGCTCGTCAATCTGCTCGGCGCGGAGCTGATCAGCAAATCCGAGACATTCGTCGTGGTGCTCAAGCTGATCCTGCTGGCCGTGGTGCTCGTGTCCGGGGCCATGTTCATCCAGCCCGCGCGCATGGCCGTGTCGCACTGGGCGCCCATGTCGTCCGTGGTCCCGGCGGGCATGGTCATCTTCGTCGCCTACGAGGGCTTCGAACTGATCGCCAACGCCGCCGAGGACATCCGCAACCCGTCCGTGACCCTGCCGCGCGCCTTCTACTGTTCCGTCGGGCTGGTGGTCGTGCTCTACGTCCTGGTGGCGATCCTGACCGTGGGCGTCGTGCCGGAAAGCCTCGTCGCCTCCTCCAAGGATTTCGTGCTGGCGGTGGCGGCCAAGCCCGCGCTCGGCCGGTTCGGATTCTTCCTGGTCGGCGCGGCCGCCATGCTGGCCACGCTTTCCGCCATCAACGCCACCATCTACGGCAACGCACGGCTGGGATTCATCCTGGCCAAGGACAAGGAATTGCCGGAAATCATGGAACGCAAGGTCTGGAACCAGCCCTTCGGCGTGCTCATCACCGGAGCCATCACCCTGGCCCTGGCCAATCTCCTGGACCTCCAGTCCATCGCCATGATCGCCAGCGCGGGGTTCCTGCTGATCTTCGCGGCCGTGAATCTCGCCGGAGCCAAGCTGCACGAGTCGATTCACGGGAGGAGGGCGCCCATGCTGATCGGCGCGCTGGTCTGCCTGGCCGCTTTGGGCACGTTGCTCTGGCGGTCCGCGTCGGACAATCCCAAGGCCTGCATCGCCTTTTTCGTGTTTCTGTTGTGCGCTTTTTTGTTCGAGGTCGGCATGAGCCGATTCCGCACATCGTCGAAGCGGGCCTGGCACGCCTTCCGATAGCGGCGCTGGCGCGGGCGGGCATGCCCGGTGGCGTAACCCTGACAGGGGCCGGAGAGATACGCTTCCTCCGGCCGCGACGACAACGCGGCGAGGCGAAACCATGCGCTCTGTTTTCCTGGACGTGGCCGAGCTGGAATCTGGGGCAACCTTCGAGCATGAGCAGGTCGTGATCGTGCTGCCCTTCATCGATCAGGCCTTGGCGAGGCGGGTCGAATCCGTCCTGTCGCGGCGCGCCCTCTGCGATGGGCTTCTGGTGCTGGTGGACGATTCCCTGCGCCTCGGCTTCATCAAGGTCGCCAATCTGATCTTCGCCCATTCCCGCTCCAAATATTTCGGCTATCTCGCCCAGGACGTGTTTCCCGGCGACGGCTGGCTGCGCGCCGCGCTGGAAACCCTCGACGAGAGCGGAGCGGACCTCCTGCCCTTCAGCGACGGGCGCTTTTACGGCAACATCGCCACCTTCGGCCTCCTGCGGCGCTCCTGGGCGCGGAGCCTGTACCACAACTTCGTGTTCTACCCGGAATACCAGAGCCATTTCGGCGATACGGAAATATCCGCCATCGCCTGGGCTCAGGGCAGGGCCATCTTCAATCCGGGCTGCATCATGTGCGAGGTTGACTACGAGAAGCATACGCGGAAAAACAACGCGGCGGACGAAGCCTTGTACCGTGCGCGGGCGCGCACGGGCTTCAACGGGCTGATCGCGCCCTTCGACCCGGACTGAGCCGGGCGGCGGGCAGGGGGGCGAGACCATGGGCAGCTATCCGGGAGAGACGAAGAAGATATGACTCCGGCTATCGACAAGGCCAAGCAGGCCAGGATCGAATATCTCGTCCACGAGTACGAGCACGACCCGGCAGCGGATTCCTACGGCAGGGAAGCGGCGGACAAGATGGGCGTGGACCCGGCCAGGGTTTTCAAGACCCTGGTGGTCGGCGAGGGCAAAACGCTTTTCGTGGCCGTGGTTCCCGTGCTGCGGCAGCTCGACCTGAAGTGCCTGGCCAGGGCCGTGGGCGTGAAGAAGGTCGCCATGGCCGAGGTGGGGCTGGTGGAGCGCGTCACGGGCTACGTGGTCGGCGGGGTCAGCCCCCTGGGCCAGAAAAAGCCTCTTCCCACGGTCATCGACGCTTCCGCCGAAACGGCCGGAACCATCTTCGTCAGCGCGGGCCGCAGAGGGCTGGAGATCGAGCTGTCGCCGCGCGACCTCGCCGCCCTCACGGGCGCGTCCTTTGCGGACATCGCCAAGTAGCGTTCCGGGATTGCGGAAGCGCCGCCGACCGGGACGGCAGCGGAGAACTCTGCCCGCGCGCCTGCCGTGCCGGACGGGCCGTGCCGGACGGGCCGTGCTTTCGTTTGTTTCGCATTGGTGCTATTGAGTGCCGTCTGCGCCTCGCAACATGCCGTGATCATGAGGAGTTCCAAGGATGGGCATCACAAGGGACGATCTGGACATCTTGAAGCGCGTGCTGCCGTCCGTGGGCCGGGAGCGGATGCTGATGTACGGCATTCAGGATCTCGGCGTTTCACGGGACCAGACGCAGGCCGTGCTGCCGCTCCGGGATCCGGTTCCGGACAGCGGGGAGTGGGGCTCGCCGGAGCTGTTCCGGGGCCTGGGGTTTCGCTTTGTGGAGTCCCTGGACATCGCGGCGACGCCGCCGCCCACCTTCCTGCACAACATGAACGAGCCCTTGCCGAAAACATTCTGGGATCGTTACGATTTCATCTATGACGGCGGAACGCTGGAACACATCTTCAATACGCCGCAGGCGCTGGAGAACACGGTCCGCTCCTTGCGCGGCGATGGAGTGGTGCTGCACCGCCTGCCCATGAACAACAGCGTGAACCACGGATTCTACCAGTTCTCGCCGGGGCTTTTCTTCGACTACTACCTGGCCAACGGCTTCGAGGACTGCAACCTGTTCCTTGCGGAAGGCGGGGGCGACGTGCGGCGCTACGGCTATCGGGACATCATCCCGGACCGCGTGCTCCGGCGGCATTCCATGCTCGGATTCGCGGCCAGGAAAACGAGCGTGGACGAGATTTCCGTGCCGACCCAGTTCATGTATGCGCCGAATACGCGGTTTCTGACCGAGGAGCTTGGGGATTCGCCGTTCTACATCTGGGGCGCGTCCGGCGGCTTTTTCCAGGTCTATGGGGAATGGTTCGAGAGAAATCGCGAAACGCTCCGCTGCCTGGGATTCATCGATTCCGACCCCTCGCGCCAGGGCCGGGAAATCATGGGCTGCCCCGTGCTGGCCCCGGAGGTTCTGCTGCGCGAGCAGCGGCGGCCGATCATTCTCGTGGCCTCGACCTGGTGGCCGCAGATTTCCGATCAGATCGAGGACATGGGCCTGGACCTGCGTCTGATGCGCTAGCCGCGCGGTTTGCTTCCCCGCCTGGAACATCCCTGAAAAAGATTTGCCCCTGCCGGAGGAGAACCGTCCGGCAGGGGCTCGTGACGCGTGATGAAGGTGGGAGAGCCGGGGATGTGGGCAGACACGCCCGGCCCGGACACGCGGTCAACGAAGTATGAGCACGGAGGAGAGCGCGCCGTTGACCAGCTCGGCCACGTGGTCGCGCTTGAAGAAGCGTTGCAGTCCGGACTTGGGGCCGAGCCAGAGGGCCATGAGGTCGGTGCGGGAGCCCAGGGAAAGGAACGAGCCGAGGGAGGCCGCGTCCACGACCTTGACCAGGGCGCGCACGCCGCGCTGGATGTAGTAGTCCAGCACCTCGCCCATCTTGCGCTCGACCTCCTCGCGCAGTTCGCCGCGCTTGAGCACGCCCGCGATTTCCAGGTCGACGCCGTAGAGGGTCACGAGCTGGTTGATCATCTCCAGGGACTGCTGACTCACGTTGGCGTGGTCCAGGATGCAGGTGACCTTGGCGGGCCTGCGGGCTTCCTTGACCACCAGCACGGAACAGTCCGCGCCCTCGGCCACCTTGCCGGGCACGTCGCCGCCGCCCCAGCCGCTGCCGCTGCGGGCGCTGCCGAGCACGATCAGGTCGCTCTGCTCCTCGCGGGCCTCGGCCAGAATCGCCTTGACCGTGTTGCCGGAGCGCAGCCGCAGCCGGAAGTCCTTGCGGCCGCCGTCCGTCTTTTCCTCCAGAACGTTCTTCCCGGCCTCCCGAAAGTCCGGCGAGGCAGGGGCCGCGGCGTAGAGCTGCGCCTCCTCGCCCATGATGGAGAGAAATTCCTCGCGGTAGTTGCGCAGCGTGCCGATGCCGGGGTGCCGTTCGTCGGCCGGGGCCGCGTCGTCATCGAAGAGGGGGCTGCTTTCCCTTTCCACCGCCAGCAGGCTGACGTCGGGCCAGGTGTTCATGGCCAGCCGGGCCGCTTCGCCCAGCGCATACATGCTGTAGAGGTTCTCATCCACAGCCACGAGAATCTTCATAAACGCCTCCCGTTGAAGAAGTTACCAGCAGAGCAGCAGAGGACAGGGCACCCGTCCGAGCACTTCCGTCAGCGGGGACTTGCGGCTGGACTTGCGGTCCACGGTCGAGACGAGCAGGCCGTAGTCCCGCATCTCTTCGGCCGCGGCTTCGGGCGCGCCCCGCAGAACCCGCGCATCGGCCGGAACGCGTCCGCGGGCCTCGAGCAGCTCCCGGGCGCTGCGGAGAATCTGCTCCGCCTTGTCTCCCGGCTCCTCTTCCATCTCGTAGACGCAGAGGTCGAAATCGGCTTCCGGGTCGCCGACGAGATGGCAGAACTGCTCCACCAGGGCCGCGACGTCGGTTTCCTCGTCGAGCAGAAGCAGCACCCGTGGGGACATGATCAGGTTCTTGACCATGAGCACCGGGCAGGACATGCGCTTGTAGAGCTTCGAGCGCAGCAGCTTGCGGAATTCGCCGAGATTGAAGTTGGTGACCACGCCCTCGATGAAGAGGTCGTAGCTGCCGCGCCGCAGCTCGTCGAGGATGGCTTCGTTGCGGTCGCCCACGGCGATGACGGCCTGGGGGATGACCACGCAGTCCAGCTTCTCGCTGTTGAGGATGCGCTGCACCTCCTCGCGTCCGGCCTCCTGGAGCCCGGTTTCCCAGGTCCGGCGGATCCAGCCGGACTGCGAGGAATGGGCCTTGCCGTCCGGCTCTTCCACGTGGATGGGCTGAAGGCCCATGCGGAGAAGCCCGGCTTTCTGGCAGGCGTAGCGCAGGGCGATGTTGGAGGCCAGGTTGAGTTCGATGGGTATCAGTGCATTGAGCATGGTTCGCACCTCGTTTTCGTTGCTCGGATTGAACGGGATCAGTCGCCGGACGCTTGCCGGCTCCTGGCCTCGGCCTTCTGGATGACCTCCTGGATTTCGCCCAGCTTGAAGGGCTTGGCCAGGAAGTCGAAGACGCCCTTGCGCAGCGACTCCTTGGCGGTCTCCATGGTCGCGAAGCCCGTGATGACGATGACTTCCGTGCGCGGGGAGCGTTCCTTGACCTCGGTCAGGAACTGCATCCCGTCCACGCCTTCCATCTTCAGGTCGGTGATGACGATGTCGAAGTTGCGCTGGCGCACGCGCTCCAGTGCGTCCGCGCTGCGGAAGTAGCTTTCGACCTCGTAGCCCTTTTTCTCCAGCGCGGGCTGAAGGCGCTTGCTGACGATGGGCTCGTCGTCCAAAATAAGTATGCTGGTCTTGCCCGGGACGGTCATGACGCACCCCTCCGTTGATTGTTATGCGCCGGACTTCACGATCTTTTCGAACAGCTCCACATGGGCCTGGATCTGTTCGTCGTCGATCATGGAGACGTCCAGCTGCCGCGTATAAGCCACCAAGAGGCCCAGGATGCGGACCCGCCGGAGAATCAACGGCGCGTCGAGCTTTTTCATCCGGGCCACCACCAGGTCTTCCTGGAGGGTGGTGGAAAAATCATGTCGGCTCAGGATGTCCGCTATGAAGCGGGCTCGGCGCGAGCGCCGCGTTGCGCCCGTGACCCCGCCCGCGAAGCGGAAGTAAAGATAGTTGTCTTCCTTGAAGCGGCTCGCGTAGCAGTCGATCATGCTGAAATGGTAGCCCAGCCGCAGGCTGAGGTGGGCGTAGGAGTCCGAGATCACGGCCAGGTTCTGGCCCATGTGCTTGGGGTTGACCAGTTCCGCGGGCATGGTCCGCGTCAGGCTGGACATGAAGCTGCCGAAATCCACGGGCACGGGGCCGGACTGCCAGACGCCCGGTTCGGTCACGCCCTGGATGAAGGCGTGCATGGGCGAGGAAACCACGTCCGCCGGGGTGATTTCCCGGCGTCGCCAGCGTCTTCCGCGCGCCTCGTCGCTCTGGGGCTCCACCAGCCCGCCGCCGATGTCCATGAGCACCAGGTCGAGGGGTACGGGGAGCACGAGCCTGCCGCTCGCGCTGGCGTCGTCCACGTGGCGGGCGTGGTTGATGTTGATCAGCTCCTCCACGGCCTTCTCGTGGATGAAGCGGGTGATGTCGTGCAGGGTCCGGCAGCCTTCGGGCGAGAAGTTCGAGGCCGAGGGATCGATGAGGTTCAAAGGCTCCACGAGCCGGAGC
This sequence comes from Paucidesulfovibrio longus DSM 6739, assembly GCF_000420485.1. Lineage (NCBI taxonomy): Bacteria > Pseudomonadati > Thermodesulfobacteriota > Desulfovibrionia > Desulfovibrionales > Desulfovibrionaceae > Paucidesulfovibrio > Paucidesulfovibrio longus. The sequence goes on along the minus strand of NZ_ATVA01000001.1, from coordinate 20,518 downwards.
ACCCGGCGCAGCAGCCGGTACTCGTAGGCGTCCTCGATGCGGTCGCTGGTCAGCTCCAGCATGCAGAGTTCCTCGACCATGCCCTGGTAGACGGTCTTTTGCTCCGCGTCCAGGGTGATGCGCTGGCCGTTTCGCAGCAGGCGGGTGGCGTTGCCCGCGTTCAGCAGGGCGGGCACGCGGTATTCGCGGGCGATGGTGGCCATGTGTCCCACGGCCGAGCCCACGTCCGTGATCACCCCGGCGGCCCGGCGCAGCACCGCGGCGAAGGAGGGCGAGGAATGCGGGGCCACGAGAATGGCTCCGGCAGGGAAGTCTTCCAGCTTCACGCCCTTGCGCATCAGGAAGACCGGGCCTGTGGCGATGCCCTGCTGGGCCACGTCGCCGCGCCCGGTGAGCAGCACGGGGTAATCCTTGAGCGATTCGGAAAGATCGCGACAGAGCGCCTCGCCCGAACTCTGGACCCGCAGGGGCCGGGCCTGGAGCAGATAGAGGTCGCCGTACTCGTCGAAGGCGAACTCGATGTCCTGGGGCTTCTTGAAGTGGCGCTCCAGCCGCAAGGCCGTCTCGGCCAGGAGCGTGACCTCCCCGGCCGTGAGGCTGGCCCGGGTCTGCAATTCCTCGGGCACGGCCTCGGAGTGCACGCCGCCGTCCGGAGCCACGCGCTCGGCGTTTTCCTTGCGCACCACGGAAATGGCCACCTGCTTGTGGGGCCGCTCGCGCGAGACCACGAAGCGATCCGCAGCCGCGTCGCCCGAAACCAGGGGCGCGCCCAGGCCCCAGGTTCCGGCAACGACCACGTTGCGCTCCTCCGGGGCTTCGGGCGGCAGGCTGTAGACCACGCCGCTGGACCGGGCCGGGATCATGGCCTGGAAGGATACGGCCATGAAGACCTCGTGCGCGGCGAACCCCATGTCGCGGCGGTATTCCATGACCCTGGCCGAATAGGCCCCGGCCAGAACCTCTCGGTAGGCGTCGTGGAGCTTGTCCGGGGTCACGCCGAGCACGCTGCGGTACTGCCCGGCGAAGGAATGCTCGCCGTCCTCGCCCCAGGCGCTGCTGCGCACGGCGTAGAAGGTTTCCGGGTCGTCCGGGTCCAGGCGCAGCGCCTCGGCCCCGCGCGACAAGGCCCGGCGCAGCCGGGGCGGCAGCTCTCCGGCCAGGATCAGCTCCTGGATGCGCTCCGAGGCGGAGTGGGCGTCCATCTTGCCGTCCTGCCAGTCCGAGGTCAGGGCCGCGATGGGCTCGCGCAGGCGGTTGTGGTCCAGGAACGCCTGGTAGGCCGTCACCGTGGCGACCATGCCCTGCGGTGTGCGCAGGCCGAGGGTGTTGCCGAGTTCGGCCAGGTGGGCGGTCTTGGCGCCGACGGCTTCCCGGTCCGAGGGCTTGATCTGGGAGTAGCGCAGCACCATCGGGGTTTCTGGAATCACCGTTCTTCCGGCGATTTCCGCCTCGATGTTGCCGCAGATGGCCCGGAAGGACTTGTTCAGGCCGAGGTATTTGCCCGGAGCCAGGCCGTCCATGGCGTAGATCAGCTTGCCGACCAGGTTTTCCAGCTCGCTGCTCGCGCTGCGGATGTACTGGCGGTCGAAGATGTAGCTGCCGCCGAGCTTGCTGTTCATGGAGGCCACTGCCGTGAGCACCGCGTTGTTCAGCTTCAGGATTTCCCGAAAACGGCTGAACAGGTCGGCGAAGGAGGGTTTGTCCCCTCCCCGCCACCTGCGCAGCAGCGAATGTATGTGCGTGCTCAGCGACATGGGCATTCTTCTCCTGGCTAGTGCGCCCCTCCACGGTCCTTGAATACCACGGTCATGAGCAATCCGGCCATGATGGCGATGAGGGTCGCCATGATGCCGTAGGTCAGCGAGTGTCCGAAGGCCAGGGACGAGAGCAGGGCCGGAAAGCCCACCAGTTCGGCCTGGATTTCTTCCGTGGCGCTCGCCACGACCTTGCCGTCGCGGACCGCGAAGAGCTCGATTTCATAAGCGCCCTTGCGCAGGGCCGAAGGCAGCGTGATGCGGGCGTCGAAGTCGCGGTGCCCGTCCTCGTCCTTGCCGTAGGTGACGGCGCCCTGCTGGACCTGGTAGAGGCCCTCGTTCTTCTTGAGGTGCAGGAACTCCTTGAAGATGGATGCGTCGGTTTCGCCCTCGAAGGACTGGAATCCGAGTCCGGCCTTTTCCCAATCGGCATCGCAATCCGGAGCGGAGTTCGCGTCCAGGCCGATGAGCAGCACGCCCGGCACGTCCTCGATGCTCACCGTGGCGAGGTTCATCCAGAGCATGCCGAGGGCCTTGCCCTTCTGCTTGAAGTGCTTGTCCCCCCGGTCGCCCACGACGCGGATGACCGCGGTGCCGCCTTCGGGGATGGTCCCGGACATGGAAAGGCTCGTGCCGTTGTAGTTGGTGCCGATGTCGATCTTGTCGGACAGGAGCTTGAGGGTGCTGTCCTGGGCCGCGAAGAGCGGTCCGCAGGAGAGGATCAGCGTCAAGGTCAAGGCCAGGGCCAGGGCCGCGATGTTCAGGCTGGTCTTCTTCATTGTTAATGTCCTCCGGTGTAGGCCAGCAGCACGTCGGGAGTGAGCAGCAGGTTGAGCAGCATCTTGACCATGACCGCCAGCACCAGGGTGGCGAGCAGAATCTTGAGCTGTTCGCCCTTGAGGTGCTTGCTGATCCGCGTTCCGAACTGGGCGCCGATGGTGGAGCCGAGCAGGAGCAGCAGGGCCAGCACGAAGTCCACGGTGTGGTTGGTGTAGGACTGGAGGATGGTCACGTTGATGCAGGTGAAGAGAATCTGGAACAGGCTGGTGCCGACCACCACGTGCATGGGCATGCGCAGGAGGTAGACCATGACCGGAACCATGATGAAGCCGCCGCCGACGCCCATGATGGCCGCGAGCACGCCCACCAGGCCGCCCAGCACCAGGGGCATGAGCAGGGAGAGGCGCACTCCGGACTTCTGGAAGTCCGTCTGGAAGGGCAGCTTCTCCAGCATGGCCGCGTAGCGGGATTTCTTCTTGGGGGCGGCCTCTGTCGGCGCGGGCTGCGCGGTCTTGCGCATGCCCTGGAGGCTTTCGATGAACATGTAGGAGCCGACGAAACCGAGCATGAGCACGTAGGTGACGTTGATGAGGAAGTCGGCGTTGCCCATGGCCTTGAGGATCTTGATGGCCTGCACGCCGCCGAACCCGCCGACCACGCCGCCCACCAGGAGCAGCAGGCCCATCTTGAAGTCCACGTTGCCGAGGCGGTAGTGCGCCAGACAGCCCGAGGTGGACGCACCGACGATCTGGTTAGAGTCGGACGCCGCGGCCACGGTCGGTGGGATTCCGAACATGATCAGCAGGGGCGTCATCAGAAAACCGCCTCCCACGCCGAAAATGCCGGACATAAGACCCACGAATCCGCCCAAGGCGAAGATGAGGATCACGTTTACGCTGTTCCCGGCGATGGGAAGGTACATATGCCACATCGTCGATCTCCTTTCCTGTTAAGGGATTGCGTCAAGTCCGCTTCTCCCGGCCCTGGCCCGCGGCCGTTGCCGGGCGATGCGTGCTCATCCACTCCACATTCCGCAGAGGGCGGCAAAAATCCGGACTTCGGGGAGCGCGTTCGTCGATTTGGGCATGTCTCAACGCTCCCGCTGGGCCAGAACCTTTTGCACGACCTCGATATGACAGCTGGTCTGTTTGCTGATTCGTTCGAGCATTTCCAGGAAACGCCGTGTTCGCTTGGGGTCTTTGCCGGACGGCTTGGCGATGACCAGGATGGTGACCGCGTTCTCCTGCACGAAATGCAGAATCTCCTGCTCCAGGGAGCCGTGGGCCACGTAGTAGGGAATACGGGCCCGGTCGGAGCTTTCCTCGGCGATGAGGGACTCCAGCCGCCGTTCCGGCAGGCCGATCCACTCGTCGTCCTCGCCGGACTGCTCCATGAGCTCCTGGTCCACGACCATGAGGATGGAGACGTTGGCCTTGACCCTGCGGGTCAGTCCCAGGGCATAGAAGGCCAGCCAGAAGCTGGATTCCGAGGAGTCGATCGCTATGAGTACGTTGTCCATCCGGTGCGTCCATTTGCCCCTGACAGAGCAAGGGCGGTGCCAAGAGACGGGCGGACCGGGCTGTGCGTAATCATGCGAAATTAAATGTATTTCAATTCTTGGGCGTGTCGTGGAGGATAAAGTGCGGCTTTATGTGTTTCAATTTGAAATGCGGTCCGGGCCAGGCGGCCGGGCCGGAGCGCGCAAAAGGGCGGCGGGGAACAAGGCGGGCGCAGACGCCGCAATGGGCCGATCTTCAAGGTATCATTGGGATCGCGCCGATGCGAAGTGCGCCGTGAGGTTGTGAAAATATTCCGGAGTTGAAAAAGTGTTGTTCAAAATGAAACAGCGGGCAACGGATATGGGGGGCCTTGTTCTCGGTTTTCAGGGCTTCCTGTTTCAAAATGAACCATTCGAAGGCGCTCCGATTGCCGGGCGGCGGGAGGCGGAAGAAAAACAGGGGGAAGAGTCTTTCGCTGGGCGTCAGGCAGCCCGTGGGAGGGGACGCGGCGGAATTTCGAAAGGAGAAGCACGGCCCGCAAGGAGGGGAACCGTTGGCGTGCGTGCGGGGCGGCCCGCACCGGATGTCCGGGCCGCTGCGCCTATTCCTCGTCCTTGATGCCGAACTTCTTGATGCGCCGCCAGAGCGTGGTGCGGGGCAGGCCCAGGATGTGGCTGGCCAGGTTCTTGTTGTAGCCCGTGGCTTCCAGAACCCGCTGGATGTGGCGGCGCTCCATCTCCTCCAGGGGCAGCATGCCCGAGCCGCCGAAGGTGCTGAAGGCCAGGTTGAGCAGGTCCGGGGGCAGCTCGTTGATGCCGATGCTTTCGCCCTCGGCCAGGGCCACGGCGCGCTGGACGATGTTTTCCAGCTCCCGGACGTTGCCGGGGTAGTTGTAGTGCATGAGCACTTCCATGGCCTGGGGCGAGAGGGAGGTCACCGACTTGCCGAAGCGGTTGTTGAAGGTCTTCAGGAAGTGGTTGACCAGGATGGGGATGTCGTCGCGCCGCTCGGCCAGCCGGGGCAGGTAGATCATGACCACGTTCAGGCGGTAGAAGAGATCCTCGCGGAATTCGCCCGCGCTCATGGCCTGCTGGAGGTCGCGGTTGGTGGCGGCGATGATCCGGATGTCCAGGTGGATGGGCCGGGTGCCGCCCACGCGCATGATCTGCCGTTCCTGGATCACGTGCAGGAGCTTGACCTGCATGTTCAGCGGCATCTCGCCGATCTCGTCCAGGAAGACCGTGCCGCCGTCCGCGGATTCGAGCAGGCCGATCTTGGTGGCCGTGGCTCCGGTGAAGGCTCCTTTCTCATGGCCGAAGAGTTCGCTGGAGATCAGCTCTTCGGTGAATCCGCCGCAGTTGAAGGAGACGAAGGTCTTGTCGCGGCGCGGGCTGAGGTCGTGGATCGCCCGTGCGGCCCGCTCCTTGCCCGTGCCCGTGTCCGCCTGGAGCAGCACGTTGCAGTTGACCTTGGAAACCTTGCGGATCATGGCGAAGACTTCCTGCATGGCCGGGCTGTTGCCGATGAAGTCCTTGAGGGGCGGGGTTTTGTCCAGGGCGGCCTTGAGCCTGCGGTTTTCCTCCTTGAGCTGGAGTTTTTCCAGGGCCTCGCGGGCCGCGGCCCGGATGTCCTGAAGCCGCAGGGGCTTGACCAGATAGTTGGACGCTCCCTTGCCCGTGGCCTTGACCGCCGAGGGGATGGAGCCGTGCCCGGTGACCACCAGGGCCTCCACGTCCTCGAAGCCTTTTTTCACGAAGTCGAGGATTTCCATGCCGTCCATGTCCGGCAGCCTGAGGTCGATGAACACGAGCTGGAAGGGCGCTTCGGTCATCCGGGCCAGAAAGGGGTGCCCGGAACCGAAGGTTTCGGTTTCGAAGCCCAGCTTTTCGAGCACTCGGGCGATGTGCCGGGCCGCCTGGCCCTCGTCGTCAATGACCGCAGCTCGAAACTTGCTCATCCGCTTCGTCCTCCTCGCCCATGGTCAGCAAATGAATGGAAAAAGTGGTGCCCTGGTCCACTTCGCTCTTCACCTCGATGAATCCGCCGTGCTTCTTGACGATTCCATATATGATGGACAGGCCGAGGCCGGTGCCCTTGCCCACGGGCTTGGTGGTGTAGAAGGGGTCGAAGATGCGTTCCAGGGTTTCGGCGGACATGCCGCAGCCCGTGTCGGCCACGTCCACGCAGACATAGCCTTCCGGGCCGCTCCGGGCCGAAATGCTCAGCACGCCCCCGTCGGGCATGGCCTGCGTGGCGTTCATGAACAGGTTGATGAAGACCTGCTCCAGATAGTGCAGATCGCCGCAGATGTCCGGCAGGTCGTCCGGGATGCTCGAAATCACGCGGACGTGGTCGAGCATGAGCTGGTTGCCCACCAGCTTGAGGGTCTGGCGGATGACCTCGGCGACCTTGAGCCGGGTCATGGGCTGGCGGTCCTCCCTGGAGAAGTCCAGCAGGTTGCGGACCACCTCGCTGGCCCGGCTCGTCTCGTTGATGATGTCCAGAAGCATCTCCTTGGCCTCGACTTCCGAAAGCTCGCCGAATTCCTCCAGAAGCGTGTCCGCCGTGAGGGAGACGTTGTTCAGCGGGTTGTTCAGCTCATGGGCGATGCCGGAGGTCAGCGTGCCGATGGAGACGAGCTTGCGGGACTCGATGAGCTGTTCCTGGCGGGACTCGATCTCCTCGGCCATCTTGCTGAAGGCGGAGCGCATCAGCTTGGAGGCGTAGTCGTCGCTCTTGATGTGCTGGATGGCTTCGTAGTCGCCCTTGGCCACGCCCTCGGCCGCCTGCTGCACGTAGGCGAGGCGGTCCATGACCCGCTTGGCCTGCCAGATGAACAGGACCGTTATCAGCGCGGCAAGCCCGATCATCACGCAGATGGGGATGTAGAGGATGGAGATCAGGGCGTTGTGGATGCGCTGCTTCTTGAGGTCGAGCAGGCGCTGCGCAAAGCCGACCATGGCCGTGCCCAGGCGGCGGACCTCCGCGAAGTCGGTCTTGCCCCCTTCGGAGAGGATGTGCAGCCGCTGCTTGTATTCCTTGAGATCCGAAATGAAGCCCTGGTATTCCTCTTCCCCGCCGATCTCCACGATGTTTTCCTGAAGAATGCCCACGGTCTGCTCGGTCATCTCGATGTAGACGAGCATTTCCTTGAGGCTGCCGGGTTCCGGGTAGAAGATGTAGTTTTTTTCGTAGCGCCGGATTTCGAGGATGTCCGAGAGCAGCTCGTGGAAATGGTCCAGAACGCCGAGCCTGTCGCGGAAGGAGACGATGTTCCAGCCGTACATGGCCGTGTTCAGGGTCATGAAGCTGATGAACGCGACGAAGAAGATGATGATTTTGATCCGAATCTTGTTCATGGCCTTCCCGTGGGTCGAGTGCTGTTCGCCGAGAACGGCCATATGCCGCCGACGGTCCACGGTGGGTCTGCAAGGCACATACCAGCCTGGGGTCAAGGGCGGGAAAAAGCGGTCCCGGCGGGAAGGAACATAGCCGACCCGCCGGGACAAAGCAAAGGGAGGACCGGAGGCTCTTTATTCCTCCACCTGCATGACGCGGCGGATATCCTTCTGCCGCGACTTGATCAGGGCCAGCTCCTGCGGCGCGACATGCTCCTGCATGTCCTGCATGCCGTCCATGCCGCCCTGGGACTGTTCGAGCATCTGGAGCATCTGCTGCTTTTGCTCGTCGGTCATGGTCTGGTCGGCCATGATCTGCTTTCTGGCCTCGGCCAGCTCGGCCATGATGGCCGGACCCTGCTCTTCCATGGCCAGGCCGGAGATGCCCACGGCGCATTGGTGGGCGACGTAGAAGAAGCGTTCGTGGTCCCAGCCGAGCCCGGAGACGAAGGTCGCGGCCTCGCGGGTCCAGTCGTCCTCGTTGCCGCTCTGGTCCAGCTCCTCGCCGCGCGTCTCGGCCCAGCCTGTGAACGCGGGCCAGTCGTGGAGGAATCGTTCCAGCTCGGATTGAGTGAAGGGAGGCATTCCGGCGTAGTCTTCGGCAGAGTCCTGGGCGTGGCCGGGTACGCTTTCCTGCGCTGCAACAGGCAAAGCGCAGGCAAACAGGACGAGAAATGCGAAGAGTATTTTATGGGGTTGCATGGGGTCTCCTCTCCGGTGGGCGGCCGGACGCGGTTGAAGTGTGTCTTCAACTATACCACAATATCGTTGCCGAACGAAAGTAAATTGAGAAGCATGCAATGCCTTGCCATAATTTCATTTTTGCGTACAAGAATCCGGAAAATGCAAGAGCCCCGGCTTGGCTTCCGCAGTCTGTCGGATGCGGGGAGATTGCCCGAAGCCGCAATTATGGGTAGCAACGGAGGGAAGCGTCCATTTCGAAAGGAGCGCAGCCCGGTCTTTCGGAAGGGCGTGCGCCCCCTGCCCAACGGCGAATTCGTCTGCACCTGAGAAAACGGAGCGAACATGGCCCTGGTTCAGAGAACGAAAGAGGAATGCATCGAGCTGCTTCGGCAGAGCGCGAAAGCGGTGGAGCCCGGACAGAAGATCAAGGCGGACGTGTTTCAGCCGCAGGACGCGGAAAACGTGGCCCGGCTGTATTACGCCATTTATGGCGACAACTTTCCCCTCGACTACGTTTATGATCCGGAGCGCCTGCGCGCGGCCAATGCCGGGCCGGACGTGCAGATGTTCGTGGGCAGGGCCGAATCCGGCGATGTGGTGGGCCTTGCCGGGCTGTATCGGTCCGCGCCGGGGAAAGGGGCTGTGGAGTCGGGCGGACTCATGGTGTTGCCCGATTACCGCAACGGCTTTCTGGCTCTGCGCCTGACCAAGATGACCTACGTCGCGGCTCGCGACGAGCTTCAGGTGAACATGCTTTTCGGCCAGAGCGTCACGGACGAGACGACCATGCAGAAGGTCAACCGGAAATACGACATGCGGGAACTGGCCTTGGAGATCGAAAGCATGCCGCCCAAGCGGGACAGCGACGCGCGCATCAGCCTGCTCTGCGAGTTCACCATCTTCCGCGACATTCCGCACGCGGTGCACCCGCATCCGGCCTACGAGGACTACCTGCGGGACGCCTACGGACAGCTCGGCGTGGAACGCGAATTCGCGCCCGGCGTCGATCCCGCCGGAATCACGGACTGCGCTTTCACGAGCATGGACAATTCCGGGATTGCCAAGATCCAGGCCGATGCGCTGGGGGCGGATCTGCCCGACCGGCTGGCGGAACTGGAGGCGCTCCATCCCGGCATGCACGCCTATCATGCGCAGCTGCCGCTTGCGGACCCCGGCCTGCCCTGGGCCGTGGAGCGCGCCTGGGAGCGGGGCTATGTGCTCGGGGGCCTGCTGCCGCTCTGGAGCGACCGGGACGTGCTGATGCTTCAGAAATTCGCGTCGCGTCCTGATTTTTCCGCGCCCAAGCTGCTGGCCGATGATACCAAGGCGCTTTTGGAGCGCATCCGGGAGGAATACGAGCTGAGTCTGAAGGAATCGGGCCGGCCTTAGGCGTACTTTTCGCGCAGATGGCGAAACAGGCCGGGCTTGCGGTCGTATTGATGCACGATGAGCGCGGGCGCGCCCGCGTCGTTGAGCACGTCGCCCTGGTCGTCGAGGGCGGGCTCGCCCGGCCTCGAAGCCAGGGTCAGGATCGGGCCGGAATTGTCGTGCAGCGTCAGCTTCGGCAGGCTGCGGCCATGCACGAGATGGTTGTGCACGGCCTGGTCGTATCCGGCCATGCGCGGGGCCGGGACGTAGGGAGCGAGCAGGGCGGTGAGCTTTTCGAGGTAGTCCGCCACAGCTTCCGGATCGCCCAGGGTCGTGCCGGAGCAGGACACGGGCGCGCGGCGCAGGGCGTCGAGCGCCTGCGGGCCGAGGTGGCCGCGCACCCAGAGGGAATTGTGCGGGCAGTCGCCGAGCAGCGCGGCGCGGTGCTCCAGCACGGCGTTCAGACCGCTCGGCCAGGCGTAGGCAAAGGGATCGCGCTGGAAGATCACGTCGCGAACGTCCGTGAGCAGAACGCGGGAAAAACGGCCCGCCTCGCGCCGGAGCAGGTTCAGGGCGTGGAAATGGCGCAAGGCGTTGCAGGGCAGATGCTCCAGGCCGGGCAGGGCGCGCATCGGCACGAGCCGGAGGGCGAACCCGCTCGCCAGCGCGGGCATGCGCTCCTGGTCCCGCGTGGTCGGGGAGACGAACAGCACGCACTCGCCCTGAAATCCCGACCGGGCGAGCGAAACGAGAAAGGGCCGCACATCCCCGAGATGGTAGCCCGCAGCCGCTCCGAGCACGAGATCCGTTTTCCCGCCCTGCACCTTCATGCCGCCTTCCTCGCGTGATACGCCCAAAAATGCAAGCGCTCCAAGGCCGGAAGCGAATTGCGATTTTTCGCGTTCCGCGTGTTGACATCGAAGGCGAAAATGGGCAAAAGGGTTCTTCCCAACGACGTGGGGCTGTAGCTCAGTTGGGAGAGCGCTTGAATGGCATTCAAGAGGTCGTGGGTTCGATTCCCTCCAGCTCCACCACGAATATGAAAGGGCTTCGGTAGTTTACCGAAGCCCTTTTTCCGTGCTTGCGGGGTAGATTTGGGGTCCGTTATGGGGGGCAGGAGAGATGAGAATGGGCGTCGAGCCTGGATTCAATCGGCGGAATGCGAGCGGAACATAGGCGGGATGCTGGTTTTACGAACGCGGAGCAGGATGCGGTGCGTCCTCGTCACCCCATTCTTGGTCCGTTGGAAGGTGATGAGATTTTCCTGCTCGCTCAAGATGACATCGGACCATTTGAGATCCAGCGCTTCCTGCCTGTTGCAGCCGTGTTCCACCGCCAGAAGGATCGCCAGCGGCAGATAGTGGCTGGACCGCATGTTTGGTGCGGCGGCCAGCAGTTGATTCACCTGTTCGGGGGACAGGAACCGTTTGCGTTCATGGTTTTTTTCCGTCATATACCGGATGCTTGCCGCATGGTTCCGCTCGATCAGTTCTGCGGCCTTGGCAGCCGGTATGCGATGTCGACCGATTTTTTCTGTTAATCTGCGGGGTGTGCGCGGGCGACAGATCGGTTAGTTAAGGACTTCAGATTATTGCTCAGAGGGTGTACCTCCGTTCTAGGCAGCCCTCCTCCCTTGAACCAAGAACGTTGGTCAAAGAGAGCGTGCATCCAATGTATGTGGGATAACCGTAGAAATATTGAATGCGAAGGCAAGGGCTTATAATAGCAGATCAGACGGTGTGACTTGTCGGTCGCGGCACCTTTTTTCGAAAAAAAATTTCGTTGTGACGGTATGCTATGTCAAATAAAACCTCTGATCATAGCACCCTGTTTTGGGGGAAAACGGTTGCAGGCGAGGGATATCATCACCTTGCTTGTCACTGTCTTGACGTCGCTGCTGTAACTCATGTTCTTTTGGACATGGACTCACTGTTTCGTGCCCGCCTCATGCATCTTTCTTCGATGGATGAAGCCGGAACACTGGCTTTGCTCCGTTTTTTCGCCTCCGTACACGACCTCGGCAAGTTCTCGCTTCCCTTTCAAAACATGGTTCCCGAACTGGCGCGGCGACTTGGCATTCCGGAGTGGCGGGCGGAAGGCGGGCCGCACCACACGGAGCTCGGTATGGGGCTCTGGTCGGAGGTCGCGCCGCAGGTGCGGATCATGCTCCGGGCGGAAAACAAGCGATGCCTTTCCCCGTTGGCGGCGGCAGCCTTCGGCCACCACGGCGAGCCCGTTTCCGCCTGCTCGAATGTGAAACGGTTCTTCAAGGGCACGGAGTGCGAGGCGCAAGCCTTCGTCAAAGACATGGCGGACTTGTTTCTTGGCGGCGTCTCCCTGGACGGAGTCGGGGAAAACGGCCTGTGTCGGCTGTCCTGGCTCGCCGCCGGACTGTTCGTGCTTTCCGACTGGGTCGGCTCCAATTCGGAATGGTTCGAAGCCCGAGCGGAGGTCGGCGATGTCTCGGAGTATTGGGGCTACGCTGTGGACCGGGCTCGGATCGCCGTCGCGGAAACGGGCGTGCTGTCCGCGTCCCCGTCGGGCAGGCTTTCCTTTCACGAATATTTTCCAGGCCTCCCGGACGACGCGTCCCCGCACCCTCTGCAGCGGTATGTGCTCGATCTTCCCGACCCGGACGGACCGGAGCTGCTCATCTTGGAGGACCAGACCGGAGGAGGCAAGACGGAGGCCGCCATCCTGGCCGCGCATCGCCACATGCGTGCCGGGACGAGCGCGGGCGTCTTCGTCGGGCTGCCGACCATGGCCACCTCCAACGCCATGTACGCCCGCCTTGCGCAGAGTTACCGGCGGCTCTTCGCGGACGAGAAGGCATCGTTGGTGCTGGCCCATGGCGGCCGGGCCTTGAAAGAAGACTATCTGGAGAGCATCGGACTTGAAGCCATTCGTCCCGCATCCGTCGGAGGGGAGGGCGGCTTTTGGGAGGGAGGGGCGGCCTGTTCGGCCTGGATCGCGGACAACCGCAAAAAGGCCCTGCTTGCACCGTGCGGCGTTGGCACTCTGGACCAGGCGCTGCTCGGCGTCCTGCCTTCCCGGCACCAGTGCCTGCGCCTGCTCGGTCTGTCACGGTCCACGCTCGTCGCCGACGAAATCCATTCCTACGATGAATACACGGGCACACTGGCGTGCTCGTTGCTGTCCTTCCATGCGGCCCTCGGCGGCAGCGTGGTGCTGCTCTCGGCGACCATGACCCGCGAGCTCCGGGAGAAGCTGGTGCGCGCCTGGGTGCGGGGAAGGGAGCTCGCCGGGGGGACGACATTGCCGGAAATGACCGTTCGGGAGACGGCCTTTCCCCTGGCCACGCGGGTAATGGACACTTGTCTCACGGAGACACCCGTGGCGGCCTCGCGGCGGCTGGACGTGGCCGTGACCCCGGTGTCGGACGAAGACGCGATGTTCGCCGCCCTGGCGGACGCGCATCGGGCTGGAGCCTGCGCGTGCTGGGTCCGCAACACAGTGGGCGATGCGCTGGCGGCCCGGCGCAGGCTAGTGGAGGAGTACGGCGTGCCCGCCGGGGACGCCTTGCTATTCCACGCCCGGTTTGCGGGCTGCGACCGGCAGGAGATTGAATCGCAAGTGTTGGCGACGTTCGGCAAGGAATCCAGGCCGGAGGAACGGGGAGGGAAGATTCTCATCTCCACCCAAGTCGTGGAACAATCGCTCGACCTTGATTTCGATGTCTTGCTTTCCGACCTCGCGCCCATGGAACTGCTCATTCAGCGCGCCGGACGCTGCCATCGACACCAGGCGCGTACCGGTCGTCCGGAAGGGTATCGCTCGGCGCGGATGCTCGTGCTCATGCCGGAGCCCGTCGAGGATGCGGATGCGGAATGGTACGGCCGCGTCTTCCCCTCGGGGCGCTACGTTTACCCCCGCCCGGACGTGCTCTGGCGCACCGCCCGGCTGCTCGCGGATCGCGGGCGGCTGCTCCTGCCCGAGGACGCGCGCGCCCTGGTGGAGGGCGCCTATGCGGGCGACGTGCCGGAAGCCCTGCTGGACGAGGCGCTTCAGGAACTCGGCAAGGAATACGCCGACAAGGCCTTCGCGGAAAACAACCGACTCCGTTTCGAAGCCGGCTACCACAGGCGCAGCTCCGGCACGGTCTGGGACCGGGACCAGAAGACCCCGACCAGGCTCGGTCAGACGACCCGGCAGGTGCGGCTGGTCCGCGTTCGGGAGGGCCAACTCGCGCTTTGGGGCGCGGCCCGACCGGACGACGCCTCCATGCGGGCCTGCCTGCGCTCGGAGGTCCGGCTCTCGGCCTACAAGCTCGCGGAGATGGTTGTTCCGCCCGAATTGCAGACTGCGCTGGACGTCCTGACCGAACGGATGCCCGACAAGGGGCGCTGGTCCCTGCTGGTGCCGCTCGTGGAACGGGAGCCGGGGCGCTGGTTCGGTGCGGGGAGGAATGAGAAGGGGCAGGTGGTGGAGGTACGGTACGTTGAAGGGGAGGGGGCGGAAATTGACGGATGAATGGGGCTCAGTTAGGGAGAATGAGTTCCCCGCGTGCGCGGGGATGAACCAGAGAGGTGTTCTCGATAACACCAAGGGTTTATATGTTCCCCACATAGTGGGGATTGTCAAATTATCAAGAAGGAGAGCTGGTTAACGTGAGCGCCATGAAATAAAAAGGAGAGTTGATTACGATAACGGCATGGAATGAGAAGGAGAGATGATCACGATAACTACAAATTAGAATTGACAACCTCTTCTGGCTGCTGTACCTAAAATAAAAAAACGACCCCTTCGAATCGAGTCCGAAAGGGCCGCTGGTGTGCACAAAGGCACAGGTGTGAGAACCAAAAAATAGCCTTTCGTGCGCGAGCCGTCAACCTGATGCTCGGAAGGAAGGCTTGCTGTCATGCAGACTTTTGTTTTTAGATCTCGGCGTACGATCGTCATCATGTACCTTAGCGCTGATTGCAGCGTGGTTCTCGTCATCCCCATATTCTCCGCGGTCATCTCGGGTTAACCGAGGTGGCCGCAGGGCGGTTCTCCCCAAGGCGGGGAGGGCCGCCTCGTTTCTGCAAGTATAGCCTTTTTGTTATCATCGATCAACAAAGGAGGCGCATCAATGTTCAATCTGCTTGAGGAGCGCTGGCTTCCCATCGTCCGGGCCGACGGCTCGGAGGGCGTGATCGCGCCGTGGGAGCTGGCCGCGGGGGACAACCCTCCCAAAGACCTTGCGCCGCCGAGGCCGGATTTTCGGGCGGCGCTCATGGAGTTCCTGGTGGGGCTCCTGCAGACGGTCCGACCTCCGGAAACCGCCGGAGAATGGGAACGGCTCCACGAGGAACCGCCTGCGCCGGACGAACTTCGCGCGGCCATGGAGCCGCATAAATCCTTCTTCAATCTCTTCGGCGAACGGCCGCTGTTCATGCAGGACTTCGAGCTGCCGCCGGGCACGCCCAAGGACGCCAATGATGTGGCGGCCCTGCTCATCGACTCCCCCGGCGGCAATACGCTGAAGAACAGCGGCGACTTCTTCATCAAGCGTGGCTTCGTCAAGGCCATGTGCCCGGCCTGCGCGGCCATGGCGCTCTTCACGCTCCAGACCTTCGCGCCCTCCGGGGGCAAGGGGCACCGCACCTCCCTGCGCGGCGGCGGGCCGCTGTCCACGTTGGTGGAGGGCGGCACGCTGTGGGAGAAGGTCTGGCGCAACGTGTTGCCGCAGAACGCCAGTGTCCACGAAGTCGCTGCCGCGCCGGGCCCCGACGGTCTTGCCGGTGCGGTCTACCCGTGGGGCGCTCCGACCCGGACCAGCGAAAAGGGCGAGGAGACGCACCCCGGCGATGTGCACCCCCTGCACGCCTATTGGGGCATGCCCCGGCGCATCCTGCTGATTCCCGATGAAGAGGCCGGTCCCGTGCAGTGCGACCTTTGCGCCGCTTCCTCCCGGACGGTGGTGCGCCGCTATGTCACGCGGCCTTCCGGATATAATTATGGAGGAACATGGCGTCATCCGCTGACCCCGTACCGCCACCAGGGGCAGGACAAGGACGCGTATTCCGTGAAGGGAATGGCGAACATCGCCGGTTATTCCCATTGGCTCGGCGTGGTCTACGGCCAGTTCGACGACAGGACCAGGGACGGCAAGGGGATCGCCCGGGCGGCCTGTGTGGCAAATGCCATGGAATTGTTCGACGACCCCGAAACGCGGGAATTGCTTGCCGAGCCCGAATTCGGGCTGACCGTGCGCGCCAGCGGGTTCGACATGGACAACATGAAGGCCCGGCAGTGGTGCGAGTCCGAATTCCCGGCCTACCATGTGCCGGAGGAGCGTCTGGCTGATTTTCGGCTGGCCGTGGACATGTTCGTTGCCGCTGCGGATCAGGTGCGGCGCAATCTCGTGGGGGCGCTCAAGGACGCGCTGGTGCACGAGGCCGCCAAGTCGCAGGCCAAGATCGACGCGACGGTGTTCGACAATGCCGGGACCGCTTTCTGGGGCGCGACGGAAAAGGGCTTTTACCATCTGACCCGCAGGCTTGCCGAATGTGAGGACTACGGTGAGGCCGAGCCGTTTCGCATCGAGTGGGCGGACATCCTGGCCAAGACGGCGGTAGAACGCTTCCATGCGGAGGTCGAGCGGTTCCAGGTGCAGCCGGAACGCATCAAACGGCAGGTTCAGGCCTGGCGCTCCATGCGGAACTTCAACCGCGCGGCGCTTGCGAAAATTCTCGAATTGCCGACAGAGCGAGGTTCGAAATGATCAACAGCTTCAGCGAAGTGCAAGGGAACAAAGTCTTTTGGACCGTTTTGGGCGAGTGGTTGGAGTCCTTGCAGAAGGACCGGGGCGCCCGGGCGGAACTGCGCCGGGCCAAGTCGCCTACTGAGGTGTTCACCTCCCGGGCGTTCTGGCGCGGACTGGTGCCCCTGTTGCGCCGTGCGGGCTTCGAACTCTCCACGCCGTTGCTGGAGCGTTTGGCCCTGCCCGTAGGCATCCTGGCCCACGCGCGCAGGCTTTCCTCCGAGAAGACCTTTCCTCGCCAGCTCGCAGCCATTCCCAAGGCCAGCGAAGAAATTCGCGACGCCCGGTTCCGCAAGCTCATCACCATCCGCGACGGCGACCGGGACGAGCTGTACCGGATGCTGCTGCGCCTCGTGCGGATGCTCGATGGCGCGGTCGACCCGGTAAGTCTGACCATCGGCACGGTCTGGTGGAATGAAACCACCAGCCGCACCTGGGCCGAACAATACTACCTCCACGCCATTACCAATTAAATCAAGGAGAAAAGACATGTCCAGATATATCCAGCTCCACATCCTGACCAGCTATCCCGCCGCCAACCTGAACCGCGACGACCTGGGCCGCCCCAAGACCATGACCATGGGCAATACGCAGCGGCTGCGCGTCTCCTCCCAGAGCCTCAAACGCGCCTGGCGCACTTCCGACGCTTTTGCCGAGGCCCTCGGCGGTGCGCTGGGTACGCGGACCAAGGAAATCGGCAAGTACGCCTACAAGGCGCTCACCTGCGGCGTGACGCTTCATGAGGCCATCGACGGCGTAGAAACGGGGGGATTGTCCACTCTTAAGGAGAACAAGGCTGTGGCCATCGGTCGCGCCATCGGGAGCGTGTTCGGCAAAATCAAGGCCAAGTATGAAAAGAAAAAGGACGATGTCGAGTCGAGCATGAAGGCGTTGTTGGAGTCTCTGGAGACCGAGCAGATCGTGCATCTCTCCCCGGCGGAGATCGAGGGCGTGGCCGCGCTCGTCGAGGTCTGCCGCGCGTCGGGCAAAGTGCCCGAGGGCGAGGCGCTGGACCTGCTGCGCGCCGACGCGGCCTCGGCGGACATGGCCCTGTTCGGGCGCATGCTGGCCGCCAGCAAGCGGTTCAACGTCGAAGCCGCCGCGCAGGTGGCCCACGCCTTTACCGTGCACACCGCCGCCGTGGAGGAGGACTTCTTCACCGCCGTGGACGACCTGAACAAGGAGGATGCCGGGGCCGGGCACATGGGCGTCGCCGAGTTCGGTGCGGGCCTGTTTTACCTCTACGTCTGTATCGACCGCGAGTTGCTGCGGGAGACTCTGGGCGACGACAACCTGACCGCGCGGACGCTGCGCGCTTTGGTCGAGGCGGCCTGCACCGTCAGCCCCACGGGCAAGCAGAACAGCTTCGCCAGTCGGGCCTACGCCTCCTTCTGCCTCGCGGAGAAGGGCGACGAGCAGCCGCGTAGCCTGGCCGCCGCGTTCCTGAAACCGCTGAACAGCGAGAAGGGCGATCTGCTGGCGGACGCCGTGGAGCGCCTGCTCGGACGGCGCGATTCCCTCAACAGCGTGTACGGACAAGACCTTGCGAGTGAATGCTTCAACGTCGCCGACGGCGGGGGCAGCCTGCGGGCCGTGTGCGGCTTCATCGCGGAGTGACCGTCATGCGCGAATATCTGCTCTTTACGCTGAGCGGCCCGCTCCAGGCCTGGGGAACGGTGGCCGTGGGCGAAATCCGGCCGATCTCCGGCCGCCCCACGCGTTCCGGCGTCTTCGGGCTGCTGGCGGCCTGCCTGGGCATCCGCCGGGATGAGGAAAACCGGCTCGCGGCGCTGCACGAGGGCTACCACTTCGCCGTGCGCGTGGACGCCCCCGGCGAACGGTTCATCGACTACCACACCGTGCAGACGCCCAGGGAGCGGGCCAAGCTTGTCTACCGCACCCGCCAGGACGAACTGGGCCGCATGCTCGGGCCGGACGACGAGCCGAACACCATCCTCACCCGGCGCGAATACTTGGCCGGGTCGGTGTTCACGGCCTGCGTCTGGGCGCGGGAGGAGCCGCCGCACCCGCTGGCGGAGCTCCGCGACGCCCTGTTCCGGCCTCGACTGACGCCGTACCTCGGACGCAAGTCGTGCCCCGCGGACGAGCTGTTCCGGCCCGAGATCGTCGAGGCGGCGGACTTCGCCGAGGCGTTGGCCCGCAGGGAGGCTCCGTACCGGACAGGCATCGTCGATGCCGCGGACCGGGACGTCTTCTCGGACGAGCTGGACGGCCTGGAGAAACTGGAAACATTCATCGTGCGCGACCAGGTTTCCCATCATGGGCGGCGGCAGTTCTCCGTCCGGCCTGAACACCGGCTGCGCGCGGGCGAATGACAGGAGGCGACCATGTACATGAGCAAACTCAGCTTCGATCCCGCCGCCCTTGTGCGGGCTGGTATCTATGAAATGCACCAGGCGTTGTGGGACGTGTTTTCGGACGGCCCGGAGCGGAAACGCGATTTCCTGTTCCGCGACATCGGCGGCGGGCGCGACGGGGCGAACTGTTTCCTGGCCGTTTCGGAACGTCCTCCCGTCAAGTCGGACTTTCTGATTCGCCGGGAGGTGAAGGAATATGACCCCCTGCTCGCCGTCGGCGATCGCGTCCTGTTCTCGGTGCGGGTGAACCCCGTGCGCAAGACCCGCGAAGGCGACAAACAGAAGCGCTACGATGTTGTGCAGGACCTGCGGACGCGGCTTATGGAGGCGGGGACGCCGAAGCACGCCCTGCCGCCGCGTTCCGAACTCGCGGAACAGGCCGGGCGCGATTGGCTGCTTGCGCGGCAGGAAGGCCTCGGACTGGAAGTGGAGCCCGAAACCGTGTTGGCCGACGGCTATGCCCAGGACCGGTTCCGCAAGAGTTCCGGGTGCAAGCCGATCGTGCTCGGGCGTCTCGATCTGCGTGGCTTCGCGCGGGTCGCGAACCCGGACGCGCTCCGGATGGCCCTGTTCCAAGGCGTGGGCTGCGCCAAGGGGTTCGGCTTCGGCCTGCTGCTCGTCCGGAGGGCGTGATGCTGCCCAAGCTCGCTCCCATCCCCCTCAAGGAACGGTCCAGCATGGTCTTCCTGGAGAAGGGGCAGCTCGACGTGTTGGACGGTTCCTTCGTGCTGGTGGACGCCGTGGGCGTCCGGACGCATGTGCCGGTTGGAGGCGTGGGATGCATCCTGCTGGAACCCGGCACGCGCGTTTCGCACGCTGCCGTCGTTCTTGCCGCCCGGGCCGGGACGTTGCTGGTCTGGGTGGGCGAAGCGGGTGTGCGGCTGTATGCCGCCGGACAGCCCGGCGGCGCGCGCAGCGACAAGCTGCTCTGGCAGGCGTCACTCGCCCTGGACCCCACGGCCCGGCTGAACGTCGTGCGTCGCATGTTCGCCGTCCGCTTCGGCGAGGACGCTCCGTCCAACCGCAGCGTGGATCAGCTCCGGGGAATCGAGGGCGGTCGCGTCAAGGCGCTTTACGCTTTGTTCGCCCGGCAATTCGGCGTGAAATGGACCGGACGGCGCTACGATCCCAAGGTTCGGGCCTCCGGCGACGTCCCCAACCAGTGCGTGAGTGCGGCCACCTCCTGCCTCTACGGCGTGACGGAAGCGGCCGTGCTTGCCGCCGGGTATGCTCCGGCCATCGGGTTTCTGCATACCGGCAAGCCCCGTTCCTTCGTCTACGACATCGCGGATCTGCTCAAGTTCGAAACCGTGGTCCCGGCGGCCTTCGCCGTGGCTGCGAAGAAACCGAAAGATCCGGAACGGGAGACTCGGCTCGCCTGTCGCGACGCCTTTCGCTCCAAAAAGTTGTTGCGACGGCTTATCCCTTTGATAGAGGACGTGCTCTCGGCCGGAGGATTGCCCTTGCCGAACGCGCCCAAAGACAGTGTCGGACCAGCGTTCGAAGATGAGGAGGGACTCGGCGATGACGGTCATCGTGGTTGAAAACGTCCCGCCTCGACTGCGCGGCCGCCTCGCCGTCTGGATGCTGGAAATCCGGGCCGGGGTCTACGTCGGCGATTTCTCGCAGAAGGTGCGGGAGATGATCTGGAACAATGTGGCCGAGGGATTTGGCGAAGGGAACGCCGTTTTGATTTGGCGAGCGACAAACGAACAGGGATTCGCCTTCCGTACACTTGGT
This sequence comes from Paucidesulfovibrio longus DSM 6739, assembly GCF_000420485.1. Taxonomy (NCBI): domain Bacteria; kingdom Pseudomonadati; phylum Thermodesulfobacteriota; class Desulfovibrionia; order Desulfovibrionales; family Desulfovibrionaceae; genus Paucidesulfovibrio; species Paucidesulfovibrio longus. The sequence goes on along the minus strand of NZ_ATVA01000001.1, from coordinate 151 downwards.
GCGAACCGTCGCGAACCCCGCGAGTTCGATGGCCTGACCCTGGTCTCCTTTCTCCCCTTGGAAGGTGATGCAGAAAAGCAAGAATAGAGCCGAGAATTGCAAGAAAAGTTGGTGACTTTGGATCGCCTCGAAAAGGTGAGTTATTGTGGTC